>NZ_JBIWJF010000003.1:0-447466 GCF_044764985.1 Kitasatospora sp. NPDC093550
GGGGTTGTAGTTGCCGAAGGAGGTGGGGTCGCCGGGGTCGGTCAGGGCGTAGGCGGCGGGGATGAAGTCGCAGCCCAGCCCGGGCGGGCACTCGGGGGTCTGGGCCGACGTCGAGGGAGCCGGGCGCGCGGGGAGCGGAGGCGGTCCGGGGAGGGCGAGGTCCGGTACGCCGGGCAGGGTGAGCCACTGGCCCTCGGAGGTGGTGCGCGAAAGGCCCTGGCGCCAGGTGGCGTAGACACGGTCGGCGAAGGCGCGGCCGGCTTCCTCTCCGGCCTCTCCCGTCCGCCCGGCCTGGCCGAACCGGGCGACGGCGGGGTACCAGTGGGCGGGGTCGGCGGGGTCCGCGGCGGCGGGGTGGGCGGCACCGCTCTGCTGCCGGTAGCGCGCCAGCAGGGCGGCGCCGCCGCGAAGGTTCTGCGCGCTGTCGGTGCGCAGCTGGGCCGCCGGGCGGTGGATCAGGTCGGCGGCGGCCTGGAGGGTGTGCAGGGCCGGGGAGTCGACGATCCGGGGCCGGGCGGGCCGGGCCGGACGGGGTCGGTCCTCGCCGCGTCGTGCGGTGGCCGTCCCGCCGGGGGCGGCGGCGTTCTCGGCGGCGACGTCGACCTGGGTCAGCCCGAGGACGCCGTAGTTGCCGGTGGTGCTGGGCGCGCCCTGGTGGGACTCCCAGCGGCTCTCCTGGTACGCCAGCGCCAGCAGCAGGCCGGGCGGGACGCCGAACTCCTCGGCTGCCGCGGTGAACTGGCGTTGCAGGACCAGCGCGCTGGCCGGAACGACGCTCGCGGCGGTGCCGTCGTCGGATCGGGCGTGGGCTGCCGGCGCGGCGCCGACGGCGGCCAGGGCGAGCAGGCCGGCCACCAGGGGCCGTGCCCGGCGGGCCGTACGTGCCGCGCGGGGCTGCGGGGCGGGCGCGGGCGGCGGGGCCACGCGGGAGGGGGCGGGAGCGGGGGCGGGGAATCGGACCATTCCACGGTTGTAACCCGTCTGACGACGAATCACCCGGCGTGACATTCGCGCAGCCGGGGCACGTGTAGCCCGGCCGTGGCCCCGGCGCGCGGCAGGCACACGCCGTCCCACGCCAGCAGGTCGCCCGCCCGGCCGGTCCTCGGAGCCTGGGCGCGCACGACGCCCGCGTCAGGCCGGGCAGGCGGTGGCGGCGTCGATCGGCTGACACGAACCGGAGGAACGGCGCACGGGTGTGTGCACGGCGGCCGGCGCGGCTCCGGTCGCGATCGGCCCGCCGGAACTGCTGCGGCTCCTCCTGGTGGCGCCCTGGTGGCGCGACCGCCCGGCTCGCACCGGCTCCTCCGCGGTGCGGGGCCGCCGCGCGAAGCACCGGAACGGTCCTACCGGGCGTCGCGCCGCGCTCGTCCGCACGCCTCCCTGGCCCTCAACCCACGTCCTGGATCACCACGCTGCACGCCAGGCCGCACAGCACGCTCACAGCGGACGCGACGAAGCGCCACGGAGCCCACCGCGTGCGGCGCGGCAGCATCCAGGCGGCCGCGATGAGCACGACCTGTACACCCGCCAGGCCGTGGGCGGCGTCGTACTGCGGGCCCCAGTCCCGCCCGCAGGCTCCCCGCGGCACGCACTGGTCGACCGTGACCGCGCGCACGAGGGCGAAGTAGCAGTAGAGAACCTGGGAGATCGGCAGCAGAACCGTCGCGACGAGCGGGAACTTCCACGCGTCGCGGTCATGGGACCGCGACGCGGATCCGGTGGGAAGGGTGTCCATGGCCCGATTCCACCGCCCGAACCGGAGTCGCACATCGGCGCGACTACTCAGTCGGGACGCACCGAACACCCGGGTTCCCCCTACCGGGCGCAGAGTGACGCCGGCCCCCGGTCCACTGCTCCTCACCCCCTACGCCGGCCAGCGCCACCGCGTCTGCAAACTCGCCTTCCTCGCCGGGGTCCGAGCCCCCCGGTTCCGCCCCCCGGCTCGCCCCCAACGACCACCGGAGCAGGTGAGCGCCACCCGCATGCCGTCCCGAGACCCCGCCCGGGCGCAGCGTCAGGAGGCGTTCCCGAGGTTGGCGGGTAGGCGGCCGACGACGGTCAGGTCCTGCGGCCGTGCCTGCGGGGGGACGCCTGGCTGGAGTACCAGTAGCCGGAGCACGGTCAGAGCACCGGTGGAGCCGGCGCGAGGATTCTGATGAGGAGCAGGGTGTGGGGAGTCTGTTGAGGAGTGTCTCCGGGGTTCACTGGGCGGCCCTTCGTGACGCGACAGGGGCTCCGGCCGGCGGCATTCCTCCGCTCCTCTCCCGGATCGCCTACGGGGACGAGGACACGGCCCGCGCCGCGATCGGGGAACTGGGCGATGCCGTCTGTGCGCTCGGGTTCGTCGTCAGCGAGGCCACAGCCCCCGCCGTACCGTTCCTTGTAGAGCTGGCAGGAGCTCCGCACGTGGCGTGCAAGGCCGAACTGCTGGACCTGCTGGAAGCCATCTGCCAGACCGACCAGTGGCACTCCGCCGCTGCGGCGGCCGCGGGCACCAAGCGCGACACGAGCTACCGGCAGCAACCCGGCTGGGAGGCGGCCGCAAGGACAGCCGTCTTCGCGGGCCGCTCAGTCATCGAAGGCGTAGCGTCCTCCGCACGGCCGGAGGATGCCGCAGCCGCAAGAAGGTTGCTGCAGGTGATGGACCACATCCCGCCGTTTCCGGAGCTGTGACGGTCATTGCGGCGCAGCCCTTACGCCCCGGGCTTGAGGCTGAGGATCGTCAACAGGACTGCTGCCGTTGCCGCCGCCGGGACAAGCGAGATCACCACCCGCGCCTTGGGCAGAAGGTAGGCGGCGGGCCATTGCAGGACGATCAAAACCACGACCGCGCGCAGCGTGTAGTCCGCGAAGTGCAACTGCGCAAAGGTGGTGGGGCAGTCATGCGGTCCATTGCACGGGTCGGTCGCCATCTCGGCGAAGCCTCGAATACCGGTGACCAGCGGCAGAAGGAGCCCGTTCACCAGGCTGGAGATCATCGGGGCCTTCCACCAGTTCCCGCGGGCGGACCTGGTCGGGCGGTTCACGACGGCCATAGATTCGCTCATGCAGCCATGCTCCCGGCTCGGTCCCCAGCTCGGCAGCGAACGGATACTCATGTCCGCTGGGAGTAGGTACCCAAGTACGTGCCGCAAGGCCGACTGACCACCGCCGTGGAGCCGCCGCCACTGTGGCCGGGGCCGCCGCAGGTGGGCCCGGCCCGGGCAGCCCGACGTCCCGGCCGACGCCCCAGCCGGTCCGGACGCGGGCACGACGGCGGACCGGAACCTGCCAACGGCGAAGCGCCACCCCCGTGCCGTCCCGAGACCCCGCCCGGGCGCAGCGTCAGGAGGCTTTCCGTGTTCGGCGGTTCGGCGTCGAAGACCACCCGCTTCCAGCCGAGCTGCCAGCCGAACCAGGTCGGGACGCCGATGCAGTCGTCGCGCGTGGCCTGGGCCGCGTCGAGCGGCATCCAGCTGTACCGGCCGAGCACCGCCTGGCTGCCGCCGTCCCCGTCGGCCTCCAGGTAGAGCGCCCGCAGGTCCGCTGGCAGCGGCCGGCCGAGGTGGCGCTCGGCGACGGCGAGCTGCTCCTCGGTGACGGGCGCCGACATCTGCGGGTCCGCGATGCTGTGCCACTGATCCTTGACCGATTGCCATGGAAGTTGGACCACCGCACGGTTCGTGCCATCGAACCTTGTCCGCCCTGCTCAGGGCCTCACCCAACGGTGTCAGCCCGTTGCTGGATGATCGGGCCATGTTGATTGCGACCAACGAGCGCCGCCACGTGGTGAAGCGCGCCACCAAGCCCATCACCGGGACCATGCTGGCCAACCTGCGGCGTGGCAACTCCTACATGATCGTGGAGCGAGTGGACGCGGAGCGGCCGGGCAGCTGGTACATCCAGGTCTGGCTCCGCTAGAACAACACCTACCAGCTCGAATAGCGGGACGGCGTGCCCGATCAGCACTTCCAGACCTTGACGATCTCCCAGGAGAAGGTCCTCGGGGCGTTCCTCGGCTGGGCCGGCGCCAAGCCGAGTTGCTTCAGCGGGGGCGGGCGGCGGCGGGGGTGAGGTGCCGGGCCAGGGTGTCGAGGGCGGTGGCCACCTCGTGGAGCACCTGCGGGTCCGGGGCGGTCCCGTCGGCGGTGGTGAGGGCGGCGGCGAGGGCGGCGTCGATGGTGGTGGCGCGGACCTCGGCGACCCGGGCGGACGGGTTCGCGGCCGGGCGGACGAGCCGGCGACGGCGGTCGGCCGGGTCGGGCTCGGTGTCGACGGAGCCCGCCTCGACCAGGCGGGCGACGGCGGTGGAGACCTGACTCTGCGGCAGGCCGGTGCGGGCGGCGATCTCCCCCACGGTCGTCCCGGGGTGAGCGACGACGTCGCCCAGGGTGACCAGGACCGAGCGGACCGAGCCGCGCACGCCGCCCGTCTCCGGCCGGTCGGACCGGTCCGACGGGCCCGACGGGTCCGACAGGGCCGACGAGTTCGACGAGGCCGGCTGGGGCATCGCCTGTTCGCCGATCTTCATGAGGGTGCGGCCCAGGAGGAACAGCTCTACTCCGTTCATGCCCGTCAGGGTACATCGCAATAGATGCATTGAATGAGATGCATCTATCTTGATGTATCTATTCCGATGCGATACCGTCGCAGGGCCGGGAGGGAAGCGCCACCGGCAACCGACCGAGGGGGAACACGCCATGACCACCGACCCGACCACCGACCGGACCGCCGCCACCGTCCGCACGCTCGGCGTCCCGGGCGCCACGCTCCACTACCGGGTCGAGGGCCGCGGGCCCGTGCTGCTGCTCGCGCAGAGCGGCGAGGGCGACGCGGACCGCACCGTCGACCTCGTCCCGCACCTCGCCGACGCCTTCACCGTGGTCACCTACGACCGCAGGGGCCTGTCCCGCAGCGTCCTCGACGACCCGGCCGCCCCCGTCAGCATGGCCGACCACGCCGACGACGTCGCCCGGCTGCTCGCCGAGGTGAGCGGCGAACCGGCCCTGATGGCCGGGTTCAGCATGGGCGCAGCGATCGGTCTGCAGGTCGCCGCCCGCCACCCGGGCGCGTTGGACACGCTCATCGCCCACGAGCCCGTCACACCGAACCTGCTGCCCGCCGACGTACGGGCCGAGCACACCGGCGAACTGCTGGCCATCCAGCGGGCCCACGCCGAGGGCGGCATGGCGGCCGCCTTCCCGGCGATCGCCCGGCACCTCGGGATCGACCCGGCCCACGATCCGGCCGAGGACGGCCTCACCCCGCAGCCCATGACGCCCCGCCGGCTGGCCAACTTCGACTTCTTCATCGCCACCGAGTTCACCGCCGTCACCACGGACGGCTTCGGACCCGCGGAGATCGCCCGGGCCGCGAAGGCCGCCGGCGCCACCCGGATCGTCCCGGCCACCGGCGCCACCACCCGCCCGACGGTGCACACCTACCGCTGCGCGCTGGCGCTCGCGGAACTGCTCGGCACGGAGCCAGCCGTCCTCCCCGGCGGCCACAACGGGAACACCGCCTTCCCGCGCGCCACCGCCCGGGCCCTGAAGGCCGTCCTCGGGCGCTGACCGCCGCTCGGCCCGGACAGCGCGACGCTCGGCGCAACACTCGGCGCGGCGCCGCGAGTTCGACCCCCACGGCGCGGTGGTCACTGCGCGGCAGCACGTGCTCGGAGACGCCGACGACGGTCAGCCCGGACCCGTGCAGGACCTGGTCGATCCGGATCACGGCGGCGAGCGGAACGTCAACGCGCGGCGCGGTCGGGCCCGTTGACGCCGTCCGCCGGAGCGGGGCGGCGGGGGCGGCGCTCCGGCCGGGCGGGGCTGCGGTTAGGGTGCGGAGCATGCCGCTCGTCGAAGTGACCTACGCGCCCACCGTGCCCGAGCCGCTCCTGCGCGAGGTGGGCGCCGCGCTGCCGCACCTGGTGTCCCTGGCCGTGGAGTGCCCCGAGGAGCCGTACGACGGTGACCTGCGACCCGGGGACGTCGAGATCCGCTTCCGCCCGCTGGGGCCGCTGGACCGCAGCGGCCTGCCGGTGGTGATCGAGATCAGGTCGAAGTGGACCGCCAGCAGGGAGGCCGACCGCCAGGAACGGGTGGACAGGCTCCACGCGGACCTCCACGCCGCCACCGGGCTCGTCGACTTCGGCGTCTACCTGTCCCTGCCGTGCGCCGCGTGGTCCCAGGGGGACTGACCGCTCATGCGGGAGCGCCGCCGTCGTCCCCGGCCCGGACGGCCCCGCCGAGCGGCCAGGCCTCGATGTCCCGGTAGCGGATCGGCCCGGGGCCGCGGCCGATGTTGCTGCCGACCAGGTGGAGGCGTTCGGTCCGCCACGGCCGGCCCGCGAACCCGGTCAGCCCGGCCGCGGCCAGCGGCACGCTGACCGCGTCGTCGCGGCGGGACCGCGCCAGCGTCAGGTGGGGGTACAGCGGGCGCTCCCGGAACGCGATCCCGCGGGACCTGACCAGCTCCCGGACGTCGGTGGCGAGCAGGTGCAGCCCGTCCAGGTCCCCGTCGATCCCGCTCCACAACAGCCGCTCGTCGAAGTGGCCGCCGCCGCGCAGGCGCAGCCGCAGCGCGGGGCGCGACGCGGCCAGGGCGGCCAGCGCCGACCGCAGCGGCGGCACCGCCGTGACCGGCAGTTCGCCGAGGAAGGCCAGGGTGATGTGCCAGTCCTCGATCCGGTTCCACCGCAGCCGCGGGTACCCGGCGTAGGCGGGCCGCAGGGCGCGGGCCAGTTCGTCCTTGGCGTCGTCGGGCGGCGCGAGTGCCACGAAGACACGCAGGGTCGGGGGCTCGGGGGGAAGGTCCACGAGGGGGGAGGCTAGCCGAAGCGCGGAGCAGGACGTCACCGGCCACCTCCGCCACCGCGGCGGCCACGTCCTCGGCGGTGATCGGCCGGATCGGGGTGGCGGGCAGGCGAACGTGTCCGCGTCGGCGGTCCGGGCGGCGGCCGGCAGGTTGTCCGTCGAGGCGCGGACGAAGCCGGGGAAGGCTACTCAGCCGCTCGTTGAGTACCCGGGCTCATGAATCCGGGCCCGGACGCTTCCTATCGTGGCCACATGGACAAGGACCCGGCTCCCACCGACCCCCCGGCCTACGTGAACGAGCGGCTGGCCAGGGGCTGCGGAATCGCTACGGTCGTTCTGGCCGTCCTGGCGGTCCTGGCGGCCATGGCGCTGGCCGGGTTCGAGAAGAACCTCGGCGACCACGGGTACCCCGAAGGCCGCTCCGGGGGCGTGGGCGGCCCGCTCCGGCCCGGCACGGGAGCGGCCACCCCGGGGGCCGATGGCTGACCCGGGAGCGCGCACCGGCGACTCGACCTCGGCCGGGGCCCGCCCGCGACGGTGGCCGAACCGGCCGGCCCGCTCAGCCGCCGCCCAGGCCGCCCTGGGCGGCGATCATGGTCAGGTTCAGGCCGCCGACCGCCTTGGCCAGGCCGGGGGCCTGGTCGGCGAGCCGGTGGGTGAGCGCGGAGATCCGGTCGGCGTGGGCCCGGCGGTCGTCCCGGGAGAGCACCAGCCGCAGGTGCCCGTGGGCGGCCAGCGCCGCGAGGACGGCGTCGGCGAACGGCGCCCGGGTGACCGGGGTGGCGCCGCGGACCAGTTCGGCCACCCGGACCTGGAGGTCCAGGGCCTCGCGCGGGTCGACCATCGTCACCGGGCGGTGCGGCACGACCGGGCCGTAGGGGTCGCGGTCCGCCACCGTCACCACGCCGAGCACCGCGAGGCGCTCCTCGACGGCCTCCAAGGTGACGTCGCGGCCGCGCCGGATCCAGACCTTCCAGCTGCGCGCCGCCCCGCCCAGCTCGGCGAGCAGCTCGTCCAGGACCGGGTCCGCGGTGGCCGCCCCGGAGACGACCCGGACCCGGCCCGCCCCGTCCTCCTCGACGGCGCCCCGGTGGGCGAGCTCGGCCAGGGCGGCGGCGCGCACCAGGTAGCCGGCGCGGGTGCGGTCCTGCAGGGCCCCGGCCCCGGTGTCGAAGGCCAGCAGGTAGGTGTCCAGGTGCAGTCCTCGGCTCATGGCACCGACGATACGGCGCGCCCGGCCGTACGCCGTCGACCCACAGGACGGGCCGCCCTCCACCTGTGGGAGTAGCCGGGTCAGCGGCCGCCGGGGAGGGGGAGGTCGCCCTCGAGGTACTGGGCGCGGCCGTCGGCGAAGGACCAGTCCGCGGGCCCGTTCTCGGAGTAGCCGATGAAGAGGTCCTTGCCGTCGACGCCGGCCCGGGCGAGCCGCTCGGCGAGCGTCTTGTACAGCTGCTGCTTGTCCCCGGTGCTGCGGCCGCGCTGGGTGAACACGTGGACGATGACGACGCCGGCCGAGCGCCGGAAGCCGAGCCCGACGTCCTCGGCGATGATCTCCTCCGGGTCGTGCTGGGTGACGATCTGGAAGCGGTCGCGCTCGGGAAGCCTCAGGACCTCGATGACGGCCCGGTGGGCGGCGTCGGCGATGGCCCGGACCTTCTCGGGGCTGCGGCCCCGGACCAGGTCGATGCGGACGAGGGGCATGCTCGGACTCCTTCGGACGGCTTCGCGGCCCCGGTGACGGAGGCCCGGCCGGTGGCACGGGCCCGGCCGGTTCGGTGCGGCGCGGAGGCTGACGGGGCGTCGGGGCATCGGGGCGCCGGAGGCCCCGACCCACGGAGTCGACCGTACGGAGACCGCGGAGGTGGGCGGTAATGCCGTTCAGGCTGCGTCCATGCCGGACGCGCATGGCCTCAGCTCGCCGACCTCCCCCGCGCGGCGTCCGGGCCCGCCTCGCCTGCCTGGCCCGCCCGGCCCCTCGCATCGCGGGCCGCGTGACCGGCCGCGTCGAGGAAGCGGCGGAGCAGGGCGGAGGGGGCACTGGTGCCCGGGTCCGGGCGGTACGCGAGGCGGACCGGTGTGGGCGGCGCCCCGGTCAGTGGGAGGAAGCGCAGCGCGGGGTGGTGGATGCGGCGTTCGGCGACGTCGGGGACGACGCCGACGCCGCGCCCCGCGGCCACCGATTCGAGCCACTCGTCGAAGTTCGCGGTCTCCACGAACCGCCGCGGGCCGCCGCCGTGCGGCCAGGACCAGGGACCGGTGGTGCCGCTGGCGGTGTTGACGACCAGGGTCCACGCGGCGGCGTCCTGCCAGTGCAGGGCTTCGGCCTCCTCACCGGGGGCTTCCGTCCCTCGCGCGCGGACGGCGACGCGCCGCTCGTCGTACAGGTGCACGATCCGCACGGCGGCACCGACCGGCCGGTTGCCGCGAACCAGGGCGACGTCGACGCTCCGGCGGTCGAGGGCGTCCAACGGGTCGTCGCAGCGGACCAGTTCGACGCGGGCGCCGGTGTCCCGTTCGAAGCGGGCGATGGCGTGCTGGGCCCAGGGGTCGGGCAGCAGCCAGCTGAAGCCGAGCCGCACGGAGGACTCGCGGCGCGCGGCGGCGACCGCCGCCTCGAACGCGGCGAGGGTGCGCTCGGCGTGGACGAGGAACTCGGCGCCGGCGTCGGTGAGCGCGACGCCCCGGGAGGAGCGCTCGAGCAGGCGCAGCCCGAGGCCCGCCTCCAGCTGGGCCACGGTACGGCTGAGGGCGGGCTGCGTGATCAGCAGCTCGGTGGCGGCCCGGGTGAAGGAGCCGTGCCGGGCGACCGCGGCGAAGGCCCGCAGGTGCCGCAGCTCGATGCCCGACACTCCGGTCTGCTCGGACGAACCCGCGCGCTCGGACACATGCGCGCGTTCGGGCGCATCCGGGTGCTCGGGCATGCCCGCACGCTTCGAGGGGCCCGGGGGCTCGGGAGCCGTCATCGCCGCCTCGCGCCATGCCTGGTACGCATGACCGCAGCGTAACCGGCATTTCGGGGATCGGTGCCGACGGTCTAGCGTCGACGGCGAAGCCCCGCTCCGCTCCCCGCCGTCCCCCCGTCCTCGCCCGTCCGCTCCCCCGGAGTTCCGTGATGCCCCGCGATCTGACCGCCCTCCCCACCGCACTGCCCGTCTGGGCCGCCCCGATGGCGGGCGGCCCCAGCACCCCGGCGCTGGTCCGGGCCGCGGCCCTGGCCGGGGGGCTCGGCTTCCTGGCGGGCGGCTACCGGACCCCCGCCGACCTCTCGGCGCAGGTCGCCGAGGTCCGGTCCTCGGGCGTGGTGTTCGGCGTCAACCTGTTCGCCCCGAATCCCATCCCCGTCGCCCCGGACGCCTACCGTGCCTACGCCCGCGCCCTGCGGCCGGAGGCCGACCGCCACCACGTCGCCCTCGCCGCCGACACCGTGACGGAGGACGACGACGCCTGGGCGGACAAGCTCGACCTGCTCCTGCGGGATCCCGTCCCGCTGGTCTCCTTCACCTTCGGCCTGCCGCACCCCGACACCGTCCGGGCCCTCCAGGACGCGGGCAGCCTGGTCGCCCCATCCGTCACCACCCCCGCCGAGGCCCTCGCCGCCGCCGAGAATGGCGCCGACCTGCTGGTCGTTCAGGCCCCGGCGGCCGGCGGACACTCCGCGACCCTCACCCCCGCCCGGCCCCTCGCCCCGATCCCCCTGCCCGACCTGGTGAGCGACGTCCGGCACACCGTCCCGCTGCCCCTGATCGCCACCGGCGGCATCGCCACCCCCGCCGACACCGCCGACGCCCTGCGGGCCGGCGCGCACGCCGTGATGGCCGGCACCGCCTTGCTCCGCACCCACGAGAGCGGCGCCTCCGCACCCCACAAGGCCGCCCTGGCCGACCCCGCGTTCACCGGCACGGTGCTGACCCGCGCCTTCACCGGCCGCCCCGCCCGCGCCCTGCGCAACCGCTTCACCGACACCTACGAACCGCTCGCCCCGCTCGGCTACCCGGCGGTCCACCACCTCACCGGACCGCTGCGCAGGGCCGCCACCGCCGCCGGCGACACCGACCTGATCCACCTGTGGGCCGGCACCGGCCATCGCCTGGCCCGCGTCGAACCCGCCGCCGACGCCCTCACCCGCCTCGCCGCCTTCCGGTGACCGACCCGGGCGCGGTGCCGGCGCCCTGCGGGCCCCCGATCCCCTCCGACGAAGACGAGCCCACCGATCGCGGCGATCCCGCCGCGATCGGTGGGTACTTCGGCTACGGCGCGATCTCGAACACCGGCGGCTGGAGGCCCGCCAGGCAGCCCGTGTCCGGGGCGGTCGGGGTGTCGAAGAACGAGCCGGTGATCGACTGCGCGCACGCCGAGTCGGCGTACACCACGTGGGCGACGTACGGGACGGTGACCTCGGTGGAGCGGCTCAGCGTGCGGGCGGCGTACGGTCCGCTGCTGGGCGCGGTCTGGGCGTCGAAGCCGCCGGACAGGACGAGGGTCGGGATGTCACTGACCGTCACGTCACGGACGGAGGGCGGTGCCGGGGGAACGTCCCAGGCCTCGCAGTCCGCGTGCAGCCAGGGGAGCAGCGGGGCGTTGGCCAGCACCGAGTCGGGGAACGACGGGAACTCGCGCCGCCCGCCCTCGGTGATGTCCGCCTGACTCTCGTACGGTGTCCACTCGCGGCAGAAGACGCCGTAGGCGAGCCCGTGGGAGACCCGTCCGACGGCCTGCGGGCTGAGCTTGCCGCCCGCCCACTGCTCGGCGATCCGCTGCGGGTTGCCGTGGGCCAGCTCGTCGAGGGAACGGGGCACGCCGGCCGCCAGGTGGGTGGCGGAGACCAGCCAGTTCACCAGGACCCCGCCGTCCAGGACGACCTCGACCGGGCCCGGCCGGCCCGGGACGCTGACGGTGGTACGGACGGGGTTGGCTTCGAGCTCACCGACGAGGCGGTCGAAGGTGACCTTCAGGTCGGGGTAGCGGGCGTTGCAGGCGGGCTGGTCCGCGCAGGCCTTGAACAGGCCGTCGGTGCCCTCCCGGGTGGCCTTCCAGGTCACGGCCCCGCCGGCCAGGGACGGCGGTAGGACGCCGTCGATGCCGACCGACCGGATGCCCTCGGGGCGCAGGCGCATGTACAGCAGCGCCAGGTCGGTGCCGTAGGAGATGCCGAACACGTTCCACTGCTCGATGCACAGCGCCTCGCGCAGGTCGGCGTAGTCGGCGGCGCTCTCGGTGCCGTTGTAGGCGCTGAGGTCGACCCCGCGGTCCGCCAGTCCGTCGCGGCAGGCCCGTGTCGCCTGGACGTGCAGCCGCCCGGTGGACGGCGCGCCGAAGACGAGGTCGAGGGCGTCGGCGTTGAACCGGTCGATGTTCGGGCAGGTGAGCTGCGGGTCCGCGGAGTACGTCCCCCGCTGGGACATGAAGATCACGTCCCGGTTGCGGTTCAGGCCGCCGTTGAGAGCCAGCTGGATCTCGGAGACCGCGTCGTCGCCGGGCCCGCCGGCGAGCCACACGATCGGGTCGGGCTCCGGCGTGCCGTTGGCCGCGGGCACGATCTCGACGCCGAGCTTGATCCTGGGCCCGTGGGGCCGGGAGCGGTTCTCGGGCACGGTGAGCGTTCCGCAGCGGGGCCGCTCGACCGGCGGGGCCGGGTCGGCGGTCCGCGGGCAGGGGCCCGGCTCGAAGCGGGCGTGGCCCACCGTCCGGGCGACCGTGCCGAGGCGTGCCGAGGCACGGGCGTCGGCCCTCCCGGCGGCGTGCGAACCGGCGTGCGAACCGGCGCGGATGTCGGTGCGGATGTCGGTGCGGCCGGCGGCCTGGGCGGGCACGGCGGCGAGGCCGACGACGAGGACGCCGGCGGTGGCCCCGGCCAGGGCGGCCAGGAACCGTCGCGCGGTGCGCCGGTGGTGGGGCGGGCGGACGGACATCATGCGTTCTCCGGGACGGGGGTGATGGTGAAGGGCTTGGGTACGAGTCCCGCCACGCAGCCGGTGTCGGGCGCGGTCGGGTTCGCGAGGAAGGAGGCCAGGACGCTCTGCGCGCAGGGCGACTGGGGAACCACCCAGTGACCGATGCCGGGGATCCGTACGGTCGTCGAGCGGGACAGCGTGCGGGCCGTGAACGGCCCCCAGCCGGCCCCGGTCTTCGCGTCGAACGTCCCGGAGATGACGAGCGTCGGCACGTCGCTGACGGTGGCCACCCGCTGGACCGCGGTGCGGTCCGGAACGTTCCAGACCCGGCAGAGCCGGTTCTCGAAGGGCAGCTGCGGCGCCTGGGCCAGGACCGTGTCAGGCCAGCCGGGGAAGGCCCGGCGCCCGGCCGCCAGCAGGTCGGCCTCCGAGAAGCCCGGGACCCACTCGCTGCAGGCGACCGAATGCGTCAGGCCGTGGCCGAACCGGCCGATGGCGGACACCGCGTCGGCGGCCCGGGCCCGCGCGAACCGCTCCGGATTCCCGCGGGCGAGCTCGTCGAGCGCCGCGGGGACGTCCACGGCCTTGACGGTGTTGGCGACCAGCAGGTTCACCATCGCGCCGCCGTCGAGGACGACGTCCACCGGGTCTCCCCCACCCGGCGGCCGCGCCCTCAGCTCCAGGGGATGCGCCTCCAACCGCCGCACCTGCTCCGTCAGCGTGTCCGGGAGGTCCGGGTAGCGGCCGGCGCACGCGGGCTGGGCCGCGCACGCCGCGAGGATCGCGCCGATCCCCTCCCGGGCGCTGTCCCAGGTCCACGGCAGGCTCACGATCTGCGGGGGCACCACCGAGTCGATCGCCACCGAGCGGATCCCCTCGGGGTGCAGGCGCAGGTAGGTGAGGGCCAGCTCGGTGCCGTAGGAGTAGCCGTAGACGTTCCACCGGTCGATGCGCAGCGCCTTGCGCAGCTCGGCGAAGTCGGCGGCGTTCTCGGTGGTGTTGTACGCGCTGAGGTCGACGCCGTCGGCGGTCAGCCGGTCCCGGCACGCCTTCGCCGCGCCCACCAGGCGCCGTCCGGTCGACGGGGCGTCGTAGCGCAGGGCGACGGCGGCCTCGGAGAACCGGTCGATCTCCGGGCAGGTGAGGGCGGGTTGCGCGTGGAGCGTCCCGCGCTGGGCCATGACGATCAGGTCGCGGTCCCGGTTCACCCCGGCGTCGATCAGGAACGGGATGCTGTCGAAGGCGTCACCGCCCGGCCCGCCTTCCATGAACACCACGGGCTCCGGGGCCGGCGTCGCCGACGCGGCCGGGATGATCGCCACGGACAACCGGATGGTCGTGCCGTGGTGACCGTCGCGCCCGTGGCGGTGGGCACGGCTCTCGGGCACCTCCAGCACCCCGCACTCCCCGGGGACCGGCTCGGCCGTCTCCGGGCAGGGGCCGGGCTCGAAGTGCGCCGGGTGTCCTGACCAGGGCTCACCGCCGGCCTCCGGCGCGGCGCCCGTCGCCGCCGGCGCGTCAGCACTCGGTGTCGGGACCGCGCCGCCCGCCGCCGGCGCGGCGACCACGCCCAGGAAGGCCAGGCCGGCGGCGAGCAGCGCCGAGCCGGTGCGGGCGGGCCGGGAGCGGCGCCGCGCGCACCGGTGGCGCGTCCGCCTTCGTACGAACCCGCCGAACCCACTCATCCCGCCGAGCCCGTCGATGCCACCGATCCTGCCGATCCCGTGCGCGGGCGGCGGGGACCCCGGACAGGTGTCCTGTCGCGTCATGTGATCCCGTCTCCTGAGGTACCGGCCGTCCCGCCCGGGACGGCGCCGCGTGAACCGTCCGTCACCCTTGGTGACGACGGGCACTGCGTGGCCAGCCTGCGTTCGTGGGAACAGGGCCACCACTCGTCGGCGCCAGTCGGAGCAGCCCGGCATCACCCGGGTGGCCGGACGACGGATGACGCCGGCCACGTCCGAGCGGGACAGGGTGGCGGGTACGGGTCTCGCCACCCCGGTACCGCCGTACGGGCCTCCGGTCCGAGAGTCCGGGGGGACGCCTACCGCACCGGGCCGGCCAGGGTCTCGATCGGGCCCAGACTCCCCCGGACATCGGGGTCGCGGGTGAGGGCCGCCAGTTCCTCGGGCGGTTCGCTCCCGTCCCGGACGCTCTCCACGTACGCCTTCGCCTCCCGCAGGCTCATCCGCCCCGCCTCCTTGCGCAGGTGCTGCATGGCGGCGGCGGTGCCGAGGGACTCCGCGAGGTCACGGACGGCCGCGGCGAGCGGGTCGGGCGCCCGGACGCCCTTGACCTGCCAGAGGTAGAACTCCTCCCAGTCATCCGTCCAGCGGCAGCCCGGAACGAAATGGATGCTCCCGTCCTCCCGGTCCACCAGGTACGGCCCCCCGAGGAGGTTCCCGCGCCGCTCCGGGGCCCGGGCCCCCTCCCCCGAGGTCCAGTAGCAGAGCCACCCCACCGACCGCTCCTCGACGGCATGGACGACCAGCTCCGGAATCAACCGCGCCCAGGCCCAGTTCGGCCGCTCGCGCGCCAACAGGGCATCGACGAGCTCGACCGCTCGCTCCTTGGTGATCACGCCCCCATCCTTCCCTGCCGGTCAACGGGGTTTCCCGCGCGCCCGGGCGTCGTCCGGCCGGCCTCGGGGCCCGGCGTGTCAGAGGCGCCGTCTAGCATCGGGCCCATGGCAGAAGAGAGTTCGACCACGGAGGTGGGCGTGACGGAGTCCGAGGGTTTCGGGTGCGCGGCGTGCTGTGCCGAGGACGCCCGGGTGGCCCGGGCGCACCACCAGAGCCACACGGGAGTCCGGGTCGAGAAGACGATCCGGGACGACTCGCACTTCATCGTCACCGTCCAGCGCTGCGGCCTCTGTTCACAGGCCTTCGTGAGCGTCTTCACCGAGTACGTCGACTGGATCGCCTCCCGGGACGCGCAGTACCGGACCGTCCTGCCGATCACGGACGCGGAGGCGGACGACCTGATGGCGGGGCGGTTGAGTCCGCACCGGGCCGGGGCCCTCGGGCACGGTCGCCGCCACTTGCAGAGCGACTGGCCGAGCGAGGCCGACGAGCCGTCCGTCTACTGGGCCAGCGGTGCGTTCGAGGTGCGCGAGGGGCACTGACCCGGCCGACCACGACGGCGGCCGACGGGGCGAGCAGGAACCGATCACCGGTCCCACCCGTCATCCTCACGGGAGTTGACACCGGTTCGACGCCCGTATCGCGCTGCACCGCCGAGGTCCGAGGAGATCCATGGTCGACACCGTCAACTCGCTGGTCGCCCGACTGCACGACGTACTCGTGGAGATGCTGACCAAGGGAGCCGCCGCCGCGGGGACCATCGGGAGCCTCCACGACGTCGTCGCGCGTGCCGCCGCGCTCGGCCCCGACGGTGCGTGGCTCGCCGCCGCGGGCCACGTGGGCCTCGGCGACCTCGCCTACGCGCACGGGCAGACGGACCAGGCCGTCCTGCACCTCGAAGCCGCGGTGGCGGCCGGCTACAACGACTGCGTGGCCCTCCACGTCGCCCCGATGCGCCCGCTGCACCAACACCCGCGCTTCCGGGCCGCGTACCAGCGGATGCGCATCACCCAGGCCGACCTGGACGAGCTCCACTGGCTGCACCGGGAGATGCAGATCACGATGAGGGAGGCGCAGCAGGCGACCGTCGACAACCTCGGCCGCCTCGACACCGGGGTGTCGCAGCTCCCGCAGGCCCCCCTGCCCACCCGCGAACCGCACACCGCCGGCGTCCTGATCACCCGCGTCGATCTCGCCGCGGCCCAGAGCGCCGTCCAACAGGCCTTCCTCAAGGCCGAGTTCCAGCGCAGCGCCGGCAACGTCAGCCTGGACCTGGTCTCCGACACGTGGGACTACCCGCGCGCCAGGCACGACGCCTGGCGCGCCGACGACCTCGACACCCAGCGCCTGCGGGCCGCCGAGGCCCGGGCCTTCGTCGAACGCCCCGGCCTCGGCAGCATGCTCATCCCCTGCCCGCCGCTGGGCTCGATCACCTACCCGGCCTGAGGCGCCCCGCGGGCCGCCGTGCCCCGCCCGAGAGGCGGCGGCACGGCGGGCGCACGGCGGGGGCACGGCGGCGGGTGTTCAGGCCGAGGCCAGCCGGGCCTCCTCGAGGCCGCCGAGCACGAACCCGTTCTCGAAGCGCACCTTGTACGTGAACCGTGTGCCGACTCCGGTGCCGGCCCCGACCGCCCCGATGAGCTTCTGGCGGAGGTCCTCGACGAGGCTCGCCGCGAAGGCGTCCAGGTGGCCGCCGCGGACCTGCTGGTCGAAGCTCGCGAGGTGGTCCTGGGCCGGACCGCCGGCCTCCTGCGCCACGCCCGTGACGATGCCCCCCAGTCCCTCCGACAGGAACAGCGGACCGGGAAGGCCGGACCGGCCCGCCGGGTCGTCCGGGGTGACCTGCACGTCCCCGGTGAGCTTCACCTTCGCGCCGATCTCGTACGGCATGGGTGTACCCCCTCGTTCGATCTTGGCTCTACCCAGGGCGAGCGTAGTCGAACTGCCGTGCACGGAACCGGCATCCGGCGAGACCAGGGGCCTGCCGGGCCCGGCCGGGAGACCGCCGGGGCAGAGCGACCGAGGCGACCGCGTCGGGCGGAGTCAGCCGGCGAGGTCGTGCAGTTCGTCGTCGCACGACCCTGTCCGGCAGCACACGGGCAACCAGTCGGCCGCGATCTCCCGGACACCCTGCAGCCGAGCCCGGTCGGGCTCCACCACCGTGAGAACCTCGAACGCGGTGCCCGCCCGGAGGGACCGGTTGGAGAGCACCTCCTCGTAGAGCAGCCAGAGTCCCTGCCCGACGACCTGCCGGCACAGCTCCGGGAGGTCGAGTCCCCGTCGGGCGGACTCGTGGTCTGTGCCCTCGCCCGCCACCGTGCACTGGAGGAGATCGAGGAACCACCCGCGCGCCGTCGGCGCGATGTCGTCCGCGAGCGCCGCCAGCGCGACGGACGTCACGGCAGGGGCCGGCTCCCACAGGACCGGCGGGGACCAGACATGTCCGTCGAGGCTGACATGACTCGGCGCCGGAAGGGGCCCCCGGCCGGCGAGTTGCAGCAGGTACCCGGCCAGGTGCGCTGCCGAGCCCCCGCACCCGCACAGCATGCTCCCCCAGTCCTGCCGGGCTATCTCCCTCTCGACCAGTCGCACAGCCCATACCCTAGACGCCGCGCGAACGGGGAGCTCAACGCCATCAAGCCGGGCGCACCCGCGCGCGGGGGTTCGATCCCTCGACGCCGACGTGTGAACCGGTGGTGCTCGGGGACCGGGGGCGGGCGGAAATCGGGAGGCGAGCGGGGAGGGGGATGCGCGACACTCTGTCAGGTGATCGTGATGCAGCCCGTGGTGGAGGTGCGCGCCTCCGACGGCTTCGACCTCTGGCCCGTCGCCCAGGTCGAGCGCTTCGACTTCCTGCCCCTCAGTGGTGACCTGTCCCCCGCCGAGGTGGGGACGGCGGTGATGGGCATCGTCGCCTGGAACGACGCCGACCCCGGCGAGGACCGCCCGCCGCGGCCGGCCGACCCGCTCGGCTCCTTCCTGCACGGACTGCTGACCCTCGACCCCCTCCTCGCCTCCGGCGGCCTGCGGGTCATCGACGAATCCACCGGCGTCACCTTTCTGCCCGGCTGCTGCGACGGCCTGGAGGACTGGCGCGACTGGCTGCGCTTCCTCGACGAGGGCAACGCCCTCTGGTTCGGCCACGATCCCGTGTCGCCGGTTGCCGAGCGCTTCGGAGAAACGGTCAGGCTCACCGTCGACGCGTGCCGGAGCGACAGCCCCACGATCGAGCTGCCCGTGACGGAGCTCCGCCGTCTGCTCGCCGACGCCGAACGCGATCTCACCGACTTCCTCGCGCTGGCGGCCGACTGGTCCGCCACGCGGCTGCCCGACCACGCCGCCGCCGTCACCGCCGCCCTCGCCCGCCTCTTCGGCTTGCCGCTGCCCGCCGTACCGTCGACGTCGTAGCACGACGCCCGGCTTCGGCTGCGCCCCGTAGCGCCCGTTCGGCCTGCGGCCTCGGCACGCGACGGCGACCCGGCCCGTTCGCTCCGGGTCGCCGGTGGGGCCCCGTCCACCGTATGCGGCAGCGTCGAGCCGTCGGCGCGGCCCCTACCGGAAGCCGAGGTGGGCGTCGGCGCCGGTCAGTTCAGCGCTGGCGGCCCACAGGCGGGCGGCGACGGCCGGGTCGGTCATGTGAGGGAGTGCGGGCTCAGGCCGTGGGGCGCCGCGCAGCCCGAAGATCCTCGGGCCCCACAGCTGTCCTCCCCGTACCCCGGGGTCGAGGACGGCACGGACGATCGGCCATGCCCCGGCGTCCTTGCCCTGCACCAGGATCCCCGCGGGCAGCGCCCGCAGCCGCTCGCCGGGGGTCGTCCTGGGCAGCGTCGGGCGGGACGGGGTGAGGGAGTCCAGTGCGCCGCCGGGGTGGGCCACCACGCTGAGGACCGTGCTGCCACCGGCGCGCAGACGGCGATCGAGTTCGAAGCCGAAGCTCATCTGCGCCAGCTTCGACCGGCCGTAGGTGCGTTTGGGCCGGTAGTCCCGGGTGGACTGCAGATCGTCCAGGTCCAGTCGCTCGGAGCGTGCCGCGAAGCTCCCCACCGTGACGACCCGGCCGCTCGGCGCCGCGGACAGGAGCGGGGCCAGCCACCGGGTGAGCGCGAAGTGGCCCAGGTGGTTGGTGCCGAACATCAGCTCGTGGCCGTCCGCGGTCTCCCGACGCGGCGGGTCGTCGAGCGCGACCCCCGCGTTGTGCACCACCGCGTCGAGATGACCGAGGTTCAGCCCGTCCACGGCGGACTCCAGGGACGACAGGTCCGCGAGGTCCAGCCGGAGGTGCCGCACCCGTGCCCCGGGGACGCGCGCGCGGATCGACGCGCCGGCGGCCTCGGCCTTGGCGGAGTCCCGGCTGCCGAGCAGGACGACGGCGCCGGTGGCGGCGAGTTGCTCCGCGACGAAGTAGCCGATCCCGGCGTTGCCGCCGGTGACCAGGACGGTCCTGTCCTCGGCGGACGGTAGCCGGTGGACGTCCCAGGGACGGCTCCGGGAGGGCGGGGTGGAGGACACGATGACCGGCTCCTTGCGCTCGGGGGCGGTGTGCTCACGGGGAGCACTGACCCGCCCAAGCTCGCAGCCCCTACCGGCATCTCACCGACAGATCACGGTCGCGCACCCGCCGACCGCCGTCAGCGCGCCCGCACCTCAGGGGTCCGACGACAGCGGCGACAGGGGCGACGGGGGCCGACCTTCCCCGCGGTGGTGACGATCACTAAGGTGTTGAGGCTGTGAGCATGCGTGAATCCGGTGAAGAGCTGTGGCAAGAGTTCGTCAGGGAGTTTGAGAAGAACAACGCGGTGGAAAAGCCGGGTTCCGCCGAGGGTGCGCGCCGGCCGGAGGGACAGCCGGAGCGGCCGTCGCCGTGGCGTCGGCTGCTCCCCGCGGTGACCGCTGTTCTGGTGGTGGCCGCGGGCGCGGGGGCGTACCTGCTCCAGACGTCGGACCCGGACCCGGCACCGGTCGCCGCGCCTCCCGTGCCGGTCACCCCCGCGCCGACCGCGCCCTCGCCGCGCACGGTTCCGCCCCCGCTCGACACTCCGGCGGCGGCACCGAACGATCCGGCCTCGCCGATCCCGCTGTCCGTCTTCCCGGCGCAGGTCCAGGGGTACTCACTGGTGTCGAACGTGGCGTTCCCGGCCTGCACCGGCGCGAACACCGTGGCGCCGTCCCTCGCCGGGATGATCACGCAGGGCCACGGCTGTCTCGGCGCCGGCCTGGCGCTGTACCGGGACGCCGAGGGCAACCAGTACAACCTGGCGCTGTTCACCATGAAGGACCAGGGCGACATCCCGCACCTGATCACCTTCCTGGCCTCCAACCCCGAGTCCTTCCAGGTCGCCGTCCAACTCCCGTCCAAGGACTCGGGCCTGTCCCGGCTGGCCGCCGCCGGCAACCGCGTGCAGGCGTTCTCGGGGCTGGGGCGCGCGCTGCTGGTCGGCCAGGCCCAGTGGTCCGACGGTCGGGTCGCGGACTTCGACGAACTGTCCGCACAGCTCTCGCCGCTGACGGACGCGATCATCCGCAACGTCCCCGCCTGACGGTGTGACGTCCCGCCCCCGGTCCCGCGCGGTGGCCGGGGGCTCAGTCGAAGCGGATGTGCCGGGCCCCCGTCCAGGCCCGGCGCAGGCGTCCCCGGATCGCGCTGTCGGTGTTCGGGGCGAGGCTCAGTCCGGACGTCGTGGCGATGTGGTCGGCGACCTGCGGGACGGTGAGCCGGTCGGTCCACAGCTGCCGGGCGAACTCCTCCCCGCGCAGGCGCTCCAGGCACAGGTCGAGCTTCGACAGGGCGAAGCTCTCGCGGCGCAGCGGGGCGTCCTTCCCGGCCACCCAGCGCACCGCGTGCCCGAAGCCGCGCTCGCTCAACCGCCGCACCACCGTCGCGCGTTCGGCCAGCAGCGCGAAGTGCCGGACGTCGTGGCCGCGTTCGCGCAGCCGGCCGACGGTCTCGCGGAAGTACGCCGGTTCGACGACCGTCATCGGCACGATCACCACGCCGTCGTGATCGGTGAGCGCACGGTCCAGTACCTCGAACACGCCGTGCCGCCAGGCGGGCAGGTCCTGGAAGTCCCCGCGCAGTGCCGGCGGCAGCATCCGGTGCAGACCGAAGCCCACGTGCTCGGGGTCGCAGATGACGCTGCCGGCGAGGCGTCGCCGGATCTCGTGCGCGGTCTGCGTCTTGCCACCGCCGAACGGGCCGTTGATCCACAGGAGCATGCACCAGACCCTACGCGGGGCGGGTACGGCGCGGCACCCGGGCCGCCGGCCTTCAGGTGGTGGCCGACCGCCCGTCGGCGGTCAGACGTCGACAGGCCAGACGGCGGCGCGGCCGCGCTCGACACGGACCTCGACCCACGACCCGTCGACCCCGTCCGGCAGGGGTGGCAGCGGAGGCCCGGCGAGGTCGAGGAGGATCAGCGGGCGGGCCGGGGTGTCGGAGGGCGTGGCTACGATCCGGCGCATGGGGTACACCACGGAATTCACCGGGCGGGTCGCCGTCGAGCCGCCGCTCAACGGGCGGGAGATCGCCTACCTTCGGAAGTTCGCCGGCACCAGGCGCATGGACCGTGACAACGGCCCCTACTTCGTCGACGGCACCGGCTGGGCGGGGCAGGGCCGCGACGCGGACATCCGCGCGTACAACGCGCCACCGGCGGGCCAACCCGGTCTGTGGTGCCACTGGGAGCCCACGGACGACGGGGCCGCGATCGTCTGGAACCAGCACGAGAAGTTCTACCACTCGCCCGAGTGGATGGCCTACCTGATCGACCACTTCCTCAAGGCCGGCGCACATGCCCAAGGTGAGCCCGGGTTCGAGGACTTCTCCTTCGACCACGTCCTCGACGGCGTGATCGACGCGCAGGGCGAGGAGTCCTGGGACTCCTGGCAGTTGATGGTGCGTGACAACGAGGTGTCCGTGTCCGGACCCGAGGAGCCCGAGACGGCATGGCTCTGCGGCGGCTGCTTCACGGTGGTCGCCGATGAGCACACCGTCTGCTGCCCGGGGGCGGGGCTGATGACCACGTACGTCGAGTAGACCGGCGGGCCGGCCGCCTTCCACAACGAGATGCACGAGCGCCGCACCGATGTCGGGCGTCCGGCTCTGCTCCGCGGATAGATCGAGTATCCCAACCACCGGACGTGCTTGTCACCGTCCTCCGGGAGGAGATTGTGCCGTGATTCGCACCCTTAAGGTTGCGGATGACCAGCGAGGACTTCGATCGGCTCCACCGCCGCTACGAACGCGAGGCCGACCCCGTCGCCGGCCTCGCCGCAGCCATCATCCGACCCCGCGGACTCTCCGAAACGAGTGTCCTCTCAGCCCCAGTCCTGCAGCTGCCGGAGCAGGTCGGCATCGCCCTCCGTCCGCAGGGAGTCGGCCGGGATGCGCATGTACATGAGCAGGGCGATCTCGCTCGCCGTGCCGTAGACGGCGGCAGTGGGCTTGCTCTCGGCGGCCTCCGCCGCGGTGAGGCGGGTGAAGCGGGAACCGGCGGCGTCCACCGTCTGGCGCCAGGAGCCGGCCTCGGCTGCGTGGTAGTCCATGGTGGCGGGCTCGCCCGGCCACGGGACCGTGACGGTGCAGACGGTGGCGAGGAACTCCTCGATGGCGTCGACCGCCTCGGTCGTCGGCAGCTCCTGCGGGGCACCGGCGGCCAGCTGGGCGTCGTAGGTGTGGATCAACGACTCCGGGACGCGGCGGCGGGCCGCGGCGGCCACGGTGTGCGGCGAGGCCAGCGGCTCCCACCAGGCCCAGCAGCCCCGGTCCGGGCCGGCCTCGCGCAGAGCGGTCAGCAGCTGCTCCGTCGAGTCGGCCAGCCAGGTGATGAGGGCCTCACGCTCCTTGGGCGCCGCCAGCCCGTCCTTGCTCGGCCGCTCGTCGCCCGGCGCGGTGTTCCGCACGATGTGGGCCCAGAAGCGGTCACCCTCACTGAGGTGGTTCGCCAGGTCGTACAGCGTCCAGCCCGGGCAGGACGGGACGTCGGCGTCGAGGCTGGGGGCCGTGGCGACGGCGGCGCGGAACGCGGCCGACCGCTCGTCAATCATCTGCAGCAGGGTGGGGAAGGAGAGAGGTTCAGTCACGCAGACCTTGTATCACCGGGACCGGAACGCTCGCACTCGATTTAGCCCCCGCGGCGGTCCCTACCGCGGTCCGGACCGCGGAGGGGACCGGGCGTAGGCTCTCGCCTGATCACCGCCGCCATGAGAGGTAGAGATGGGCCAGAAGATCATCCGGTTCTCGGACCTGACCGGTACGCACGTGGAGAACGACGACGACCTGGTGCGCATCGTCGTCCGCCAGCACCCCGACCTGGAGGACGGGCCGGTCGAGATCGAGGCGCTCGGCAGCGAGCTGACGGCGGTGGAGGAGCTGGCGCTCGACCTGGTGACGGTCGAGCTGCACTACCCCGACGCCGACGGGCCGGAGACGGTCGTGATGGAGGCCGAGGCGTTCGACCGGCTGGCTTCGGCCACCCCGATGGCCGAGGTCCTGCGCACGGCCAAGCGGGTCACCCCGGCGATCCCCGGCCAGGCCGCGGCGCCGGCCGGCGCCAAGGAGCGGGTCAACTACGCGAGCCTCGAACACGCCGGGAAGCCGCACAAGGGCCGCACCACCGACGCCGAGAAGCAGCTCGTCCAGCAGCACCTCGACGAGATCAACGAACGGCTGGCCGCCGCGGGCATCCGCACGATCGACCTCGACAGCCCGGAGCACGTGGCCCGGTACGGCCTGGAAGCCCTGGCCCGCGAGCGCGGCACCCTGCTCGGCTGACCGGCCGGGTCCCCGGACCACGGGGCCGGCGCCGCGTTGACGGGCGCCGGCCCTCGGGGCGCGGCTACGACCGTGCGTCGACCTGGACGACCGCGTGGCGGCCGCTGGTGCGCCACGGGGCACCGGTGCCGTCGAGCCGGGCGAGGGTGGCGGCGTCGGCGCCGACGACCACGTCCGACTTCAGTGTCCGCAGCGCGGCGACGGCCGTCGGGAAATGCCCCGTCACCTCGGTGAACGGGGTGGTCGGCGGCCAGAGTCGATCGCCGACCAGGCGGCGGTAGTTGAGGTCGCCCTTGACGACCGTCAGGGCCGCGCCCGCGAACTCGGCCCGGAGGTCGGCGGGCAGCTCGTGGAACGGCAGCGGCGCGCAGAAGAACGGGTGGGTGCGGACCACCAGCGCGCCGTCGCCCATGGCTCGCCACAGCCGCTCGCCGACCGCTGCCGCGGCGGGCGAGGGCGCGCTGCGGAGGCGTACGAGCGCGGCGAGGACGTCGGCCATCGTCGCGTCCGAGACGAAGTACGGCTGCGGTTTCACGTACAGGACGACCTGCGCCGCCAGGCCACGGGCGAGCAGGTGGTCGATCAGCACCAGGTCCGGCAGCAGCTCCCGGCCGGCGTTGTCCGCGACGACGCACACCCGCCCGCCCGCCGCCCGCTCCAGCACGGCCCACAGCAGCGCCCTGTCGTCGGCGACCAGGTCGGACGCGGCCGGCCCGCCCGGCTCGGCCGTCATCCCGAAGCTGAGGTCCGCGCGGTTGCCCCACAGCGCGGAGGACAGCAGCGCGTCCGCCTGCCGGGCCGGCGGCAGCCCGTCGAGTTCGCCCAGCACCGCCAGTTCCTCGTCCACCGCCGCCCCCGCCAGCTCGGCCGCCTTGAACGGCGCGAACGGGTCGACACCCTGCCAGGCGCCGGGCCGGAAGTACCCGGTGGCCTCCAGCAGCCGGCGGTAGAAGTAGCTCTCCGCCCAGAGGAACGGTGCCTCGCCCCACGGCCTGCCCCACAGGCCCTCGCCCCAGGCCAGCCACTGCTCCGCGTCCTGCGCGGCCTGCTCGTTCCGCGCGTCCGCGCCCAGCGGTTCCAGCACGCCGACGGTGCTCTCGACGAGCAGCCGCTCGACCGCGTCCCGCTCGGCGGGACCGTACGGCAGGGCGGCGAGGACCCGCCGGACCAGCTCGGGGTGGCGTTCGTGGAAGACCCCCCAGGCGAAGGACCCGGGGACGTCGCTGCGGATCACGGGCGCGTTCGGCACGGTGGGGGCTCGGCTCTCTCTCGTCGTCCTCGGGCACGGCCCGCGGGCGGCGGCGGGCCGCCGCCGAGCCGACCCTACGCGGGAGCGTGCGGACGGAGGGCACCGCCGACCCCGGAGTCCCCCGCCCGTGGGATCCGGCACGTACCGCTCGACCAGGCGGCCGCACGGACGCACGGCTTCGCCGTGGGCGGGCTGTCGACCACCGCCGCGCCCTGACTCGCCTGACACCCGTCGGGGGACCACCGGGAAGGCGCCGGGCCTCACCCGGCTCCGGGTCGCTCCGCGGGGTCCGGCGCGACCGGGCCCGGTGCCGGGAGGCCCAGAGCCGTGCGGATCCCGGCGACCAGTCGGGCGTCCAGGCCGGGCAGGGTCATCCGGGTCTTGACCAGGGCGAAGGAGAACCGGGTCGCCGGGTCCGCGAAGGCCGTGCTGCCGCCCGACCCGCTGTGGCCGAAGCCGCCCGGCGGGCGCACCGGGGGTGACGAGCTGTCACCGACCACGAACCCGCGGCCCATCGTCCAGGGGATGCCCAGCGATCGGTCCGTTCCGCTCGCACAGCCGGTGGTCGCCGCCCGCAGCGTGGCCGCCGAGAGCAGCCGGACGCCGTCCAGCTCTCCGCCGCGGGCCAGTGCCGCGTACAGCCGGGCGGCGGCGCGGGCGGTCATCGTCCCGTTGGCGGGGAGCGGTGTGCGCCGGACGTCGGCGCGGGCGGCCAGCTCGGCCACGGGCAGGACCCCGCGCGGGACGCAGTCGAAGAACGGCGAACCGGCGGGCATCCGCCGCAGCCGCGCCGCCCAGCCGCCGTCCTGGCAGGTGGCCAGGCGCGGCAGCAGGTGCTCGGGGGTGTGGAAGAGCAGGTCGTCGGCGATGCCGAGCGGGCCGGCCAGTTCGTCGCGCAGGAGTCGGTCGCAGGTGCGCCCGGTGGCGCGGCGCAGGATCTCGGCCAGCAGCAGGCCGTACGTCCAGGCGTGGTAGCCGATGGCGCTGCCGGGCTCCCAGCGCGGGCGCTGACCGGCGAGCCAGTCGGCCATGGCGGGCAGGTCGAGCAGCCGCTCGGGGGTGGTGTCCGCCGGGAGGTGCGGGAGCCCGGCCGTGTGGGTGAGCACGTGCCCGAGCGTGACCCCTTCCTTCCCCGCCGCGCCGAACTCCGGCCAGTACCGCGCCACCGGCGCCTCGTACGCCAGCACCCCCCGGTCCACCAGCACGGCGACCAGGGCCGCCGCCACGCCCTTGCCGGTCGACCAGGCCGGCACCAGGGTGTCCGGCCCCATCGGCCTCCCGTCGGCCGGGTCGGCCGTCCCCGCCCAGGCGTCCACGACCAGCTCGCCGTCCAGCCGGGCGGCCACCTGCACGCCGGTCTCCGCGCCGGAGGCGGTCAGTTCGGCCAGGACCGCCTCGACGCGCCGCTGCGCCGGGTTGTCCGGTGCTGTACCGGTCTCCATCGGACGCCCCCACTTCGCTTCCCGGCGCGCGACTGCGGCCGCCACGGGGTTCAACTCGACGACCGGTCCCCATGGTTCCCGGCCCGGGACGGAACCGTACCGAGGGGTGGGGTGGGCCATCGGGCGCGCGGGTGGTGGCGGCGCCCGCTCGACCGGGAGGGGCCCGGCGGATAATGGCCGGGACCGCGGGCCGAGGGCGCCGGCGGTGTCGATCGACGGAGAGGCAGCGGACGGATGACCCTGGAGGAAGGCCGACGAGTCAGGTTGGCCGAGGACCTCGGGATCGGCGAGGCGGTCGCCGGGGAGCACCGGGCCGTCGTCGGGCTCCTCTCGCTCGGCGCCGGGATCGAGGGCACCGTCGAGCGGGTGGACGGGGAACTGCCGGAGAGCCACGAGGTCCGCGAGTACCAGCGGCTCAAGGCGCTCTTCGAGGACTACGGGCACACCATGCCGACGGCCAGCCGGGAACGCCTGGAGGCGGAGATCGCCGCGCTGGAACCGGCGTGGGCGGCGTACCGGGAGCGCGGGAAGCGGGTGACGGTCCGGGTCCGCTGGGACAACGGCTTCGTCCTGGACGAGGTGCACCAGGACGTCCTCGCCCCGCTGTGAGGGAGGCCGTCCCGGCGTGACGACCCTCCGGGGCCACCGGGGTGTCCGCCGCGCGCGGTACGGTTCGTAGCCTCACAACTGGAGGCAGTGCATGAGTCGTTGGGGATTCGGGGCGGGACGGACCGGGCTGCGGCGGCGCCGTACGGAACGGCAGCGCCTGGCGGCCGACCAGGGCTGGGACTTCTCCGAGGAGAGCCCGGAACTGGCCGAGCGCTGGCGCGACGCGGTGCCCTCCGGCGACCGGGACGCCGGGGCCCGGGGCCGGTTCGCGGCCACCGGGATGCTCGACGGACACCGGGTCACCGTGTTCGACTGGGTCGGCGGCCGACCGGACGGCGAGATACGCACCGTCCACCTGGTCGAGCTGCCCGGCCCGCTCCCGCTGGTGGCCGTCTCCCGGCACACGCTGGCCGTCGACACGCTGTTACCGCTGCTGCGGCGCCAGGTCGAGCGGACACCCGGCCGCCACCTGTACGAGAGCGGCGAGGCCGAGTACGACGCCGTCCACCTGGTGGAGACCACCGACCCGGGCGCGGCCGCACGCCTGCTGACCCCCGCCGTCCGGGAGTACGCCGACGACCGGCGCTGGCTGGAGTGGCGCGTGGACGACCGCTGGCTCTGCCACGTCGGCGATCCGGAACCGGCGGCGACGCGCGAACAGGCGTTGCCCGTCCTGCGTTCCCTGGTCCGGCTCGTCGAGCTGGCCGACCCGGCCCTGTGGGGCGAGCGGCTCCCCGCGCCGACGGACACGGCCGCCGCTGCCGGGGCGCCGGGCCGGGACGAGCCCGGCGAGGAGCCCGGCGAGGAGCCCGGCGCCGACGAGCCCGTGGTGAGCGGCCCGAGCGCCATGTACCGCGGTGGGCCCGCCCACACCGGCGTCTACCCGGAGGCCCCCGCACCCGCCGGCTTCCTGCCGTGGAGCGTCCGGCTGCCCGTCCTCCCGCGCTCGGCCCCCACCGTCTGCGGCGGCACCGTCTACCAGACCGCCGGTCAGCGCTGCTACGCCCTGGACGCGCGGACCGGAGAACCGCGCTGGATCCACGAGGCCCAGGCCGAGCTGACGCTCACCCCCGCCGTCGAGGGCGACACCGTCGTCGTGATGGGCAAGGACGGCGTCCTGCGCGCGCTCGGCGCCGCCGACGGCGTCGAGCGCTGGAACACCCGCGTGGGCACCTCCTCCGCCCCGACCGTCGCCGACGGCGTGGTCTACACGGTGACCACGTCGATGTTCACGCTGCGCCACACCCCCTCCAGCACCCTGATCGCGACCGACGCCCGCACCGGCCGGCGGCGATGGCAGGAGCACCTCCGGGACGGCTCCTGCTCCGCGGCCACGGTGGCCGGGGACCTGGTCTACGTGACCGGCGTCAAGGGGCAGTTGGGCGCCTACCGGACCGAGGACGGCCGGCGGGTCTGGTACGACGACAACGCCGAGCGCTACCTCGCCCTCTGCTCACCGAGCGTCGCCGACGGCACCGTCTACCTCGGCACCGGCGGCGGCCTGGCCCACGCCTTCGACGCGGCCACCGGCCGGCAGCACTGGGGCGCCGAGGTCGGTGGCACCGCGATCGACCACAGCCCGGCCATCGCCGACGACCTGCTCCTCATCGGCGACTTCCAGACCGGCGTCCACGCCCTCGACCGGGCCACCGGAGCCCGGCGCTGGTACCTGCGCGGCCCGAACGGGGCCACGGCCCTCACGGTCAGCGGCAGCAACGCCTGGGTGGCCACCGGCGCCCGCAACCGCGTGCTGCTGCGGATCGCCCCCGCCACCGGCCGGGTGCACTGGCGGCGGGTCCTGGACGCCCCGGCCGCCATCCCGGTCTACGCGGACGGCGTGGTGTACGTGACCACCTCCCGGGGCACGGTGCTGGCGGTCGACGCCCTGACCGGCCGCCGCCCCGCCCGGCGGCAGCGCGGGCAGCGGATCGCCTGACGGCTGACGACTGACGACGGAGTGGCGGTCGCCGACGGTTCGGTCTTCCTGATGCCGCATCAGTCGACGTGGGCGGAGGGGGCGTCGGCACGGCGGACGGGCTCAGCCGCCGGTGCGGCGCAGCAGGTCCTCGACGGTCTGCGCGCGGCGCAGCGTCTCGAAGCGCACCCGCCCGTCGCCCGTGACGGTGGCCCCGTGCACGGCGGGCTCCAGCAGGCTGTTGTAGGAGAACGGGGTCGAGGTGTAGTAGGCCCCGGTGTCCAGCAGCGCGACCAGGTCCCCCGGTGCCAGTGGCGGCAGCGGCCGGGCCTCGGCGACCAGGTCCCCGGCGAAGCAGGCCGGGCCGGCCACGTCCTGCTCGACCGGGTCCCCGTGCTTGGCCGCTCCGGCGGCGTCGTGCGCGGTGATCCGCAGCGGCCAGGAGTAGGGCGCGAAGACCGTCCGGGTGGCCACCTGCACCCCGGCGGAGGTGATCGCGATCGCCCGCCCGCCGGCGGTCTTGGTGTACTCCACGTACGCGGCGGTGAAGCCGCTCTTGGCCAGCACGGAGCGGCCGAACTCGGTCACCAGCCCGAACTCGCCGGAGAACAGGGCCGGCGCGTGCGCCCGCAGCCGCTCGACGTACTCCCGGTAGTCCGGGGTCATCCGGTCGCCGGTGAAGTCGACCGGCAGGCCGCCGCCGATGTCCAGGCCCACCACCTGGCGGCGGCCCAGCTCCCGGTTGATCCTCCGGGCGAGCGCGACGGTCGCGGCGACCCCCTCCGCCATCAGGTCCACCGAGCAGCCCTGACTGCCGACGTGGCAGTGCAGCCGGCCGAGCCAGGGCCGGTCCCGGAAGGCGGCGACCAGTCGCCCGGCGTTGTCGTCGTCGGACAGCGCGATGCCGAACTTGGAGGTCGCGGTGGCCGTGCTCATCGGCCCGATGGCGCCGACGCCGATCTGCGGGTTGACCCGCACCCCGATCGTGGCGCCGGTCCGCCTCGCCGTCACCAGCTCGTCGACCCGGGCCAGCTCCTGCCAGTTGTCGACGTTGACCGCCACCCCGAGCTCCAGCGCCCGGGCCAGTTCGCGGCGGGTCCTGGCCGGGGAGTCGAAGACGATCCGACCCGGCTCGAACCCCGCCGCGAGCGCCTGGGCGAGCTCCCCCGGGCTCGCCACCTCGCAGCCCATGCCCAGGGCGCGCAGCCGCGCCAGCACCGGGACCAGGCAGTTGGCCTTGGCCGCGAAGGCGTGCAGCACCGCGGCCGGGCCGGCGAACGCGCGGTGCAGCGAGTCGACGGTCGCCGCCACGGCGTCCAGGTCGAGGAAGCCCGCGAGCCGCGCCTCCTCCGGGTCCAGCAGCCCCTCGCGGACCGCCGCGCGGAGGATCAGCTCACGGCGCTCGGGGCCGTACAGGGCGGTCGGCTGGGGGTTCGCCATGGTGACACGCTCCGTGTGGTCGTCCCGGTGGTGCTCGTCTCGGCCGTACCTCCAGACTGCCCGTCCGCCGGTGGGCCCGCCTTCCTCCCGCACGCGGATGTCCGAGGGGCGCCCCCGGGTCAGGCGGCCGTCACGGAGTGGCGGCGGCGATCAGGCGGCGGCGTTCGTCCTCCGTGAGGCCGCCCCACACGCCGTACGGCTCGCCGACGTCGAGGGCGTACTGGCGGCAGCGGGCGAGGACCGGGCAACGGGCGCACACCTCCTTCGCCAGCCGCTCCCGCTGCTGGGCCGCGGCACCGCGCTCATTGGCCGGGTGGAAGAAGACGCTGCTGTCGACGGTGCGGCAGGCACCCTCGAACTGCCAGGACCAGCGGTGCTCGAAGGCTCCGGGGAGGCGGGTCGGGTCGGACACGATGTGCTCCTTCCGAGTGAGCGGTCGATTCCGCCCGCTCGTCTATCCCGAATCGCCGGACGCATGCGGCTCCACCCCCAGCGGTTCCACCCCGACCGGTTCCACCCCGACCGGTGTCAACCTCCGCCGACAGCACGGGACATGGCGAACGCACGGTCCGGCGGGGCACGCCCGTTCCGTGCCCGGGGGCCGGGCCTGCGGAGCCCGCTACCCCTTCGACGGTGCCGCCGGGACGGCGCTGAGCGGTGCGGCCAGCGACTCCAGGCTGCGCCGCTCCGCCTTGACCCCGAGGACGGCCTCCACCAGCCCGGCCAGGGTCATCAGCGCCGCGCCGATGCAGAAGGCGAGCGTGGTGTCCGAGACCTCCCCGCTGCTCACCAGCCCGTTGAACAGCAGCGGCCCGGTGATGCCGCCGACGGCCGTGCCCACCGCGTAGAAGAAGGCGATCGACAGGCCCCGGGTCTCCAGCGGGAAGATCTCACTCACCGTGAGGTACGCCGAACTGGCCCCGGCCGAGGCCAGGAAGAGCACACCGGTCCAGCAGGCCGTCATCGTGGTGGCGGAGAGGTCGCCGTGCTGGAAGAGGGCGGCGGTGGCGAACAGCAGCACGCCGGAGCCGATGTAGGTGCCCGCGATCATCGGTTTGCGGCCGACGGAGTCGAAGAAGTGGCCGAGCAGCAGCGGACCGAGGAAGTTGCCGACCGCGATCACCGCGAAGTAGAAGCCGGTGTCGCCCTCCGCCACACCGAAGAAGGTGGTCAGGATGACGGCGTAGCCGAAGGTGATCGCGTTGTAGAGGAACGCCTGGCCGATGAAGAGCGCCAGGCCGAGCACGGTGCGCCGCGGATAGCGGACGACGACGGTACGCGCGATGGTGACGAAGCCGAGGGCCGCACGCTCGCGGATCCGGATCGGCTCACCGGTGACCGGCGGCAGGGGCTCCCCGGTCGAGTCCTCCACGGCCCGCTCGGCCTCGGCCACCACCTCCTCGGCCTCCCGCGCCCGGCCGTGGGTGAACAGCCAGCGCGGACTCTCGGGGACGTGCCGGCGCACCAGCAGGATCACCAGGCCCAGCACCACCCCGATCCCGAAGGCGAGCCGCCAGCCGACGTCCGTGGCGAACAGCGAGGTGTTCAGCAGCGCGATGGAGGCGAAGGCGCCGATCGCGGCGCCGACCCAGAAGCTGCCGTTGACGACCAGGTCGATCCGTCCGCGCACCCGAGCCGGGATCAGCTCGTCGATCGCCGAGTTGATGGCCGCGTACTCGCCGCCGATGCCGAAGCCGGTGAAGAAGCGGCAGAGGAAGAAGAACCACGCCGTCCAGGACAGCGCCGTCAGCGCGGTCGCGGCGAGGTAGACGGCGAGGGTGATCATGAAGAGCTTCTTGCGCCCCAGCCGGTCGGTCAGCCAGCCGAAGAACAGGGCTCCGGAGCAGGCTCCCGCCACGTAGACGGCGGCCGCGACGGTGGTCACCTGGCTGGTGGAGACGGCGATGCCGCTGCCGTGCTCGGCCAGGCGGGCCGCCATGTTGCCGACGATCGTCACCTCCAGGCCGTCCAGGATCCAGACGGTGCCCAGACCGATCACGATCCGCCAGTGCCACGAGGACCAGGGCAGCCGGTCGAGCCTGGCGGGCACGTCGGTCTCGACCACCCCCGGTTCCGGCCGGTGCTCGTGCCGGTGCGCGGATGCCTTCGCCGGATCGCCCATGACATCGTCTCCTCCCGTTCGTCCTGTCCCGCCCTCGGTCGGGCCGGGACCGGTCGTCCGCCTCCTGTCCGTGACGTTCGGCGACGGGCCGCTCCGGTGTGTCATCGCCGTCGCGCGCCCGTCGACCGTCCGCGGAGCGGGACCGCGCGGCGTCCGGACCCCGCCCGGCCTGCCGTCTGCCCGGACCCGGCGCGTCCATTCCCCGCGGCCGCGGACCCGCGATGACGGCAGTCGGAACGGGGCCGCGGCGGCCGTCGCTCCGCGTCACCGGGACGGCGGCCGGAAGCGGCGCGACAATGGGAGGCGGCCCTCGTTCCCACCGGCTCTGGAGGCGTCGTGAAGGACCTTGAGTTCGAGCAGAAGCGCACGCTGTCGCGCGCCGAGGCCGCCGACCAGCTCGAAGCCCTGGCAGCCGCCCTCAGGCGTGGCGGCCAGGCCGAACTGGACCTCGGACCGGGGAAGTTGACCCTGCGGATCCCGGACGAACTGCACACCGAGATCGAGGTGGAGCTGGAGGACGGGAAGTTGGAGCTGGAGGTCGAACTGTCCTGGCACACGGGGCAGTCGGACCGGACCGCGGACGACTGACGGCCGACGGCTCACGGCTCACGGCTCACGGCTGACGGCTGACGGCTCACGGCGGTGACCGGAGTCCCGGCCACCGCCGTCACCCCAGGGCCGCCGCCTTGCGCAGCAGCACCGACCGCTCGCGGGTGTTGCGGCACAGGCGGGCGGCGAGTTCCAGTTCGGCCCGGGCCTCGGTGGTACGGCCGAGGCGGGTCAGGAGTTCGCCGCGCACCGTCGGGAGCAGGTGTGAGCCCGACAGGCGGCCCGAGGCGACCAGGTCGTCGACCAGGGACAGCGCCTCCTGCGGGCCGTTCGCCATCGCGACGGCCACGGCCCGGTTGAGTTCGACGACGGGCGACGGGGCCACCCGGCCGAGCGCCTCGTAGAGGAGCACGATGCGCTCCCAGTCGGTCTCCCCCACCGAGGGCGCGGTGGCGTGGCAGGCGGCGATCGAGGCCTGCAGACCGTACGGGCCGAGACCCCGCCCGAGGGTCGCCGAGCGGCCGAGCGCGGCCAGGCCGCGACGGATCGCCGAGCGGTCCCAGCGGCGGCGGTCCTGGTCCTCCAGGAGCACCGTCTCGCCGTCGGGCCCGGTGCGGGCCGGGAAGCGCGCCGCGGTGAGCTCGAACAGCGCGAGCTGGCCGTGCACCTCCGGCTCGGCGGGCAGCAGGGCGGCGAGCGTCCGGGCCAGCCGGACGGCCTCGTAGGCGAGGTCGGGGCGCAGCAGGTCGTCACCGGCCGTCGCCGTCGAACCCTCCGTGAAGATCACGTACAGCACGCTCAGGACGGCGCCGAGCCGTTCGCGACGCTGCTCGGGCGGCGGCAGCTCGAAGGGCACGTGGGCGGCCGCGATCGTCTTCTTCGCCCGGGTGATCCGGGCCTGGACGGTCGGGGTGGGCACGAGGAAGGCGCGGGCGATCTCCTCGCTGGACAGGCCGCCGACGACGCGCAGCGTGAGTGCGACCCGCGCCTCGGGCGGGAGCACGGGGTGGCAGGCGGTGAACATCAGCGCGAGGACGTCGTCGTCGACCCGGTCCGGGTCCCAGGGCAGGTCGTCGGTCCGTTCCGGCACGGCCGACGCGCCCGAGCTGAGCTCGCCGTCGGCGAGGGGGCCCGCGAGCACGGCGTACCGCTCGTCCAGCGCCGACCTGCGGCGGAAGGCGTCGATGGCCCGCCGCCGGGCGGTGGCCAGCAGCCAGCCCACCGGGCTGGCCGGCTCCCCGTCGCGCGACCAGGCCACGAGGGCCTCCGCCAGGGCCTCCTGCGCGACGTCCTCGGCGAGCGCGAAGTCCCCGGTGTAGCGGGCCAGCGCACCGACGATCCGGGCCGACTCGATCCGCCAGACGGCCTCGACGGCCCGCCGCGCCGATTCGGCGATCGGCGGGCCGTCGGCGGCTCCGGCTGTCACAGCTGGCCGGTCCGCTCGCGCCAGGCGCGCTCCTTGACGATCCACTCGTTGTCCTGCGGGAACTCCTCGATGCCCGGCACCCGGCGGACCTCGCACTTCGAGCCCGGGAACGCCGGGAGCCGCTTGGCCCACTCGACCGCCTCCTCCTTGGAGGCGACGTCGATCAGGTAGAAGCCGCCGAACAGCTCCTTCGTCTCCCCGTACGGCCCGTCGGTGACCACCGGGGTCTCCCCGGCGAAGTCGACCACCACGCCCTGGGACGGGTCGTCCAGGCCCTCGGCGGCGACGAGCACGCCCGCCCGGATCAGCTCCTCGTTGAAGCGGCCCACCGTTTCGAGCATCTCCTCGAAGGGCGTCTCCATCATCTTCGCGACGGACTCGTCCGTGCCCCGCATGATCAGCATGTACTTCGCCATCGTCTGTCTCCTTGTTCGGGGAGGTCGTCTTCCGACCCTCTCAGTCCCAGGTCGAACGGCGCGGCCGCGGATCGACACGGGGGACGGATTCCGGGCCATTTTCTTTCCGATTTCTTCCGGCGTCCTTCCGGCGCACCGCATCGGGGCAGGTCAACGGCGGGCAGGACTCTTCCTAGCCCTGGACGCGTCCCTGCAGCTGCCGGGACAGCTCCGCGACACAGGCCGCGAGCTGCCCGGTGGTCAGTCGGCCGGGGTCCCCGCCGCAGTCGGCCGCCGGAGCGGGCGGCGGCGCGGAGGACGGCTGGCCGGACGGCGGAGCGGACGGCTGGCCGGTCGGTGCCGGTGTGCCGGGCGCGGGGGCCGGCTGGCCGCCGCCCGGTGCGGTGATGTTGCCGTTCAGCGACACCAGGTTGGGCGTCACCGTGGCATCGCCCGACAGGTCGATGTAGTCCTGGGTCTGCCCGTTGAAGTCCACGAAGCCGCGCCACATGTCCCGGCCGAACGGGACGATCTCCTGCAGCGCGCCGCCCTGCCCGGCGCTGATGGTGATCGAGGTCTGCTGCGCCATGTACGACACCATCCGGCTGGCCAGCACGTCCAGGTTCACCGACGGGCCGTCGTCGCCGCGCACGTACACGTGCAGGTCGTTGAGGCCGCCGCCGGCCCGGTCGGCCTGCACGACGGCGAACGCCACCACCAGCTGCGAGGAGCTCTCCCGCGGCACCAGCGGCGTCACGTAGTACAGGTGGCCGTCCGCCTTCGAGCGCAGCAGGAACTCGCCCGGGTTGCCGGCGTTGGTGGACGCCGAGGTGTGGGAGTAGCCGAAGCCGCGGTCGTCCTTGGCACCGCGCCCGCCGAGCCACTGCACCTCGTGGATCTGGTCCCGGACGACCGAGGCCGGGTACACCCCGCCGGGGAGGTCACCCGGTGCCACCTCGGCCCGGTAGGTCGCGTTCGGGCGGCCGTCCGGCGAGCCGCGCAGGACCAGCACCCCGGCGGGCTCCGACACCGTGCGCTGCCGCCAGCCGATCTGCCGCGCCACCGAGATCACCACCACCGGCTGGGCGGTCCGGGGGTCGTCGCCGTCGCAGTAGCCCCAGATGTCCTGGTCGCTGTAGACGAGGCCCGGGAACCGCTCGGCGAGCAGGTTGCGCAGGCTCACCGCCCCCGTGCCGGCGAAGGCCCGGTCGAACGCGTGGTCGCCGCGGAACGCGCAGGTGGCCACGGAGTTGGAGCGGCCGTCCCAGACGGCGATGCCCTCCATCGGCTGCTCGCCCGAGCCGTCCAGGACGGCCGTCCACACCCCGCCGCCCTGGGAGGCGTCGGGCAGGTAGTGCAGGCTGTGCCCCATCAGGTGGACCCCTGAGGTCAGGCCGGCACTGTCGGTGAGCGCCTTGGTCGCCGCCGCGTAGGAGGCGGTGCGCGCCTCGAAGTCGAAGGCCGGCATCGGCGCGGTCTTCACACAGGCCGGCACGTCCGCGCCGCCCACCAGGTCGCAGCGGTCGCCGTCGCCCGGGCGGGCGTGCTCGGTCACCGGCAGCACCGAACGCGGCGTAGCCGCCCCGCCGGCCGGGACGTCCAGCACGGTCGCCGCCGCGTAGAAGCGGCCCGCGTCCTTGTCGTCGTCCCAGAGCCCGGTGCCCACCCGCACCAGCGAGCCGACCACCGCCAGCACCGTCACCACCAGCGCCAGGCGCACCCGCCACCCACGGAACCCCGCGTCGGACTCCTCGGCGACGTAGGCGACCGCGCCCACCGTGCCGCACAGCCCGATCGCGACCCAGATCCAGAACAGCGGCGTCGCGTCGAACGGACCGCCGTGCGGGAACAACTCCTGCCGGACCAGCAGCACGTAGGTCTGCGCCTGCTGCCCGAACCCGCCGAACGCGACGTCGGACACCAGCCACCCCAGCACTCCGACCAGTGGCATCCACAGCCACCACACGGCCAGCGCCACCACCCCGCGCCGCACCGCACCCCGCCGGACATCACGCTCCGTCACACGCCCCCCTCTCCACTCCCCCGCCCCGGCCCGAAGCCGGGCTCCGATGCTACGCGCCACCCCACCCCGCCCGCTGGGGAAGACGCACCAACCCCCCGCGCCCGGCGGGCGGTTGGTGTACCGCTGCCGCCGGTCCCGGAGCGGCAGCACCAGGGCCAGGGGCGGGAGCACCGGGGCACGAACCGATGCGGGCAGTGGCCTGGTGCCGCCGCCGGAACGACGGGCCGCCCCGCGGACGGGCTGAGGACACCGCCAGCTTCGGGCCCGTCTGCCTCCTCCCGGTCGCCGCCGGCGCCCTGTGGGCCGCCGTCCCCGCCCCGGACGGCCCCCCGCCGACCACCTGGCCCGGCCGCCTCTCCGCCGCCCGTACCACCCTCCTCGTCGCCGGAGCGGTGCTCGGTCGGTGAGCGTGCCGGTTCCGGTGCCCGCCGCGGCGAGGGCGAGTGCCGTGCCGGTGCCGCGCAGGGCGGCGCGTTCGAGGCGGGCGGACCGGTCGGTGCGGCGGGCCGGACGGGAGCCGTCCGCCGTACGGGCCGGGCGGGCCGGTTCGGCGCCGGGCCTTCCCCCCGCCCGTGAGGGCGCGTGAGCTGCAGGGTCGCACACCGACCGTCGCGGTGTCACCTCGTGTCCCGGACGGCCCCGGTGCCCCGGGCGTCAGGGTCGTCCCGGGGCTTCCGGGAGCGGTCCCGGGCGGGGGTCACGAACGTGCCGTCAGGCCGTCCAGGGTGAGGTCCAGCAGGCGTTCGGCCCGTTCCCGCTGGTCGGGTCGGGCCGAGGTGACGGCGATGCCTTCGAGGGCGGCCAGCATGTCGGCGGGGCTGATGTCGGTGCGGATCGCGCCGGCGGCCGCGCAGGCGTCCATCAGTTCGGTGAGGGCCTGTCCGATCATGTCCCGGCTCCGGCCGTGCGGATTGGCGCCGGTCGCGGCGATGGCGCGCAGCGCGTCGGCCATCCCGGACTTGGCGGCGACGTAGTCGAGGAAGAGCCGCGTCCAGGCGAACAGGGCCTGGTAGGGCGGCTGGGCGGCGAGCAGGCCGGGGACGGCGTCGCACAGCTGCGCCACCTCCTGGCGGTAGACCGCCTCGATCAGGGCCTCCCGGGTGGGGAAGTTGCGGTAGAGCGTGGCGCTGCCGACGCCCGCCGCCTTCGCGATGTGCTCCATCCGGGCGTCGAGCCCGTCCTCGGCGTACACCCGCACCGCGGCCGCGAGGATCTTGTCCCTGTTGCGGCGCGCGTCGGCCCGCAGCGGGCGCTCTGAGCTGCCGTCGGTCACCTGTCGTCCCTTTCCCGTTCCGCTGTCCGGTTGCCAAACGGGGAGTTCCCCACTTAGCGTAAGCGGAGAGTTCCCCACTTGCATCGTAGGTCAGCGTTCGACCTGCGCACCCACCGAGAGGACGCCTACCGTGCCAGGAATCGAGGGCAAGGTCGTGGCCATCACCGGCGCCAGCAGCGGCATCGGAGCCGAGACGGCGCTCCATCTCGCCGGGAAGGGCGCCCGGCTCGTGCTCGGGGCGCGCCGCCGGGAGCGGCTGGACGAGGTGGTGGCGCGGATCACCGCCCAGGGCGGCAGCGCCGTCGGGACCACCGTCGACGTGACGCGCCGCGAGGACCTGCGGCACCTCACCGCGACCGCGCTCGACCGGTTCGGCCGCCTGGACGTGCTGGTCTCCAACGCCGGCACCATGGCGGTCTCGCCCTTCGACGAGCTGCGCCAGGACGACTGGGACGCCATGGTCGCCACCCACATCACCGGCCTGCTCAACGGCATCGCCGCGGCCCTGCCCGTCTTCCGGCAGCAGCGCTCCGGCCACTTCGTCAACGTCGCCTCCACCGCCGCCTACGTCGTGAAGTCCCCCCAGGCCGTCTACGCGGCGACCAAGACGGCGGTCAAGGTGCTCACCGAGGGACTGCGCCAGGAGTCGGGGCCCGACCTGCGCGTCACCCTCGTCTCCCCGGGCTTCACCGACACCGAGGGCGTGGGCAAGGGGGCGAGCCCCGAGGTGGCGGCCGCGCTCAGCCGGCAGCGCGAGGAGATCGCCATGCCGCCCTCCGCCGTCGCCGCCGCGATCGGCTACGCCATCGACCAACCCGAGGGTGTCGACGTCAGCGAGATCGTCGTCCGCCCCACCGCCCAGGCCTGACGGCCGGAGCCGGTCACGGACGCGCAGGCTCAAGATTCGCTCAGAGGACGACCGGGAGCGTGCGGTTCGTGCCAGGATCTGCGCATCCGCGGTCGGGAGGTACGGCGGCGGGCGGGTTCCGGAGAAGGAGGGGCGCGATGGTCGAGATCGTCGTGCTGCTGGCAGGGCTGGTGAGCGCCGTCGTGTGCGCCGTCGTCTTCCTGGTCCGCCGGGACGGGGCGCGCAGCTCCGACGTGAGCGACCCGGCCGGAGCCCTGATCGAGCGGCGGCGCACCACCCAGACCTCCCACCTGCGCGGGACCTACTCCAGCGCGGCGGTCCACCACGGGACCGGAATGGCCTCCGACGACCTGCACAGGTACTACTCGTAGCGGGCGGTGCGTGTGACCGGCCGGCAGCCGGGCGGAGGAGTCCGCTGCCCGGGGACTCCTCCGCCCGTGGTGGGACGGGCCGGCTCAGCCGACCATGGCGGCCAGGACGGTGCGCCAGTCCTCGCCCGGCTCGGGGGTGAGCGCGGCGGCCAGGATGTCGGCCCGGTAGTGCCAGGGGCGGCGCAGCTCGTCGTCCGCGTCGGGGCCGACGAGCAGCGGGCTGTCGGAGCCGAGGAGGCGGACCAGCTCGGCCGTGAAGTCCGCCCAGGAGACGTGTCCGGTGACCGCGTTGACGACCCGCCCGGCGGCCGGGTGGTCGGGCACCGCGCAGGCGGTGAGCGCGCGGGCCAGGGCGGCGGCGTGCACCCAGGACGCGCCGTACCAGCCGTTCGCGGCGTCGGCCGTTTCCGGCAGGCGGATCGGACGGCCGGCCAGGGCGGCCTGGTAGAGGTCGCCGGTGGAGCCCCAGCGGAGCTGGTCGCGCAGGCGGTGGTGCGGGCCCCAGACGATCGGGGCGCGCACGGCGGTGACCGGGCCCCGGCCGTCGGCGGCGGCCTCGAAGAGGATCCGCTCGCAGTCCAGCTTGGCCTGCCCGTACGCGGTGACGGCCGCGCCGCTCGGCGCCCCCTCGGGGACCTCGGTGCCCTCCGGGCGGCCGTAGGCGTCGATGCTGCTGACGAAGACGAACGGGCCGCCGCGCCAGCCGTCCACCAGCGCGCGCATGGCGGCGACGTCGGTGGCGTGGTCGGTGAACGTGCAGGCGGAGTGGATCACCGCGTCCGCGCCCTCGACCGCGCGCCGCAGGCCGTCCGGGTCCGCGAGGTCGCCCTCCACCACCTCGGCGCCGTTCAGGGCGGGCAGGTGCGCGGATTCGGGGCGGACCAGCACCCGGACCGGCCGGCCCTGGGCCATCAGCTCCTGCAGGACGGCGGCGCCGACCCCGCCGGTGGCGCCGGTGAGCAGGACGGTGCCGGTGCGGGGGCGGGTGTGCGGGCGGGCGCCGGTACGGGCCAGGGCGGCGCGGCGCTCGTCCTCGCGGGTGGCCAGCAGTGCGGCGAGGGCGCGCGGGGTGCGCTGCTCCAGGATGTCGAGGCCGGTGAGCGGCAACCCGGTGCGGGTGCGCAGCCGTTCGGCGAGTTGGACGGCGACCAGGGAGTGGCCGCCGAGGGCGAAGAAGTCGCCGTCGACGGGCGGGGTGGTGCCGAGCAGCTCTCCGAAGGCCGTCCGGACGGCGTCCAGCGGGCCGTCCGCCGACGGGCCGTCCTGCTGCGGGCCGTCCTGCTGCGGGCCGTCCGCCAGGGGGGCGTGGACGCCGGGCAGCCGGCCGTGGTCGACCGTGCCGTCCGGGTGCCGGGGGATGCGGTCCACCAGCGTGACGGCGAGCGGGAGTCCGGCCGACCCGAGGCGTCCGCGCAGGGCGGCGCGCAGCTGGGAGCCGGACGGGGCGACCGGTCCGCGGACCACCGCGAAGGCGAGCGGCGGGCCGTCGGCGCGCTCGGCCACGGCGGCCTCGACCACCCCCGGATCGGCCAACAGGCCTGCCACCACAGGGTGTTCGGGGGCGGTCAGCAGCTTGCCGGGAAGCTCGGACAGCCGCGGGTCCGCCTCCCCCGCCACGGCGGCGAGCACGGCGGCGAAGGCGTCGAGCAGGTGCCCGGCGGTGGCCTCGTCCATCGCGTCCCGGTCGTGCTGGACCAGGCAGCGCGGCGACGGGCCGTCCTCGACCAGCATGGCCAGCCCGAACTTGGCCAGCCCGAGGTCGAGTTCCACGTTCTCGGAGTCGAGGCCGGGCAGCGTCAGCGGTGCGACCGGCTGGACGAGGTCGCAGGTGACCGAGAGCAGCGGAGTGCCGTCCGCGCTGCGGGCCGCCGCGCCGAGCCGCTCGACCACGAGGTCGAAGGGCACGTCGTGGTGCCGCTGGGCGTCGAGGAGTGCGCCGCGCACCGCGGTCAGCAGCTCGGCGAAGGACTCCCCGCCGGACGGATCGACCCGCACCGCAAGGGTGTTGACCGCCAGGCCGACGGTGTTCCGCAGCTCGGGCCGGGCCCGGTGGCCGCTCGCGCAGCCGAGGACGAGGGCGCCCTGCCCGGTGGCCGTCCGCAAGGTGGCGAACGCGGCTGCCAGCACGACGGTGAACAGCGTGGCGCCGTGCCGGGCGCCGAGCCTGCGCAGGCCGTCCACGACGGCCGGGTCCAGCGGCGCGGCGTGCAGCGCGGCGCGGCGCTCGCGGGCGCCGGGCGGGACGGGCCGCAGCAGCGCCGGCGGGCGTGCCCCGGCCAGCCGGAGCGCGAGGGCGTCGGCGGCGGCCGTGAGCTCGGCGTCCCGGGCCCGCTCCTGGCGGGCGTACTCGGCGTACGAGGGTCCGGGCGGCGGGAGTTGCGGCGCCACGCCGTCGCGCGCGGCGGCGTAGAGCGCGGCGAGGTCGGCGGCCAGAACGGGCAGCGAGCCGCCGTCCACCGCGATGTGGTGGATCGTCAGGGCGAGCGTGTGGTCCTCCGGGCCGTGCCGCAGCAGCAGGGCGCGCAGCACCGGGCCGGCGCCGAGCTCGAAGGGGCGGGCGGCCTCGGCGGCGAGCTGTTCCGCGGCGGCCCGCTCGGTCTTGGTGTCGACCACCGGCAGCGGCACCGGGACGACCGGGTCGACCTGCTGGTACGGCTGTCCGGCCCGGCGCGGGTAGCGGGTGCGCAGGACGGCGTGCCGCTCGGTGAGGCCGGTGATCGCGGTGGCGAGGGCGACCCGGTCGAGCGGGCCGCGCAGCCGGGCGGCGATCGGGACGTTGTAGAGGGCGCCGCCCTGGCCGAGGTGGTCCATCAGCCACATCCGCTGCTGGGCGTGCGAGAGCGGGGCGGGGCCGTCGGCCGCTGCGGGGGGCTGGGGTGCGGGGGCGGTGACGCTCCGGCGGCTGCGGGCCCGGCGCAGCAGTTCGGCCTGGTCCACGGCGCTCATCGGGCCGCTCCCCGGGTCGCTTCGGCGCCGCTCGCCCCGTCGGCGGCCAGCAGCGCCCGTTCGAGCAGCTCCGCCTGACCGGCGATGGTGGGGTGGTCGAGGAAGTCGGCGAGCGAGAGCTCGACCCCGAGGTCCTCGCGCAGGTCGTCGACGACCCACATGGCGAGCAGCGAGTGGCCGCCCTCGGCGAGGAAGTCGGCGGCCGGATCGGTGATCGGGCGCTCCAGGGCCCGGCTCCAGGCCTCGGCGACCACCTGCTGGATCGGGGTGAGCTCGCCGCCCCCGGAGGGGCGCTTCCCGACCGCGTCGTCGGCGGCCAGGGCGCGCCGGTCGACCTTGCCGGAGCCGGTCAGCGGCAGCGCGTCGAGCACCGTCCAGACGGTGGGCACCAGGTGGGCGGGCAGCCGCTCGGCGAGGCGGGCGCGCAGCGGCTCGACGGCCTGGCCGGCGCCCTCGGCGAGGACCAGGCAGGCGGTGAGGGCGGCGTCGTGCTGCCCGGCCCGCCGGACCACGACCGCGGCCTCGGCGACCTCGGGGAGCTGCAGCAGCGCGTGCTCGATCTCGCCCGGTTCGATCCGGAAGCCGCGCAGCTTGACCTGCTCGTCCGTCCGGCCGTGGAACTCCAGGGTGCCGTCCGGCCGTTGGCGCACCAGGTCGCCGCTGCGGTAGGCCCGCCCGACCTCGGGCAGCTCGCGGAAGCGCTCGGCGGTCAGCTCGGGCCGGTTGAGGTAGCCGTGGGCGAGGCGGTCGCCGGCGATCCAGAGTTCGCCGACGGTGCCGGTCGGCACCGGGGCGAGCCGCTCGTCCAGGACCAGGGCGCGGGCGCCGCCGAAGGGCCGGCCGATCGGGACGGCTCCGGCGCAGTCGGCCGGGGTCACCCGGTGCAGGGTGGTGAAGGTGGTGGCCTCGGTCGGCCCGTACACGTTGACCAGTTCGAGCCAGGGGAAGGCGCGCAGCACGGCGCCGGCGTGCTCGGGCGAGAGCACCTCGCCGCCGACCGCCAGGGTGCGCAGGACCCCGAAGATCCGGGACTGGCGGGCGGCCAGGTGGTGGAAGAGGGCGCTGGTGAGCAGCAGGGTGGTGACGCCGAACCGCTCGACGTCACGGCCGAGTTCCTCGGCGGTGGGCCGGTCGGCCGGGGAGACCGCGACGGCGGCGCCCCGGGCCAGCGGGGCCCACAGCTCGAAGGTGGAGGCGTCGAAGGTGACGGCGGAGTGGAACAGCACCCGGTCGCGCGGGCCGACGGCGATCGCGTCCGGGGCGGTGACCAGGTCGGCGACGGCCCGGTGCGGGACGAGCACGCCCTTGGCCCGGCCGGTGGAGCCGGAGGTGTAGAAGACCAGGGCGGGGGCGGCCGGTTCGGCGGCGTCGGGCGCCTGCGGACCGGCGGCGCCGGGCGCGTCGGACGCGTCGGGCGCGTCGGTGCCGTGCTCGGTCAGGACGAGGGTCCGTTCCTCGGCCAGTCCGGCCTCGGCGAGCATCGCCTTGTCGCCGAGGACGAGCTCGGCTCCGGCGTCGGCGGTCATCTCGGCGATGCGCGGGCGCGGATAGGCCGGGTCCAGCGGGAGGACGTGGCCGCCGGCGCGCCAGATCGCGAGCTGGGCGACGACCAGGCGGGTGGAGCGGGCGCAGAGCAGGCCGACGGCGCTGCCGGGTCCGATCCCGCGCGCGGTCAGCACGGCGGCCAGGCGGCCTGCGGCGTCGAGGAGTTCGCGGTAGGTGAGGACGGTGGAGCCGTCGGTCACGGCGAGCGCGTCGGGCTGCCGTTCGGCCTGCCGGGCGATCAGCGCGGGCAGGGTCGCGGTGGTCATGGTGGTCCCTTCCGGGCGCCCCGGCGGTACGGGCCGGGGCACCCTGCTGAGATGGTTCGGGAGGGTCAGGCGGTCGCGGCCGGGGCGGCCAGCCGCTCCTCGACCAGTCGGGCGACGGCCCGCAGGTCCGGCTGGCGCAGCACCAGGGGCGCGCGCAGCCGTATCCCGTACTCGCTGTCCAGGGCCTCCAGGAGCCGGGCGGCGGCGAGTGAATTGCCGCCCGAGGCCAGGAAGTTGTCGGTGGGCCCGAGGTCGGCGCGGCCGATCAGCTCGCGGCAGAGCTTGAGCACGGTGCGCTCGACCGGGGTGTCGCCGTCCTCGGCGGCGGGCTCCGGCGGCACCCCGGCCAGCAGGGCCTGGCGGTCGACCTTGCCGTTGGCGTCCAGCGGGTAGCGCTCGACCAGGCGGACGGCCGAGGGCACCGCCTGCTCGGGCAGCCAGGGCCGGACGGCGTCGAGCAGCCGCGCCGCGGTGTCGCCGGCCGCGGTCCGGTCCGTGACGCCGTCCGCGAGCCCGCCCGTGACGCCGTTCGCGACACCGTCCGCGGGGCCGTCCGTGACGCCGTCCGCGAGCTGGACGAAGGCGAGCAGCCGGACGCCGCCGGTCGGCGCCTGCTCGGCCGCGACCACCGCCCGGCGCACCGCCGGGTCGCGTTCGAACGCGGCCTCGACCTCGGCGGGTTCGATCCGGACGCCGCTGACCTTGACCTGGTCGTCCAGCCGGCCGTGGAACTCCAGCACCCCGTCCGTCCGCATGACCACCCGGTCGCCGGTGCGGTAGACCCGGTCGGTGCCGTCCACGCCCTCGGGCGCGGCGACGAAGCGGCGGGCGGTCAGCTCGGGGTCGAGGTACCCGGCGGCCAGGACCCGGCCGCCGATCCGCAGTTCACCGGCGGTGCCGCGTGGTACCGGCCGGCCGTCCTCGTCGGTGACCAGCACGACCGCGCCCGGGATCGGCAGCCCGATCGGCGGGGCGCCGGCGCCGTGGTCGCCGCCGGCGGCCATGGTGTGCACGGTGGTGGTGACGGTGGCCTCGGCGGGGCCGTAGGCGTTGTGGACGCTCGCCGTGACGTCCGGCCCGGGGGCGCGGCGCAGCCGGTCGCCGCCGATCGTGAGGTGGCGCAGCGCCAGCCCGGCGGGCCACGGGCGGCCGAGGACGGGCTCGGCGAGCGGGGTGGGCAGGATGGTCGCGGTGATGCCGGCCTCGTGCCACCAGTCGGTGAGCGCGCCGGAGTCCCAGCGGACGGCCTCGGGGGCGACGACCAGGGCGGCGCCGGAGGTGAGACCGGCCCACAGCTCCATCACGTGCGGGTCGAAGGCGACGCCGATCAGCAGGCTGTGCCGGGCGCCGGGGCCGAGTCCGGCCAGCTCGCGGTACCACTGCAGCAGCGCGCCGAGTGCGGGCTCGGTGACCGCGACGGCCTTCGGGGTGCCGGTGGAGCCGGAGGTGAGCACCGCGTACTGGGTGCCGACCGGGACGGGCACCTGCTCGCCGGGGGTCAGCGCGGCCACCACGCCGCCGGTGGGCAGGTCCAGCGGCAGCCGTTCGCCGCCGGGCGGCAGCAGGGCCGGCTCGCCGACCAGGCAGGCCGGACGCAGCTGCTCGGCGACGGCGCGCAGCCGGCGCTCGCCCGGGCGGGGGCCGAGCGGCAGGTGCACGGCGCCGAGCTTGGCGGCGGCCAGGGTGACGGCCACCAGTGACACCGAGTGGCCGAGGCAGACGCCGAGCAGGTCGCCCGGGCCGACCTTGCCGCGCAGGGCCTCGGCCGTTCTGTCGGCGAGGCGGTCGAGTTCGGCGTAGCTGTACGTCCGCTCGCCGTCGATCAGGGCCGGGGCGTCCGGGGTGCGGTGCGCCCAGGTGGTGAACAGGTCGAGGACCGCGCCGTCCTGGTGCGGACGGCCGTACCCGATGCTCAGGGGTTCCATCGGGGTCTCCTTCGCTCTAGATGTGTGACGGACCGTCAGTTCAGGCCCATGGAACGGGCGATGATCACCTTCTGCACCTCGGAGGTGCCCTCGATGATCGTCGTCATCCGCACGTAGCGGTACAGGAACTCCAGCGGGTGGCCGCGCACCCAGCCGGTGGCGCCGTGCACCTGGAGCGAGCGGTCGACCGCGCGCACGGCGGTCTCGGAGGCGGTGAGCTTGGCGAGCGCCGCGTTCTCGGGCGACTCGGTGCCCTCGTCGACCAGCCGGGCGCAGGCGAGGGTGAGCAGCTTGGAGGCCTCGACCTCGGCCCGGGTGGCGACCAGGTGCTCCTGGACGTGCTGGTACTCGCCGATCACCCGGCCGAAGGCGCGCCGGTCCTTGGCGTAGTCGACGCCGATGCGCAGGGCGTACTCGGCGATACCGTTGCACATCGCGGCGACCACCAGGCGGCCGCGGGAGAGGCTGTCGATGGCGAGGGCGGTGGCCGCGCCGACGCCCTCCTCGCCGCCGATCACGGCCTCCGGGCCGACGGTGACGCCGTCGAGCAGCAGCTCGAACAGCGGCTCGCCGGACATGCCCTCGTAGCGCTGGCCGATCCGCAGCCCGGGCTGGTCCATCGGCAGCACGAACGCGGTGGCGCCGCCGGTGGGACCGGCGCCGTCACCGAGGTCGGTGGCGGCGACGACCAGGGCGATCCCGGCGTGCTCGGCGTTGCTGACGAAGGTCTTGCGCCCGTTGATCACCCAGCGCTCGCCCTCGCGGACGGCGGTGGTGGTGAGCCGGAAGGCGTCGGAGCCGGCGTGCGGCTCGGTGAGGGCGAGGCAGCGGGTCTGCTCGCCGCGCACCAGCGGGACCAGATGGCGCTCGACCTGCTCGGGGGTGCCGTTGCGCAGCAGCGGGCTGGGACCGTCGGAGCCGGCCAGCGCGTACGGCGCGAGGACGCAGCCGCTGCGCCCGGCGGCGTGGTGCAGCAGGACGACGGCGGTGAAGGGCATGTCGGAGCCGCCGAGCTCCTCGGGGTAGTCGCCCGCGTAGAAGCCGAGCGCGGCGGAGCGCTTGCGGACGTAGCGGCGCAGGTCGCCCGGCACCTGGTCGGCGGTCTCGGGCAACTCGGCGGCCAGCGGGACGAGTTCGCGGCGGATGAAGCTCTCGAAGGCGTCCACGAGTTCGTGGTGGCCGTCTTCCAGGACGGCGGAGGGGGCGCTCACTTGACGTCTCCGGTGAGGGCGCGGGCCTGGTCGGCCAGCACGGCGTGGCGGAACAGGGTGCGCAGCGGCGGGCGGCTGCCGAGGTGGGGTTCCAGGTAGGCGGCGAGCTGGGCGGCGAGCAGCGAGTGGCCGCCGACCTCGAAGAAGTGCGAGTCCGCGGAGAAGCGGTCGTGGCCGAGCACCTCGCGCCAGGCGGCGGCGATCAGCTCCTGGCCGGGGTCGGCGAAGGCGCTCGGCGGGCCCTGCTCCTCGGCGGGCTCGGCCGCGGACTCGTCCACCAGGCGGGCGAGGGCTGCGCGGTCGGGCTTGCCGCCGGGCAGGGTCGGCATCTTCGGCACGGCGGTCCAGCTCGCCGGCACGAGACCGGCGGGCAGCCGGCGGGCGAGCGCCTCGTGCATGGCGGCCTGGTCGACGCGGCCGCCGCCCTCCAGGAAGCCGAGCAGGCGGGGGCCGGCCTGCGGATCGGTGTGCAGTACCACCGCGCAGGGGCGACCGCCGAGTTCGGCGGAGGCCGCGGCCTCGATCTCCTCCAGCTCGATCCGGTGGCCGCGCAGCTTGACCTGGTTGTCGGCGCGGCCGAGGAACCACAGCCGGCCGTCCAGGTCGCGGTAGCCGCGGTCGCCGGTGCGGTAGACCCGGGCGCCGCCGAGCGCGGGGACGGTGACGAAGCGGGCGGCGGTCGGTTCGGGCAGGCCGACGTAACCGTCGGCCAGCATCGGTCCGGCGACGACGAGTTCGCCGACGCAGCCGGCCGGCAGCGGGCGCAGCGTGTCGTCCAGGACGTGCATCCGCACGCCGTCCAGTTCGGTGCCGAGCGGGATCTCGCCGTCCTCGGCGACGTCGGCGGCGGTCACCCGGTGCACGGTGGAGGTGACGGTGGCCTCGGTGACGCCGTAGGCGTTCAGCACGGTGGTGGCGTCGGTGAGGTCGGCGAGGGCCCGGGCGGGCAGGCGCTCACCGCCGAGCACGAGCAGCCGGGGCGTCCACCGGCCGTCGCGCAGCGCCTCGCGCAGGTCCTCGCGGACGGCGAGCAGGTAGCTGGTCGGCAGGTTGGCGACGGTGACGCCGCGGGCGGCCAGCACGGCGACCAGCTCCGGCCCGGTGGGCACCTCCCGCTGCGGCACGACCAGGGCGGCGCCGACCGCGAGGGCGGGCAGCACCTCCTCCAGGGCCACGTCGAAGGAGGGCCGGGCGAACAGCAGCACCCGGTCCGCGGAGGTGAGTTCGTAGCGGGCGGTGATCGCGGCGACGTACCCGGCGAGCGCCTCCCGGCCGACCTGCACGGGCTTGGGCACGCCGGTGGATCCGGAGGTGTGGATCAGGTAGGCGGCGCCGTCCAGCACGGCGGCGGGCTCGGCCTTCGGGAAGGCCGGGCCGTCCAGCAGCGCCGGGGTGACGCCCTCGGCGGGCAGCGCGAGCGCGCTCTGCCGGGTGGCCAGCACCAGCGCCGGGCTCAGCCGCTCCAGCAGCAGGCCGAGCCGGGCCGCCGGGTCCTCGGTGGACAGCGGCGCGTAGACGGCGCCGTGGCGCAGACAGGCGAGCAGGGCGACGACGCTGTCGGCGCCGCGCGGCAGCACGGTGGCCACCGGCTGGCCCGGGGCGACCCCGGCGGCGCGCAGCCGCTCGACCAACTCGGTGACCCGGCGGTCGAGTTCGCCGTAGCTGATCCGCTCGGTGCCGGCCAGCAGGGCGAGCGCGGTGGGGTCGTGGGCGGCGGCCGGGTCGAGCGCGTCCAGGGTCGCGCCGGCGGCCACGGCAGTCGGCTCGGCGTCGGCCTCGGGGGCCGGGGCCAGCTCGGCGATCGGCGCCTGCGGGTGGTCGAGGTAGCAGCGCAGCAGCTCCAGCAGCCGCTCGGACAGCAGCACCGCGTCGGACTCGCGGAACAGGTCCGCGTCGTAGTCCCAGACCAGGGTCATCCCGGCGGCGCCGTGCTTCTCGCCGACCACCCGGCGGTCGTCCGGCAGCAGCACCAGGTCGAGGTCGAAGCGGGTGGTGCCGGTGTTGAAGCCCTCGTACAGCGAGACCTCGAGCCCGGGCGCCTGGACGTCCGGCAGCGCCGCGTCGTGCGCGCTGAACATCACGTTCCACAGCGGGTTGTCGGCGCCACTGGTGTGCAGGCCGAGCCGGCGGGTCAGCTCCTGGACCGGCAGGTCCTGGTACGGCAGCGCGCGCATCAGCACGTCGGTGGCCTCGTCCACGGCGTCGGTGCCGGTCGCGTCGGGGTCGAGCCGCAGGCGCAGCGGCACGGTGTTCACGAACATGCCGACGGTGCCCTCGAAGCCCTCCGGCCGGTTGCCGACGGCGGTGCCGATCACCATCTCGCGGTGCCCGCTGTGCCGGCGCAGCAGCTCGGCGAGCAGGGCCAGCAGGGTGCTGAACGGGGTGTGGCCGTCCGCCGTGCTGCGCTCGCGCAGCCGCTCGGCCAGGTCGGCGCCGATCGCCTGGCGCAGCTGGCCGCCGCGGTGGCGCCGCTCGGCGCCCGGCCGGGCCAGTCCGGGCAGCGTGACCTCGCGCGGGGCGCCGGTCAGCTCCTTGGTCCAGAAGTCGAGTCCGCGGTCGCGGGGGAGGTCGGCGGCGGCGCGCGCGTGCTCCTCGTACGAGGGCGCGGCGGGCAGCTCGTACGGCTCGCCGAGGACCTGGGCGCGGTAGACGGTGAACAGGTCGCGCAGCAGGATCGCGAAGGAGTGGCCGTCGTGCACGAGGTGGTGCTCGACGTGGATCAGCCGGTGGTGGTCCTCGGCGATCCGGACCAGGTGCCAGCGCAGCACCGGCGCGCGCTCGGTGTCCACCGGTTCCTCGGCCTCGGCGGCGAGCAGCCGCCGGAACGCGGCCTCCGGGTCGGCCTCGGCGGCGAAGTCGCTGTGGCGCAGCTCCGGGCGGCACCCCTCGGCGACCCGCTGGCCGGGCAGGCCCTCCGCCCGCGGCACCAACTCCAGCCGCAGGCCGGGGTGGTGGTCCAGGACGGCGGCCAGACCGGTGTGCAGCGCGTCCCGGTCGAGGGTGCCCCACAGGTCGAGGACGGCGGTGAAGTTGTAGGCGCGGCTTCCCGGCAGCATCTGCTCGTGCAGCCAGACGATCTCCTGGGACGGAGAGAGTGCGAACATGGGCGGCTCCCTTGTGTGGTGGGCTTGTCGGCACTGCGGTGGCCGGGGGCGGGTGTGGGGTGGTCCCGCTCCGGCCGGTGGGCCGGGTCGCGCCGGGGTGGGAGCGCGGCCCGGGATCGGTGGTCCGGGCGTCCGCACGGGCGGGCCCGTCGGGGCACGCGTGCGCGGGCACGGTGGATCCGGCGAGGCGGATCCGGTGTGGGGGTGGGGAGTTCGGGCCCGCCGGAGGGGGTGCGGGTGATCCGGCCCGCGCTACCGGGAGAGGGCGCGGGAGGTCTGGGCCGCGCCACGGGGGCGCGCTGGTCGGGCCCGCGGCGAGCTGCGGGGCTGTGGCGCTGAGGTGCTCGGGCCCCGGTCGGGGCGGGGGTGTTCAGGCCCCGGTCGGGGCTGTGGCGCCGAGGTGTTCAGGCCCCGGTCGGGGCGGGGGTGCTGAGGTGTTCGAGCTCAGGCGTGGGAGGCCAGGCGGGCCCGGCCGTGCAGGTGCTGCCGCAGGACGGCGAGCAGGTCGTCGAAGGCGGCCCGGGCGTCGGCCTCGGGGAAGCGGTCGCTGTCCCAGGCGAGCCGGATCAGCAGGTCGTCTCCGTGCGAGGCGGAGACGGCCATCGGGGCGGCGAGCGGCCGGCCGGCCAGGTGGGTCTCCCGGCCGGGCGTGCCGCCGAGCACCAGCGGCGGGCGGCGGTGCAGGTCCTCCAGGGTGAGCATGGCGTCCAGGGCTCCCGACCAGGGCGCCCCGGCGGTCCGGGCGGCGCGGACCACCTCGTCGAACGGGGTGCCGGCGTGGTCGAGGTCGTCCCACCAGGCGTCGGCGAGCTCGTCCGGCTCGCCCGTGGCGGCCGGACCGGCCGGGTGCACCAGGGTGTTGAGGAAGCAGCCGAGCGCGGCGGGTGCGCCGGGCGGGCGGCCGCCCCACGGGTAGCCGAGCGCGAGCAGCCCTCCCCCGCCCCCGGGGAGCGGCCCCGACGCCCGGTGCAGCCGGTGCGCGGCGACTCCGACCGCGTCCAGCAGGGCCGGGAAGACGACGGTGCGGGCGGCCCCCTCGGCGGCGGGCAGCCGCTCGACGAGCATGCCGGTGGCGGCGGCCGCGCCGCCGCCCGCGCCGGTCAGACCGCCGAGCCGGCGGCCCCAGTGGGCCTGCGCGGCGGGACCGCCGGCGGCGTCCTCGGCCGCGAGCTGGAGTTCGACGGCCCGCCGGTAGTCGGCGAGGGTCTGCGGGGCGGGACCGTCCGCCGACGCTTCGTCCTGCTCGTACGCCCGGCTCAGCTCGGCGGTGAGCACCCCGAGCGACTGCTCGTCGCAGGCGGCGTGGTCCAGCGCGAGGGCGAGCAACTCCTCTTCGCCGTCCGGCTCCCGGGCGATCAGCAGGCGTAGCGCGGGCCCGTCGACGGGCCAGTCCAGCAGGGCGCGGCGCAGCGCCTCGCGGGCCGTGCCGCCGGCGGTGACGGCGATCCGGGCGGCCTCGACCGACGGACCCCCGACCCGCAGGACGGGAGTGCCGCGTACGGTCGCGAAGCCGCCGCACAGGGCGGGGTGACGGGCGGCGACCGCGGCGGCGGCGCGGCCCAGCCGGTCCGGGTCGAGGGTGCCCCCCGGGTAGGCGAAGAACAGCGGGACGACGTCGGAACGGGTCTCCGGCGCGAGGCGGCGGGTGATCAGGAAGCGCCGCTGGGCGCCGGTCAGCGGGAGCAGCTCCACCGGGGATTCGGCGGCGGCGGCGCGGTACCGGGCGAGGTAGGCGGCGGTGATGCTGGCGTGCACGGAACGGTCTCCGGTTTCCGGTCGCGGCTCGGCAGGTCTGGGGTGGGTCAGGGGGTGCTGGGGCTCATGGCGGGCTCCTCGGTGGCGGTCGCGTCGGCGGCCGCTTCCCGGGCGGATCCGGCCGTTTCGGTCCCGGGCTGGTCGCCGGCCGGCTCGTCGCCGCTCGGCTCGTCACCGGCCGGCTCGTCACCGCCCGGCAGGTCGCCGCTCGGCAGGTCGCGCATCCGTCGCAGCGGCGACAGCAGCAGCGGCAGCGGGACGAGCAGGAAGCCGGCCGCGCAGAGCCAGAGCGCGGTGCGCGGCCCGGCCGTGTCGGCGACGATCCCGCCGCCCAGCGCGCCGAGCGGCAGCGTGCCCCACACCAGGAAGCGCATGGTGGCGTTCATCCGGCCGAGCAGCGCGGGCGGGCAGACGCTCTGCCGGAAGCTGACCTGGGCGACGTTGTAGGCGACCGCGCCGAACAGCACCACCCCGGAGGCGATGCCGAACAGCACCACGCCCGCACCGCCGCCGGACAGCGGCCAGAGCACCGCGAACGGCGCCGTCACCAGCGTCGACAGCCAGATCAGCCGGGCCTGCCCGACCCACCGCGCCAGGTGGCCGGCGCACAGCGCGCCCGCCAGCCCGCCGACGGCGGAGGTCGACAGCAGGACGCCGATGACGCCCGGCGACAGGTCGAGCACCCGTACCCAGAAGACCGTCTGCACGGCCATCAGCACGGCGGCGAACAGGTTGGACACCGCGGTGGCGGTCGCGATCGCCCGCAGCAGCGGGTGTCCGAGCACGAACCGGACGCCCTCCCCCACCTCGGCGCGCAGCGAGCGCCCGGGCTCCGGCTCCGGCCGCGGCTCCTCGACCCGGATCCGGGCGAGCAGCAGCGCGGAGGCCAGGTACCCGCAGGCGTCGGCCACGATGGCGAGCGGCGCGCCGAGCAGCTGGACCAGTCCGCCGCCGAGGCCCGGCCCGGCGATCTGCGCCGAGGAGCGGACCGTCTCCAGTGCCCCGTTGCCGCCGACCAGTTGCTCGCGCGGCAGGACGGCGGGCAGGAAGGACTGGTGGGCGACGTCGAAGAACACCGTGGCCACCCCGGTGACCAGGGCAACCAGGTAGAGCTGCGGCATGGTCAGCACCCCGAGCGCCGCGGCCGGCGGGATCGACCCCACGGCCAGGCAGCGCACGAGGTCGGCGCGGATCAGCACCGGGAGCTTGCGCATCCGGTCCAGCCAGGCGCCGGCCGGCAGCCCGACCAGCAGGAAGGCGGCGGTCTCGGCGGCGGTCAGCAGACCGACCTCGAACGGGGTGGCGTCCAGCACCATCACCGCCACCAAGGGCAGGGCGACCAGGGTGACCTGACTGCCCGTCTGGGCCGCCGCGGCTCCGGTCAGCAGGAGCCGGAAGTCGCGGTGGCCGAGCAGACGGGCCTGACGGGGCTGAGGCTTCTCGTTCATCGGTTCGACTCTCGGTCACCACTTCGACACGGGGCAAGCACCGGGTCCGTTTCCGGACGAACCGCAGCTCGCCCGGAACCCGCCACTCCCTCAGCCGCGCCTTGCGGGCCTCTTAGGTCCCCTTATGGACCGGCCGGGACCGGCCTCGACCGCCGCGCCGCCGGTCGGCCAAGGCGCCGTGGTCCGGGCGCCACCCGGGGCACCGTCCGGTCGTCCGTCCATTTCGGCGTCCGGTATGCGGACGTCGTCTTTCCGGCCAGCGGACGGTGTCACTCAACTTGGCCGGATTCCGTGTAGTGCCGCACGCCCTTCACCTCATCGTGATATCCGCGTGACCCTCGGCAACCGTCGAACCGGCCACCATCCACCGCCACGGTCGGGCCAGGGACCCGCCTTTCTCAGCCGTCCGCCCGGTGGGTGATCGCCAGCACCGCCATGTCGTCGTCCCGCGGCCCGCCGACCCACCGCTCCACGTCCGCCACCAGCGCGTCCAGCACCCCGTCCGGCCCGGCGAACGGCCCCAGCGGGCCCAGCCCGCGCACCGGGTCGTAGAACTCCCCCGTCGCGTCCCGGGCCTCGGTCACCCCGTCGGTCACCAGCAGTAGCGTGCACCCGGACGGGAACGGCCGACACTCCGGTGCGGACCGCCCGGCCCCCAGCGCACCCATCCCCAGCGGCAGCCCGGGGTCGGCCGCGTCCCACCGGTGCACCTCCGGCCCGCCGGCCCGCGCGACCGTGGAGGCGGGGGCGGGCGGGTAGGGGCCGGGGGCGGGCGCGGAGGGGTAGGGGCCGGGGGCGGGCGGGTACGGCCCGGGGCTCAGCAGGTACGGGCCGGGGTGCCCGCAGTCCAGGGTGCGCACCGCGGCCTCCCCCGGCGGGAACTCCACCAGCAGCGCGGTGATGAACCCCTCCATCCGCTGCTCCTCGCTCAGCTGCTCGGGCTCCCGGAGCAGCGAGTCCTCCAGCGCGTCCGCGAGCGCCACCAGGTCCGGCACCCGGTGCGAGGCCTCCCGGAAGGCCCCCAGCAGCACCGAGACCGCCCCCACCGCGTGCAGCCCCTTGCCCCGCACGTCCGCGATCAGCGCCCGCACGCCGTAGGGGGTGACCTGCAGCGCGTACGCGTCACCGCCGATCAGCGCCTCGTCGGCCGCGGCCCGGTAACAGGCCGCGACCGACAACGCGCCCACCCGCCCCGGCGGCTCCGGCAACACCGCCCGCTGCGCCGCCTCCGCCACCGACCGCACCCGTTCCAGCCGCCGCCCGTGCCGGGCCACCACCCGGTTCACCCCGATGCCGAGCAGCGCGGCGAACGCCGTGTTCGCCAGTTCCAGGTAGCCGTCCCCGGTCCCGATGGACCCGTCCTGGGTGGACAGCACCAGGATCCCGGTCAGATTGGCCGCCCCCACCGCGAGGGTGTCCCGCAGCCCCAGCAGCGCGCCCGCCAGCACGGCGGCCGCCGCCAGCATCGGATCGCCCCAGTAGTCGGCCGGATCCTGCGAGTTCCACACCAGCCCGCCGATGATCAGCAACCACGGCGCGACCCGCACGTACGGCGGCCACTGCACGGACCTCGGGGGCATCGGTGACCTGGCTTCCGTCTCACCACCATCCGGAAGGACTTCTTCCGATCGTAGGCACCGGCCTCCGGAACGCGCATGACGGCCGCCGGCGGCCGCCGGGGCGGCCCTTCCCGCCCGCCGCGGGTCACCCGCCCCGGACGTAGCGCCCGGCGCCCGGTCCCGACAGCAGCCCCTCCGGCACCCGGCGCCCGTACGCCACCAGCAGCAGGTGCTCGGCCCGGCCGGCCACGACCAGCGGGCCGTCCCCGTACGACCAGTCGGCGTCCGCCGCCTCCAGCCGGACGCCGTCGAGCCGCGCCCCGAAGAAACGCAGGGAGAAGGGGGAGACGCCGGCCAGCAGGGCCGTCGCCCGCGCCACCGGCAGTCGCGCGGGCAGTCCGAGCGCCACGGTGATGTCGAGGCCGTGGACGGCGTCGTGCGCCAGGGCGGCGATCGGGCCGCCGACGGGCGGGCGCCAGGGGTGGTCGGCGTGCTCGGCCATGGCGGCGGCGAGTTCGCGGTCGGTCATGGTGGCGGCGTCGCGGCGAGCGATCCGGTCGGCCATGCGGTGGACGTTGCCGCCGGAGCGGGCGAGTTCCAGGAGGGTGCGCGCGGTCGAGTGCCGGAAGCCGGTGCTCATGTGCGCAGCCACCTCGCGGGCCCGCCAACCCCCGCACAGCGAGGGCGCGTTCCACTGCTCGGGGGTGAGGTCGGCGAACAACGCGGCGAGTTCACGGCGCTCGGCCGCGATCTCCTCACGGATGCCCGGGGTCCGGTGGGACTGCCCGGTGTCCTGGTCCTGCGGCGCGGTTTCCATGCGTCCAGCCTGCGGCCGGATCCGTACGCCCGTCCAAGACCGGGACGTTCTGCCGCCTATGATCAGCGGTTATGGAACTGCGGCAGCTCCAGTACTTCGTCACCGTCGCCCAGCACGGCAGCTTCACCCGGGCCGCGCAGCTGCTGCACCTGAGCCAACCCGGGGTCAGTGCCCAGATCCGGCAGCTGGAACGCGAGCTCGGCCACCCGCTGCTCGACCGCTCGGGCCGCACCGTGCGCCTCACCCCGGCCGGCGAGGCGGTGCTGCCGCACGCCCGGGCCGCGCTCGCCTCCGCCGCGGCGGCCCGGCGGACGGCGCAGGAGTTCGGCGGTCTGCAGCGCGGACACGTACGGCTGGGCATGATCTCCGGAGCGGCGCTGGCCCCACCGGCCGAGCTTGGCACCTTCCCGGGGCTGGCCACCACCCTCGCCGCGTTCCGCCAGGAGCACCCCGGCATCGACTTCTCGCTGGCCGAGGACACCACCGCGGGCATGCTCGCCGCACTGCGCGACGGACGGCTGGACCTCGCTCTGATCGCCCTGCCCGCCGCCGCGAGCGGGAGCGAGGACGACGACGGCTGGACGACACTGGCCGGGCTCGCCCTGCACACCGTGCTGGAGGTCCCGCTGGTCGCGGCCTGCCCCGAGCACCACCCGCTCGCGACCGCCCGGGCCGGCGCCGCGCACCCGGGTGCCCCGGAGGGCCCCGCGCTGCGCGAGGCCGGCCCGGACGACCGGCTCCCGGTCGCCGCGCTGGCCGGACACCCCCTGGTGAGCACCCCGCGCGGCACCGGCATGCGCACCGCGCTGGAACGCGCCCTGGCCGAGGTCGGGGCGTGCCCGACCGTCGGCGTCGAGGCCGCCGCACCACCGCAGTTGGCGGAACTCGCGGCGCACGGGCTGGGCGTCGCCGTCCTGCCGGACCCGGGCCCCGTCCCCGGACTGCGGATCCGCCCGCTGGCCGGCCCCGTCCCGCGCGTGCGGCTCGCCCTGGCCTGGCCGGGCGGACGGCCCGCCGCGCCGCCGACCGCCGCCCTGGTGTCCCACCTGCGGGCGGCCTACCCGGGGCCGGACGCTGCTCAGCCCTCGGGTTCTGCCGCAGGTGCCTCCAGCAGCTCCGCGGCTGCCGCCAGTGCCTCCGCAGGTGCCTCCGGCGCTTCGGCGGCTGCCGCCACCGCCGCGCCGTCCGCGACGTGCAGGAGCGCGGCCGCGCCGTCGAGCACCTCCCGGTCGAGCGGGAAGTAGCCTTGTCGCGGCGTGGTGTCGGTGCGCGCACGGCCTCCGGCGGACAGCTTGGCCTCCGTCAACTCCCAGTGGCTGACGCGCTGTTGTAGCTGCGCCTCGTAGGTGCCCGGGGCCGGTTCGCCCAGCCCGATGGCCTCGCTGCGACCCAGGCTCGCGGCGATGAAGGCGTACCGTTCGCCCAGCAGCGCGCCGACGATGCGACCCGCGCCGTTCCAGCCGCAGTCCAGTTCGCCCAGCGCCCAGGTGCTCGGGTTCCGCCGCAGGTGCTGGTTGTGCGAGAAGACCAGGGTCGGCCCGCGCCGCGCCTCGAGCTCGCGGATGTCGAGGAGGTTCTGCGCCATGAGCGCGTCCCGCACACCGAGCAGGCCGCTCAGGCGGTCGCTGGGGGTGAGACCCCGGATCGCCGACTGCGCGTGGTAGCGCAGCAGGTCGATGCCCGCGGTCAGCTGCGTCCTGGCCCTGGACCACCGCGCCGGGGAGGTCGCGGCGATCAACTCCGGCGCCCGCGCGTGGAGTCGGACGAGCAGGTCGTCGGCCAGGCAGCGCAGCCGCCCGGCCTCGGCGGTGGCACCGGGCGACTGCGCCGGGTCCAGCACCGCCTCGGCTCGGCTCCAGCGCTCGTCCTCGCCGGCCGGACCGGCGATGTCGACGTCGGCGCCGGGGCCTGCGCCCGGGCCTACGGCCACGCCTGCGCCGAGTCGCAGGTAGTCGCGGGCGTGTTCGAGGTAGCGGCGCGGGCTGGGGGCGCTGTAGTTCTCGGTCGGGAGGTCGAAGCCGTGGAAGGACAGCCGGTCCGCCGGCCGCCGGTTCCGGTTGAACTCCCGCATCCAGGCGACGAGTCGGCGGTTGGCGGCGTGCTCGCCGAAGCCGTGCGAGAAGCCCTCGCGCATCACCGCGTCGAGGGTGCCCACCCCCTCGCGGACGAAGTCGTCCACGGTGAACGCGGCCACCCGGTCGGTTTCCAGGGCGATCGACCGGAAGCCCCGGTCGACCAGCCGGGCGAACAGTTCGTTGCGGATCCACCCGAAGGCCGGCTCCTGGTGCGTCGGCTCACCGAGCCCCAGCAGCTCGCACGACGGGATGACGGAGTCGTGAATGTCCTGGCTCATGAACCTCAAGCGTATCCTTGAAGGAACGGTTGAGACTTTTCCGGTGTCAGCCCGAGGAATCCCGAGAAAAGTCTCAAACCACCGCGTACTGAGGACGACCGACGACCATGCGCCCCTGCGACCTCGCCCGCGAGCACGGCATCTCCACCCAGGCGGTCCGCAACTACGAGCGCGACGGCTGTCTCCCGCCCGCCGACCGCACCCCCACCGGTTACCGGATCTACACCGAGCTGCACGCGGCCGCGTTGCGCGCCTTCCTCGCCCTCGTCACCGCGTACGGGCACGCGACCGCCGGGCCGGTCATGACCGCCGTCCACGCCGACCGGCTCGACGAGGCCCTCACCGCCCTCGACCGCGGCCACGCCCAACTACTGCGCGACCGGGAGACCTTGGCCGCCGTCCGGGAGGCGGTGGGCCATCTCACCTCCGCGCCCGCGAGCGGGCCGTCCGCCCCCGTCGACCGGCCCGACCGGCCGCTGCCCCCCGGCCCGCTCAGCATCGGCGAGGTCGCGCACCGGCTCGGTGTCACCCCCGCGACCCTGCGCGCCTGGGAGGCCGCCGGCATCCTGACCCCGGTCCGCGAGCACGGAACCGGCCACCGCGGCTACCTCCCCGCCGACGTCCGGGACGCCGAACTCGCCCACCTGCTCCGACGCGGCGGCTACTTGCTGGGCCACATCGCCACCGTGGTCCGGCAGATCCGCTCGGCGGGCGGCACCGACGAACTGGCTTCCGCCCTGGACGGCTGGCAGCGGCGCCTCACCGCCCGCGGCCTCGCCATGCTCACCGCGGGGGCCCGCCTCGACGACTACCTGACGCTGCGGTCCGCGCCCTGACCGACCTGAGGGGCGTTTCCCGCCTGACGGGCGTGACCGTCCCGACGGGACCTCACCCGCCTGACGGGCTTGACCTCAAGTGGACTTGAGAGGCGAGGGTGGTCCCATGGACACCGAAACCACGGACCCCACCGCCGCCGTCGCCGTCCGCACCGCGGACCTCGAAGCGATCGAGCAGGTGGTCGCCACCGTCGAGCGCACCCAGCGCGCCAAGGACGCCGAGGGCTTCCTCGCCCTGTTCCACCCCGAGGCCCTCTGGACCACCGCCCACGGCAAGGTCCTCCTCGGCCTCGACGCGATCGCCGAGTTCACCCGCGCCGTCCTGCCCGCCGCCGACTGGGACGGCCAGGTCACCTACCGGGTGGCGCACGTCGGGTTCCTGCGACCCGACGTGGCGGCGGTCAAGGTGCGGCAGGTGTACCACTCCGCCGCGGGCGACTCCGAAGGCGCCCCGCTGTACGTCATGACCAGGCAGGACGACGGACGGTGGCTGCTGCACGCCGGCCAGAACACCGAGGTGAGGGCCGATCGGCCCGCCCGATGAGCGGATCCGGCCGGACCGCGAGAGGGCTTCCGCGAGAGCGGGCGGGTGGCGGCGAACCCGCGGAGTCCACCAATTGTCCTCACTCGGCACACATCGCCTCCACAATGTGCCTGATTGTCGCCCCAGGCGCCGGCATCTCGGGCTAGCGTTTCCTCCGACGCCGTACCGGGCGGCGCCAGGGAGGGGAGCGTGGACATGAAGTCTCTTGCCGCAATGGCCCGTTGGGGGATATCGGCGGTTGCCGCAGGAGCCCTGCTCGCACTGGCGAGCGGGGCCGCCGAGGCCGCCGGGCCGATGGCCGGCAGCGAAGCGACCATCGCCGTGGGACAAGCGCGGGCCGTGCCGATCGTCAGCCCGGACGGCACCAGGGCCTACGTCGCGACCGCCGACGGACAGAAGCGCCTCTACGTCAAGGCGGTCGACACCCGGACGGACGAGATCGTCGGACAGGTCGCGGTGGGCTACGACGACTGGCTCAAGGGCCTGGCGCTCAGCCCGGACGGCTCACAGCTCTACCTGCTGAACGCGTCCACCCTGACCGTGGTCGACACCGCCTCGCTCACCGTGCTCCACACGACCACCGTGCCCGACCAGCCGAGGCCGGACTCCTGGACCGCGGGCGAGACCGAGCGCCTCGCGCTGAGCCCCGACGGGGCGACCCTCTACATCTCCCAGGACGGACCGCACGGCTTCCGTGCCGTGGGGAACGGCCGGATCCTGACCTTCGCCACCGCGCAACGGGGGTTCACCGGCTCGGTCGAGGTCCCGACCGTCTGGGCGCGAGGGCTGGCCGTCCGACCGGACGGCCGCGGCCTCTACGTCGGCGGCAGCTCGGGCGTGGTGCGCCTGGACACCGCCGGCGCCGTCCCGACCGTCGTCCGGACCATCCCCGACACGGCGACGGCGCTGGGGACGGGTCACGATCTGGCGCTCACGCCGGACGGCCGTCGGCTGCTCGCGGTGAACGCGACCGGCAGCGGCCAGGGCGAGCTCATCGACACCGCCACCGACACCCCCACCGCGCACCTCACCCTGACCGGCAGCTGGGCCGGTCTCGGCAACCCGCGGCCCGGCGTGGACGGTACCCGCTTCTACGTCACCACCGGCGACACCGACAGCGGCGCCTCCGTCCTGGCCCTCGACGCCGCGACGGGTGCGGTCGTCCCCGCCGAGACGGTGACCGGGCTGGACGAGGTGTGGGTGAACGGCCTGGCCGTCGGCCCGGACGGCCACACCTTCTACGCCGGCGGGTACGTCAAGGACGTCGACAGCGTCGCCAACCTGCAGATCATCCCCTTCTGAGCGGCGCGGTCCAGACCCTCGAACACCACCCACGAACCAACGGTGGCCCGGGGCCGGCCTCAGACGGTTTCGGCCAGGGTGGAGTCGAGCCGGTCCAGGACGAGGGGCCAGCCCTCGGCCATGCCGTCGTACGCCTGCCGACCCATCGGTGAGTCGAGGTCGAAGCCCGCATGGGTGAGGACGAGGCGGGTGCCCTCGCCCTCCGGGTGCAGCGTCCAGGTGATGGTGGTGTCGAGCGAGCCCTCGGCGAACCGATAGGCCAGCAGCCGCTGGTCGTCCACCTCGGTGACCTCACAGGGCTGGCTGCCGAAGGCGCCCATGTCGAGGGTGAAGCGGTGTCCGGCGACGGGCTTGATGTCGCCGGCGGCCCACCAGCGGGCGTGGAGGTCAGGGTCGGTCAGGGCCCTCCACACCGCGGCCGGCGGGTGGGGCAGGAACTTCTCGCAGGTGATCGTGTTGTTCTCGGTCATGCCTCGTCGTCCTCGTCCAGGAGATCGGACAGCGCGTCCAGGCGCTGCTTCCAGTAGTGCTCGAACGGATGCAGCCAGTCGCTCACCTCGGCCAGTCGCGCCGGTTCGAGGTGGTGGAAGCGGTACCGGCCGCGCGGCTCCTCACGCACCAGTCCGGCGGCGCGGAGCACCGCCAGGTGCTCGGAGACCGCGGGCCTGCCGAGCTCGAACATCCCGGCCAGCTCCCCTGTGGAGCGGGGGCCGTCCCGCAGGCTTTCGAGCAGTCTGCGGCGGACTGGATTGGCCAGCGCGCCGAACACGTCGGTGGGCATGGCGCCATTATGCGTCGGATAATTCCGACGCGTCAACAATCTCCGACGCATCCACGGGCGGCCCGGTCACTCCCCGAGCAGATCGGCGACCTCCGAGCCCGGGCCGGCGAGGACCCGAGACCACTGAGCCGATGGCGCCACGCCCGGGCCGACCGCTCCCGCAGGGACGCGCCCCGTGAGCGCCGTTCGGCAGGACCCCGGCGAGGCGGCTCGCCGGGGTCAGGCTTCGCGGTACCGGGACCTGGAACCCGGTCTCCGCCCTCCGGGTCAGCCGACCCGGGTGAGGCGCGCGGGGCGGGCGGCGGGGCCGTCGGCGAGGGCGGACGGCTGGTCCTGCTCGGGCCGTTCGGGGCCGGCGAGCAGGATGGAGCGCTGCAGCCGGCGCAGCGCGCCGGACGGCTCCATGCCCAACTCCCGTACCAGGGTGTTCCGCAGGCGCTGGTAGGCCTCCAGGGCCTCGCCGCGACGACCGGAGCGGTGCAGGGCGATCATGTACTGGCCGTGCAGGCTCTCATGGGTGCGGTAGCGGTCGACCAGGACGGTCAGTTCGGCGAGCAGCACCCGGTGGCGCCCGAGCCGCAGGTCCGCCTCGATCCGCTGGTCCAGCGCGCAGAGCCGGGTCTCCTCCAAGCGCTTGGCCTCGACGGCGAGTTGGCCGCCGACCGGGACGTCCGCGAAGGCCGGTCCGCGCCACAGCGCCAGCGCCTCGCCCAACTGGCGGGCGGCGAGCGGAAAGTCACCGGCGTCCATGGCGCGGTAGCCGTGCCCGGCGAGGCGGTCGAACTCCTGGAGGTCGACGAGTCCGCCGCCGCTGTTCAGCATGTAGCCGCCGGCCGAGGTGACCAGGACGTCCTTGGCGCAGGACGCTCCCGGACCGCCCTCCCCCTGGGCGAGCGCACGGTCGATGAGGTCGCGCAGCTGCAGGACGTAGGTCTGCACGGTGGTGCGCGCGCTGCGCGGCGGGCGGCCGCACCAGAGTTCCTCGGCGAGGCCGCCGGCCGGGACGACCTGGTCGGCCCGTAACGCGAGCAGGGCGAGCACCTGCCGAGGCTTCGGGGCCGTCGGCACCACCGACACCCCGCACAGTTGGACCCCCAAGGCCCCCAGCACCCGGATTTCCACGACGACCACCCCAAATCCAGACGGATCGGCGACCCCGACGGCCACCGGCCGGGCGGGCGCTCCTCTGCTCGACGCTTCCGCGAGGCTCCGCGGAGGATCGTTTGAGCACCCGACGCCTATCCAAAAACAGGACGGACGGTTTGTCAATACAAAACCGAACGCGCTGTTTGTTTCTGGGCGGAGGAATCGCCCCTGGAACGGGACAGCGGGTGGAGCGGTGCTCCCCGCAGGACTCGGGGAGGGTCTCGGACGGGCCTCAGCGCGACGCGGCCCCGCCCAGGCGGGCCCCCTCGGCGGCCTCCCCCTCACCGACGCGCCCCTCACCGACGCGACCTTCGCCCTCGCCGCCCCCGCCGCCCCCTCCGCCCTCGCCGCCCCCGGCCGCGGCCCGGGCCGCCTGCAGTTCCGCCACCACCCGGCCGCCCCGGTCCACGCCGAGGTCGAGCGTGGCGAGCACCCCGGGCACGGCGATGCTCGGCATCAGATGCTGGTAGAGCACGGCGACCCGGCGCTCCAGGTCCGCCCGGCCGGACATCTTCTGGGACTGGATCTGCACGCCCGTCCAGGCACCGGTGACCAGCCACGCGGTTTCGGCGGGCACCACCTGCGGAAGCAGTTCGCCGCGTTCGCCGGCCGCCGTCAGCACGCTCTCGGCCCGCTGGATCCACCCGGGCGCGGCGCCGCCGCTGAACTCGCCGAAGACGTCCTGGCCGAGGGAGAGCCGCGCACCCGCGCTCAACAGCGGGTCCCTCGGCATGAGGTGGGCGACCACCATGCCGAGGTCCACGAACTCCTGGAGCTTGCAGTGCCGTTCGGGGATCTCGTCGCGGCCGAACTGCTCCTCGACGACCCCCTGGGCGAGCTCCCGCTTCGAGGCGAAGTGGAAGTACACCGCGCCGCGGGTCACTCCCGCGCGGGCGACGACCTCGCCGATCGTCGCGCCCTCGTACCCGTACTCGTCGAAGACCGATGCCGCCGCCTCAAGGATCTGCCGACGCGTCCGGACCGCCCGTTCCTGCCGCACCACCGCAACCACCCCACCCGAAACGCTCGGCAAACAAAACCAAACACCCCGTATCTTACCCGGCGCGCGTTCGGCCGATCCCTGAGCGCCAGGTCACCTAGGGCCGTCTTTGAGTGAGCGAAAACCGCATGGACGGTATCGGTCGCGCAGGTGTCCGAACCCCCGACCGGAGCCCCTGGAACCGGAGGAACCCCTGCTACTTGCAGCGGCCCCTCGCCCACCGGAGCACCCGCGTGATAATGAACCCGTCAAGTCAGGGTCATGAAATCACCGCAGGTCAATCAAGCTTGACCCATCCAGCACCGTCCGCCGAGGGGCCCCGATACCCACGGGGAGTACCCGAACGATCGCGCTCGGCCGCCGACGAACCTTCGCCCAGGCGCCTTGAAAAGCAAACCGGTAGGTACGTATCTTACGAGCCCTGAGCAGCCCACCCCGCCCGTCACGGCCTTTCGGAGCGCTCCCCATGACTCTGCTTGCCTTCCGCACGCCTGCCTCCGCCCCCGCCACCGCCGAGGACCCCGGGGCCTTCCCCGGGCCGGCCCTGGCAGCCGGCCCGGAACCTCGCCTGACCAGCACCGTCGCCAAGGAGTACGTCCACCGGGCCTGCCACGCCGAGGTCTTCCTCACCGGCAGCGAGCAGCTGAACGAGACCACTTTCGCGGTCTCCGCGCAATGGCCCCGGGCGCACACGTTCTTCAGCACCCCGGACGGCACCCGGCACGACCCGATCCAAGCTGCTGAAACGATCCGCCAGGCCGGGCTCTACCTCGCCCACACCCGGTTCGGCGTCCCGCTCGACCACAAGTTCATGATGTGGAACCTCGACTACACCACCCGCCCGCGCCAGCTCCTGATCGGCGCGACGCCCACCGACCTCACGATCGAGGCCAAGCTCGTCGCCCAGCCGCGCCGCACCCGCACCACGGTCGACTTCACGCTCAGCACGATCGTCCGACGCGGGACGCAGCTGGCCGCCACCGGGCACGCCCGCTTCACCACCGTGCCGAACGCGACCTACCAGCGGCTCCGCCGGGGCCGCCACGAGGTCGACGCGCTCCCGGCACCCGGCGTGACCGCCGAGCCGCTGCCGCCGGCCCGGGTCGGCCGGCTCCGCCCCTGCGACGTCGTCCTCAGCCCCGCCGACGCGCCGGGCACCTGGCACCTCACCCCCGACTTCTGGCACCCGATCCTCTTCGACCACGCCAACGACCACATCCCCGGCATGGTCCTGCTGGAGGCCGCCCGCCAGGCCACCAACGCGCTGACCAGCCCGGTCGCCGTCACGCCGACCTCCGCGGCCACCACCTTCCACCGCTACGCCGAGTACGACGCGGCCACCACCATCACCGCCCGGCACACCCCCGGCGAGGACGAGGACACCCTGACCACCACCGTCACCGGCCATCAGCACGGCGAGCCGATCTTCACCACCGTCCTCACCGGCCACCCGGACCACCGCTGACCCGCGGGCCCGTCTGACCCGCAGGCCCGTCACCGCACCGAGCGGGCAGCCGGTGCGGCAGGACCATCGACACGGCGGAGCACCCGCCCCGCCCCGACCCGCCCGAGCGGCCCGCCCGACCTCCCCGGTCCGGCGGGCCGTCGGCCTTCCCGCCCCCTGCGTCCCCCGGCGAGCCACCCGGCGCCCGCCATGCGGCCCGCCGTTCGTCGCCGCCCGGCCCGCCACGGCGGCCCGGGGACGAATCCTGGGAGGAACCCACGACCCCCCGGTCTGGCCCCGGAACGAACACCTGCGCGAGGATGTCAGCCCTTGGATCCGCTGCCGACGGGGAGTACGCAGTGAGTGAAGTCGCTTCGCACCCATATGAGTTGATCAGACTGACGGACCGTCCGGGAACGGACGACGCACCCGGTCGCGATGGACGGACCGGTGGCCGCAACGTCCGGGTCCGGGTCCTGGGGCGGCACGCTCCGGGGTCCCCGCTCGGGCACGACTGGCTGGACTGCGAGATCACCGTCACCGCCGACTCGGTGCGCGGGCAGTTCGTCACCCTGGTCACCGATCGCCAGCTGCGGCAGTGGGACGCCGCCCTGGACCGCCTCGGCCAGGGTTGCGCGGTCCGCTGGCTGGACGAGGAGCACGGCCCCGAGCTGCGGATCGAGCCCGGACGTCCGGGCGGGCTCTGGGTGACGGTGTCGGACGCGGAGGACTCGGGCGTCACCCTCCGGGTCGTCCTCTCCCCCGCCCCCGGCTGGCTGGACGAGCAGCGGGCCCTGCTCAAGCTCGTCCGGGACGCCTATCCGCCCGGGACGCTCGCGGTCGAGCCGGGTGCCCACGACTGGCCCGGCACTACGACCGAGGAGCACTGACGGACCGTCAATGTCCTGATGCCCCAGCACTTCCCCATCGGCCGAGCGAGCGGTCGGGCAGGGCGAGGAGGAACAGCAGGGCCGCGCCGCCGAGCATGAACAGCGCGAGGTGGTGCAGCCCTCCCGTGGTGGCGCCCCGCGGGAAGAAGGCGGCGTTCGCGGCGGAGGCGGCCATCGCGCCCAGATACATGAAGGTGCGCAGCAGCCCCGCCGCGGACGCGATGGCGGCCGGGTCGGCCTGGTGGTAGAGGGCGGTCTGATTGCCGAGCCCGATCAGGCCCTGCGGCACGCCGGCCACCACGCCGACCGCGATCAGCAGCACCACCGGACTGTCCGCGCGCACCAGCGACAGGCCGGCGCAGGCGGCCATCTGGCAGACCGCCCCGATCAGCAGCTTTCCGCGCACCGCCGAACTGCGGCCGGTGAGGCCGGAGACCGCGAGGGCGGTGAGCGACAGCGGCAGGAAGATCAGCCCGGCGGTGGCGGCGGACAGGCCCCGCCCCTCCTCCAGCCACTGGGTGTAGCCGTAGAGGAAGGCGTAGACCGTGGTGTAGCCGAGGAGTTGGCGCAGGTACGTGGCGACCAGCGGACGGTTTCCGGCGAGCGCCCGCAGGTCGATGAACGGGGTACGGGCCCGGGCCTCGCGCACCGCGAAACCGACGGCCGCCAGCAGGGACAGCACCGGCAGGTACCAGAGCGCGGCGCCGGGCTTCATCAGGAACAGCATCAAGGAGAGCAGCAGGACGGCGAACAGCGCGATCCCGGCGTGGTCGAGGCGCTCGGGCCGGTGCGGCCGCCCGTGGTGCAGCTGCTCGTGGTGCAGCCGCTCGCGTTTCGGCCGCCCGTGGTGCAGCTGCTCGCGGTGCGCGGCGGCGATCGGCAGTCGGGCCGCCCCGAGCAGCAGACAGGCCAGTGAGAGCGGGACGTTGACGGCGAGGACCGTCCGCCAGCCGCCCACCCCGATCAGCAGTCCGCCGAGGGTCGGGCCGACCACGGCGACGGTCTGGTTGGCGACGGCGAGCACGGTCAACACCCCGGTGGGGCTGGACTCCCCGGTCCGCTCGGCCTCACTGCGGGTGAGGTGCATCGCGGCCGGATACGCCGCCGAGGTGCCCAGCCCGAGCAGCACCCGGGCGACGATCAGCAGCCCGAGCGACGGGGCGAGCGCACCGAGCAGGCCGGCCACGCCGACCAGGGCCGTCCCGGCGAGGTACAGGCGCCGCGGCCCGTAGGTGTCCACCAGGCGCCCGATCACCGGCTGGCCGACGGCGGTGGCGAGGTAGAGCCCGGTGACCAGCCAGGCGGTCTCGCCGGGCGGTGCACCGAAGGCGGCGCCCACCGGCACCAGGGCCACCGCGATCATCGAGGAGTTGATCGGGTTGAGCACCGAGCCCAGCACCATCGGGGCGATCAGCCGTCGGTCGAACCCGCCTCCGCCCGGGGCGAGTTGACACCGGTCCGGCCGGAGACGATGGGACCACGGACGACCGGACCACGCATGACCTGACGGCGGACGACCGGCCCACGGACGACCGGACCACGCACGACCTGACGGCGGACGACCGGCCCGGAAGCGGTCGCCCCGGAGCCGGGGAGACCGGCCTGCCGAGCCGGTCATCGCCGGTTCAACCGGTCGAGCAGGGCCAGCGCGGCCAGCACGGTGCCGCGTTCGGCCTCGGTGTACCGCTCCTCCATCGCCCGGGCCAGCCACTCCTCGCGCGCCCGGCGACTGTCCGCGATCAGCTCCACGCCGGCCCCGGTGAGGCTGATCAGCTGCCGACGGCCGTCCTCCGGGTCGGGTCGGCGCTCGATCAGGCCGCGCTGTTCCAGCGCGGCGAGGGTGGCCGCCATGGACTGCGGCCGGACCCGTTCGGCGACGGCCAGCTCACTGGCGGAGCTCAGGCCGTCATTGATCAGCCGACTGAGCACGGCGGCCTGCGAGGGGGTGAGGTCACTGGTCCCGCTCGCCTCCCGGAGGGTGCGGCGCAGCCGGCTGAAGACGGCGCGCAGCTCGCGGGCCGCCAGGGCCGCGGAGTCAGCGGGCGCGGCATCGGCGGGCGCGGCATCGGCGGAGGAGGCGCCAGCGGCGGTTCGCTTCTCGGTCACGCTTCCACGGTAATTTCATCAGTCTGGACTGTCCAGTCTGGACTGAAGATCTTCCCGGGGCGCCGAGGTCCGGCGACCGCCACCCCGAGCGCCCGGGATAATGACGGCATGACCGACAAGCAGCTCCGTGTCGTCCTCGCCGAGGACTCGGTGATCCTCCGCGACGGGATGGTCGAACTCCTCACCGCGCGCGGCTGCGCGGTGGTCGCCACCGCCGGCACGGGGCCCGAGCTGGTCGCCGCCGTCACCGAACACCGGCCCGACGTGGCCGTGGTGGACATCCGGATGCCACCGACCCACACCGACGAGGGCATCCGGGCGGCCGTCGAGATCCGCGCCGCGCTGCCCGAGGTCGGCATCCTCGTCTTCTCCCAGCACGTCGAAACCGCCTGGGCGGCCCGCCTGTTGGACGGCGGGGCCGCCGGCATCGGCTATCTGCTCAAGGAGCGGGTGGCCCGTACCTCCCAGTTCGTGGACGCCCTGCAGCGGGTCGCCGCGGGCGGCACGGCGCTCGACCCGGAGATCGTCAACGGGCTGATCCGCGGCCGACGCCGCAGCCTGGTGGACACGCTCACCCCGCGCGAGCGGGAGGTGCTGGAGCTGATGGCCCAGGGCCACTCCAACCGCTCGATCGCCACCCGGCTCGTGGTGTCCGAGCGGGCCGTCGAGAAGCACGTGGCCGCCGTGTTCGCCAAGTTCGACCTGCCCGCGACCGACGCCGACAACCGCCGCGTCAAGGCCGTGCTCGCCTACCTCGCGGAGCACGGCGCTTCCTGAACCGCCGTGCTACCGCGTGGTGAAGGCGCCCCCGTTGACGTGGATGGTCTGTCCGGTGATGTGCCGGGCCCCCGGGGAGGCGAGGAAGCACGCGGTCTGGGCGATGTCGTCGGCCGTTCCCGGCCGCTTGTCGTGCGTCTCCTCCACCAGCGCACGGTGGCGTTCGTCGCTCAGCCCGCCGGCGAAGAAGTTGGTGCCCTCGACGTAGCCCGCGGATATGACGTTGCAGGTCACGCCACCGGGGGCGAGTTCCGCAGACAACCCGGCGTTCCACGCGGCCAGAGCCGCCTTGGCCGCGCCGTAAGAGCCACCGCGACGTTCGGCGCCGATCGACCCGATGCTGATGACGGAGCCGCCGCGGACGAATCGGTCCTGCAGCGCGGCCGTGGTCAGCACCGCGGTGAGCAGGTTCTGCGCCAGGTTGGCCTGCCACTGGGCGAGCAGCGCCTCCAGCGGTGCGGCGCCCCCCGGCACCGCCGGGGCCAGGCCGCCGGCGGCGTTGACCAGGACGTCCAGCTGCCCGACGCGATCGGCCAGCGAGGCCACCTGGTCCGGGTCGGTCGCGTCGCAGACGACCCCGTGCACCCCCGACTCCTCGGCCGCCGACCCGACGGTGTCGGCGTGACGTCCGGTGATGAAGACCTTCGCCCGCTCGGCGGCGAACATCCGGGCGATCGCCCGGCCGATGCCGCTGGTTCCTCCGGTGACGAGCACGGTGCGGGTCATGGGCTCCCCCTGTCCATTGATACGTTTAGACCTAAACATAACCCGAACCGCATCGGACTGACAGGGGATCACACCGTGGACGACCTGGCCCAAGCTGAGGAACCACCGCCGCCCGCCCACTCCGCCGCGGAGATCGCCGCGGCCTGGCAACGGGAGCGACCGGGCACCCCGACCGGGTCGATCGAGATCGTCACCCCCCTCTGGTGGCTGGCCAAGCTCTTCACCGACGACCGCGCCCGGGCCCTGCGAGCAGCGGGGATCGACGCGGCCACCCTCGACCTGCTCTCCGTCATCCGCCGGTCCGGTCCGCCCTACCGCCTCAGCACCCGCGAGATCGCCCGCCGGACCATGGTCACCGCCGGAGCCGTCTCCCAGCGCATCGCACGAGCCGAGCGGGACGGCCTCGTCGAGCGGACAGCCGCGAGCACGGGCCGCCGGACCGTCCTGGTGGAACTCACCGCCAGGGGCCACACGCTGATCGAGCGGTCCGTCGACACCGTCCTCGGTCGGGAAGCCTCGCTCGTCAGCGGGCTGACCGACGAGGAGCGCACCGCGCTCATCGCACTCCTGGGCAAACTGATGGCCGACGTCCGACGGCGCACCACCTCCAGCGACGAACCCGCTTGACGGCTGCTCATGAGCGACTCTCGTGAGAGGGGAGAGGTCATGAGACCTCCTCATGCCCCCGGGCCCATGAGCTCCTCCCATGGGCGCGCCGCCGCCCTCCCCTCGCCCGTCACAGCCTGACGGGCAGCTCGGCGCTGATCAGGGTCGGGCCGCCCGGCGGGCTGTCCACCCGCAGCGCGCCGTCCACCGCCGCGAGGCGCTCGGCCAGGCCGGCGAGTCCGGTGCCCGCGCCGATCGCGGCGCCGCCGCGTCCGTCGTCGCGGACGGTCAGCCGGACCCTCCCGTCGGCGGCGGTCGCGGTCAGCTCGGCCGAGCGCGCGTCGCTGTGCTTGGCCATGTTGGTGAGCAGTTCGGCCGCGCAGAAGTAGACGGCCTGCTCGATCACCTCCTCCGGCCGCTCCCGCAGGTCCAGCCGGACCGTGACCGGCACCGGCGAGGTGGCGGTCAGCGAGGGCAGCGCTTCGGCCAACCCGCCGTCCAGGGCCACCGGGTGGATACCCCTGGTCAGCCGGCGCAGGCCGGTGATGGTGTCGTCGGTCTGCCCGCGGGCCCGGTCGACCAGCGTGCGCAGCCGCCCGAGGTCGGGCTCGGCCGGATCGGCGAGGGCGTCGTCGGCCAGCGAGAGGGTGATGGCGATCGCGACCAGCTGGGCCTGGGTGCCGTCGTGCAGGTCGCGCTCCAGGCGCCGTAGTCGGCCGCTGTTCTCGGCCAGCAGGGTGGCCCGGGCGCTCTCCAGCTCGCGCACCCGCTGCTGCGAGCGCACCGGGCCGAGCAGCATTCGGGCGAGAGCCCGGTTCGCCCGGCTCAGCGCCCGCAGCACCGCCGGGACGACGGCCAGCAGGGCGAGGCCGAACGGGATCGCGCCCACGTCCGCCCAGCCGAACGGCCTCGGGCCCGGCTCCAGCAGCCGTACCCAGAGCGGGAAGCCGGGCAGCCAGAGGGCGCCGAGCGGCAGCCCGACCGCGGCCACGAAGCCGACCACCCCCAGCGGCAGCCGCAGGACGAGGTAGAGCAGCACCCGCCAGGCCACCGGGTCGGTGAGCACCGCCCGGCCCCGGGCGAACACCCCGGGCGGACGCGGCAGCGCCGCCGGTTCCGGCACCGTCTCGTCGAGCAGCCACCCCACCAGCCACCGGTGCAGCCGGCCGATCCGCCGGGCCCCGAGCAACGCGGCCACCACGAACGGCAGGCCCAGGACGGTGAGGGAGAGCAGCGCCCCGGCGTAGAGGACGGCGACGGCGTAGACGCCGCCGAGCACCCCCAGCGGCAGCCCGAGGACGGCGAACGCCACCTCGTCCCCGCGCACCGCCAGGAACCGCCGCCGCTCGGCCATCGCTCGCCGCACCTCCGTCCGCCGCACCGACGCCCACCTCACCGTGCCCACCTCACCGCCGCCCGCCGCACCGCCGACCACCTCACCGCTCACCCGCCGACCGGCCCCCAGCATCCACCAGGCGCCGCCGGAACACCGCATCCACCCGCCCGTCCCCGTTCCTCCACCGCGTGCCTCCGCCTCGAGCCGCCGTCCGGAACAGCCGCCCGAAGCAGCCGCCCCGCGCCCGTCACCTCACGCCCTTCACCTCACCCCCGGTCCGCGCCCACCGACCGCACCGCCGACCCGCCGCCGGCCCACAGCCCGGTGCCGACGATCCCCGGCACGGTCAGGACCACCGCGCCCAGCACCACCCAGGCACACCCGGCGCCCGGCACCACCGGTACGACCGTCCCGCGCACCGCCCAGCTGAAGGCCCCCGTGGCCGCGACCGCCACCGCCGCGCCCAGCAGCACGCCGAGCGCCGTGGTCAGGACCGCCTCGACGGTGAGCATCCGCAGCAGCTGCCGACGGGTCGCCCCGATCAGGCGCAGCAGTGCGAACTCGCGGCGCCGGTCGGCGGTCAGCGCGACCAGGGTGTTGACGGTGGAGACCGCCGCGAAGCAGACCAGCAGACCGAGTTCCGCCTGGCGCAGCCAGATGTCGCTCGCCTTGGTGACGCTGGTCGCGACGCCGCTCGCCCGGGCGACGCGCTCGGCGGTGCTGGTCATGATCAACATCGTGCCGGAGAGCCCGACCAGCAGCGCCACCGGGACCACCGCGGAGGAGAGCCGGGCCGCGTAGCCGCGCAGATTGGCGTCGGCCAGCCACCCGGCCCGCGGAGCGACCAGCCGGACCGGCGCGCCGAGCACGGCGGCCAGCACCCGCGCCGCCACGGGCCCGAGCAGCGCGACCGCGATCAGCAGCACCAGCGAACCCAGCAGGGAGGCCTGCCCGGCCTTGTCCAGCTCACCGGCCGGCCTGGTCGCGGCCAGCCGCAGCAGCAGCCCGCCGCCCACCAGCACGGCCACCCCGGCCAGCAGCCGCGGGAGGCCCGTCGTTCGCGGCCCGCCCGTCCCCTCGGCCAGGGCGACGGCCGGCGCGGGCCGGGTGATCCGCCACGCCGCGGCGGCGGTGGCCGCCAGGCCGACCAGCAGCGCGCCCCCGAGCGCGACCAGGGCCGGCACCGGTGTCCCGGGTATCCGCAGACCGGGAGGGGCCATCCCGCGCTCCCGCAGGGCGGTGAGGAAGGCACGGGCGGCGACCTCACCCACCGCGCACCCGGGCACCGCCGCCAGCAGGACCGTCGCCACGACCTGGGCGCGCACCACTCGCCGCACCTGACGGGGCGTCGCCGCGACGGTGCGCAGCAGAGCGAGGTCACGGTGCTGCTGACGCAGCGTGAAGCCCAGTGCGTTGACCACGACGAACAGCGCGACCAGCACGGCGATCTCACCGAAGGCCGCGGCGATCACCAGCACGCCCGGCCCGGACACCGGCGCCTTCGCCACCGCCCGGGGGGCGGTGGCCTGCGCGGCGACCAGCGAGCCGAACAGCGTCACCGCCGCCATCGCGAGGACCAGCGCCGCCGCCAGGCCGGCGAAGGCCGCCGGCCGGCGCCGGATCTGCCCGACGGACAGCGCCAGGACGGGGCTGCTCGGCAGGCTCATCCGGCTCCTCCCACGCGCCGCACTCCTCCCCCGCATCGCGCTCATCGTCCTCACCCGCCCAGCCGGCTCAGCCGCTCGCCGACCTGCGCGGCGGTCGGCCTGACCAACTCGTCCACCAGCAGCCCGTCCGCCAGCAGCAGCACCCGGTCCGCGTACCCGGCCGCCACCGGGTCGTGGGTGACCATCACACAGGTCTGCCCGTCGGTGTCGACGCCCGCGCGCAGCAGGTCGAGGATGTCGTGCCCGGTCGCCCGGTCGAGGGCGCCGGTCGGCTCGTCGGCGAACAGCACCTCCGGCCGGGAGACCAGCGCCCTGGCGATCGCCACCCGCTGCTGCTGACCGCCGGACAGCTGCCCCGGCCGGTGCCGCTCGCGCCCGGCCAGCCCGACCCGGGCCAGCGCCTCCCGCACCTCGGCCCGCCCCGGCGGCCGCCCCGCCAGCCGACCGGGCAGTTCGACGTTCTGGGCGACGGTCATCGCCGGCATCAGGTTGAAGGCCTGGAACACGAAGCCCATCCGGGTGCGGCGCAGCTCCGCCAGCCGCCGCTCGGGCAGCCCCGACACCACCGTGTCGCCCCAGCGCACGGTGCCCCGGCTCGGCCGGTCCATCCCGGCCAGGCAGTGCAGCAGGGTCGTCTTGCCCGAACCCGAGGGCCCCATCACCGCCGTGAACGTGCCCGGCGCGAAGGCCACGGACACGCCTTGCAGGGCCCGGACGGCCGCCCCGCCGCGCCCGTACTCCCGGTGCAGCCCGTCCCCGCTCAGGGCCGCACCCCTCACCCCGTCATGCGCCGCCGGAGTCGCGGCCGTCGTCATCCCGTTCATGCCCTCCATCGTGGGCGCCCGGGGCCGGGAGATCGATTGTGCTGGCCCCCGAATCCGGGGTTCGGAAAACCGAACCCCGCAGGTGGTGCTACACCCCCCGGGGGCTCGTCCGACGCCGCCGGAACCGGTCCGGCCGAGACCTCGCCCCGATCGGAGACGACCGCATCCGGTCGCAAGCCGACTGGCTATCATGCGAGCTGTGACCATTCACGGGGAGCGGGCAGCCGAGCCGCCGCACGCGTTCGGCGCCACGACGTCGACGACGCCGCAGACCGGGTGACCGTCGACCTGCTGCCCGGCCACGGCGTCCGGCTGCCCGCTCCGCTGCCCGAACTCCGCTTCGGCCTCGGCGAAGCGGAGGTGCGCGCCCTGCTGGCCCCGCACGGCGAGCTGCTGCCCGAGGGCCTGCGGAGCACCTTCGTCTGCGGGTGCCGCTGGGCGCTGTCCTTCCCCCTCCCCGGCGTGACCGTCACGCTGTGCTCGGACGAGCTGGACCGCCTGCGGAGCGTCGCGGTCTGCCGCAACCCGAGCGACGGCCGGCCCGCCTGCCCGGTCGGCTACCTCGGGATCGACCTGCTCGGCTGGCCGGCGCACGAACTCGTCGCGGCGCTGCGCGCCGAGGGTCTGCCGGTGCCCGATCCCGTCCGCGGCACCCTCCACCACGACCCGCTCCACCTCTACCGCCACCCCGCCCCGCGCCGCCCCACGGCGCCGGGCCGGAAGCCGCGCCGGGAGGGGCCGTTCAGCTTCGACGCCGTCTCCTTCCACGAGGGCGCCGACCCCGCCACCGGGGCCATCGACCCCGCCGGAGGCGCCGCATGACCCCCTCGACGCACGCCGCCACCGCCACCACCGCCACGGGCCCGCACGACGCGCCGGCCCGACCCGCCGCCGCTGCCGGGCGAGCTCGACCGTTCGACGGACGAACGGGCGCCCTTCCAGGTGTACTTGCGCGGAAAGGGCCTCGACGTCCGGCTCCCGGACGGGGCGGCCACGCGTACGACCACGTCGGCGGTCTCCCGTCCTCCCCGACCGGCCGGGCCGAAGTGGCCGCGCCGCGGCGGTTCCTGTTCACCCTCGCGGACGCTCCACCGGAGGACCCGTACGTCCTCGACGTCGGTCACGGCGAAGACGTCGGCTTCCTCAGCCCCGGACGGCCTGGCCACCCCGGAGGGCCCGAAGTGCCGCTTCTCCGGGGGACGACCCGTGACCGCCGCGCCAACCCCTTCTCACCACCGGGAGCCAGCATGACCACCACCCCCCTGACCGTCGCGATCCTCGGGCCGGGCGGCGTCGGCGGGCTGATCGGCGGGCTGATCGCCCGCGACGGCCACCGCGTCATCTGCCTGGCCGGCGAGGAGACCGCCGCCGCCATCGGCCGGGACGGACTGCACGTCCGCAGCGCGCAGTTCGGCGAGTTCAGCGCCCACGTCGAGGCCGCGACCGAGCTGCGCGAGCCGGTCGACGCCGTGTTCGTGACCGTCAAGGAGACCGCCCTCGGGGCCGCGCTCGACCGGCTGCCACCGCACCTGCTCGGCACCGCCGTCGTGGTGCCGCTGCTCAACGGCCTGGACCACATGGCGGTGCTGCGCGAGCGCTACCCCGCCGCCCGGGTCGTGGCCGGCACGATCCGGGTCGAGGCCACCCGGACGGCGCCCGGGCGGATCGAGCACGGCAGCCCGTTCACCACGGTCGAACTCGCCTCCCCCGCCCGGCCCTCCGAGCCCGCCGGAGCTGCGGAACCCGTCGGGCCCGCCGAGCCCGTCGGGGCCACCGAACCCGTCGGGCCCACCGAACCCACCGTGCCCGTGGAATCCGCCACCGATGTCGCGGAGTTCGCCGAGCGGCTGCGGCACGCCGGCCTGAGCGTGACGCTGCGCGAGGACGAGACCGCGATGCTGTGGAGCAAGTTCTCCTTCCTCGCCCCGCTGGCCCTGCTCACCACCCGCCACGCGAGCGACGTCGGCACCGTGCGCACCGCGCACCGGCCCGAACTCCTCGCCACGCTGGACGAGATCGCCGCCGTCGCCCGGGCGGTCGGCGCGCCCGGCGACGCGCGGGACCTGCTCGCACTGGTCGACCGCGTCCCCGGGACGATGAAGTCCTCGATGCAGCGCGACGTGGAGGCCGGCCGCCCGACCGAGCTCGACGCCATCGGAGGCGCCGTCCTGCGGGCGGCCGACGCCCACGGGGTCACCGTCCCGACCCTCACCCGCCTCGTGGCCGAGCTGACGGAGTCCGCGGAGCGCTGACGGCGGCGGCCCGGGTCACAGCGGCCGGGCGGCCCGGGTCGCGGCGCCCGGGCGGCCGGCCCACGAGCCGAAGCGGCCCGGAGCGGGCTGAAGCGTGCGGAAGCGGGTAGGACCGGCGACGTGACACCTTCCGACCACCGAAGCGTTCCCGCGCAGGACCGTATCGAGGACTTCCTCCGCGCCCGCGGGGCCGACCGGATCCCCCACCCGGGCGGCACCCTGCTCGCCCATCTGGTCCGGGTGGCGGGCCTGTTGGCCGACTGGGGCTGCGACCCGGCCGTCCGCACCGCCGGGCTCTGCCACGCCGCGTACGGGACCGACGGGTTCGACCACGCCCTGCTGGGGCTCGACCAGCGCGCGGCCCTGGTCGAACTCGTCGGTCATCGCGCCGAAGCGCTCGTCCACCTCTACGCGAGCTGCGACCGGGCCGCCGTCTACCCGCGCCTGGGCGTGGTCGAACAGCCGCTGTTCCGCGACCGGTTCACCGGGCGGGAGCACACCCCGCCGGAGGACGACCTGCGCGCCTTCCTCGCCCTCACGGCCGCCAACGAGCTCGACGTCCTGGCCCACAACGCCGACCTGGCCGCCCGCTACGGCCCCGGCCTGCGCCTGCTCTTCACCCGCACCCGCCCCCTGCTGCCACCCGCCGCCCGGCAGGCCTGCGCCGACCTGCTCGGAGCATGAACCTCTAGCCGAGACAAGCACATTGACGATCCGTCATGTACCTCGAACGAGGCATGAGCTTTGCCGACCGTTCACCCACTCCTCCGGAACTGCCGTACGGCACAGCGGCGTTGTCATGGCGGGAGGGATACTGACATGACAAGGAAGCCGTACCGCCTGGCCGCCGCCGCACTCGCGGTGCTCCTCGCGGCCCCGCTGGTCACCGCGTGCAACAACGCCGACCAGGCCATCGACTGCGGAAAGCGCGCGATCACTCTCGCCGGCGACGTCCAGGACCTCACGGACTCGGCGAGCAACGTCGGCCAGATCGCCGACGAGAGCCGCCGCAAGAACACCGCCGACGCGCTGAAGAAGATCGTCGACGACACCAAGAAGCTCCGACAGGACGGCGGGGGCAAACTCGACGCGGCCGCCGACAAACTCTCCAAGACCGTCGGCGACGCCATCGACCGGGTCTCCAAGAACAAGGAGCCCGACTTCGGCGCGATCGCCAGCGCCGCCGGCGACGTGACCAAGGCCTGCGCCGGGGCCTGACCGACCCGCGCTCCGCCGCCACCCCCAAGCACCGACCGCTCCCGGCCCGACCCGGCCACCAGCACCGACACCGACTGGGCCGGGCCGGGCCTGGCCTGGCCTGGCCTGGCCGAGTGCGATCCCGTCGCTGGACGGCGTGACTTGTTCAGGGGCCCCTGATGACCAATGATAATGATCAACCTTTGCCGTACCCGGTCCTATCGCATGTGCCTCGGACCCGACACCGGAGTTGCGCTATGAAGAGTCTGCACCGCAAGGTCGCCGTCGTCACCGGGGCGACAAGCGGCATCGGAGCCCGCATTGCGGAGGTGTTCGCCGCCGAGGGCGCCCACGTCGTCCTCGCCGGCCGCCGCGAGCAGGAAGGACACCAGCGGGCCGCGGCACTGGGCGAGTCAGCGACTTTCGTGCGCTGCGACGTGTCGGTCGAGGCGGACGTCGAGGCGCTGGTCGGCCACGCCGTCGAGCGCTACGGCCGACTCGACATCATGGTCAACAACGCGGGCGGGCCAGGGAACATGGCGTCGGTGACCGACTTCGACTCGGCCGTGTTCACACGGACCCTGGCGGTCCACGTCGCGGGCGTCATGCACGGCATCAAGCACGCCGGACGGCAGATGGTGGCCCAGCGCTCGGGAAGCATCATCAACGTGGCGAGCCTGGCGGGAAAGATCGCCGGCTGGTCCGGCCTGGACTATTCGACCGCCAAGGCCGCGGCACTCCACCTCACCCGGTGCGCGGCAGTGGACCTGGCTGAGCACGAGGTCCGCGTGAACAGCGTGTCCCCCGGCTTCGTGCCGACGGGCATCTTCGCCAAGGGTTCCGGAGCCGACGCATCGGCTGCTGACGCCACGGCCTCGTCAGTGGCCGAAGCGTTCAAGCCGCTGCTGGACTCCAGCCAACCGCTCCCCGGCACCGTCCGGACCGACGACATCGCCGCCGCAGTACTGTGGCTCGCCGGCGACGCCAGCCGCCTGGTGACCGGGCAGGACCTCGCAGTCGACGGTGGTATGACGGCCGGACGCCCCGCCGCGGCTTCCCGGGCCGAACGGACCCGCATGCGCGAGCTCCTCTCCCCCTGACCTTGAGGGAGCGCGTCCGACCAACCCCGGCCTTCCGTCGCACGCCACCGGCATTGGCACCACGATCTGCCTCGGCCGGGTTGCCGATACCCGCTCGGCGTCGCCCAGGAGCAGGAGGCGGAGGTCCACCCTGGCGCCGAGGTCGATCAGGCCGCCGACGCCGGGCGGTGGCCGGTCCTCGGCCGGGGAGTCCGCGAGACCCTGGTGGCCGAGGCGGTCCGGGGCGGCCGGGTTGAAGCCCGTCAGCGCCGAGAAGCGCTTGAACAATCGGCAGTCAGTATCGAGGAGTTGGCGCTACGTGTGGGAGTAGTACTGGTCGCGCGGGCCGCCGGGGCTGCTGACCAGCCTGCTGGAGTCTTACGGCGACACCTCGCCACCGGCACGAGCCGGCACGTCGCTTCCCGGACCGAGCACACCGCCCGCGGCCGCCGGTCACGCCCGCGCCCAGCGGCGCAGGGTGGCGGTGGCCGCTGCGGCGTCGGCGGTGGACAGTTGGGCGATGCGGGTGGAGTGCGTGCCGTCCGGTGCCTGGTAGAGGTACGAGTCCCGGGAGCCGGGGCCCAGGCGGAACGGTTCGGCGACGGAGGGGTCGGCGGCGCCGTTGACGAACATCAGGTGCTCGCCGCGGGTGCGGACCCAGCGGTCGACGTCCCGCATGGCTTGCGGCCGGTAGCGCATCGGGATGTCGCGGGGGACGAAGGTGCGGGGCTCGGCGGCACCGGGGTAGCGGGTCAGGTCGGCCAGGTGGTCGGTCTCGACCGGGAAGTAGCCGAGCTGGGTGCCGAGTTGGTAGAAGTACGGGATGAACTGGTTCGCCACCGAGTCGGCGTAGACGGGCAACTGTGCGACGTCGGAGAGCCACTCGTACAGCGCGTCGTCGGAGGCGTCGGCGGCCGGCACCGCCGGGCATGCGGCCTGGCCCCGGCCCTGCCAGAACATGAACGGCGCGCGCAGGACGGCGATCTCGAACGCCTTGTCGGCGCTGCCGACGAGGGCGAAGCCGTCGCCGCGCGCGTCCGCCCAGGCCTGGTAGCGGTCGACCAGGGCCGTGCGACGCTCCAGCAGGGCGCGCTGGACGGCCGCCAGGGCGCTGCGGCATTCGGGGGTGCCGACCGTGCGCAGGAAGTCGAGGTAGGCGGAGTCGTCGCGGTCGTCCACGTTGTTCGGTGCCGAGTAGGCGACCGAGCCGGCCACGTCCTGTGGGTAGAACCGGCGGTGGTAGACGGTGGTCATGCCGCCCTTGCTGCCGCCGGTGGAGATCCAGGGCGCCCGGTAGACCGCCTTCAGGGCCTCGATGACGTGGTGGTGGTCGGCGGCGGCCTGCTCGATGTCGAGGTCGTTCCACTCGGCGGGCTCGGGGCGGGAGGCGCCGAAGAACCGCTGCTCGGTACTCACCTGGTTGGCGTCCAGCAGCTCGGCGGGCTCCGAGCGGTACTGACTGGTGGAGACGGCGTAGCCGCTGGTGTAGAGCACGGTGGGGCGGTCGGCGCCGCGGTGCAGGAGGGTGAGCCGTTGCTCGAACCCGCCGCGCTCGGGGTGGTGGTGGTCGGCGGGCTGGCGCAGCGTCAGGACGAAGAAGCGGAACCCGGGCGCGGCCGGCTTCTCCTCCACGATCCGCAGGCCCGGCACCGCCTCGATGGCCGTACGGATGTCGGCCGGTGCGGTCTCGGCGGCCGCTGCGGGCACCGCCCCCGCGCCGGCGAGCAGCACCACCACCGCCGCGGCCCGGGCCACCAGCCGTCCGATTCGCCTGCGCCCCATGGGTCTTCCTCCCGGTCGTCGTCGATCACCAGTCAACCCTGGCCGACACGTGCGCGGATCCCGCTGATAGGGGGCGCGCTCCTCCCTCCCGGGAGGGAGGAGCGCGCCCCTCCTCGGGGCGCCGGTTCACCCTCCCGACGCCTTCGTCCTCGCTCACCAGCACCGACACCGAGGTCCTGCCCGGCATCACCTCGACCAGCACGGCATCACGCCCCTACGTTCCTGGCGATCCATCAGAAGACGCGACACGAACAAGATCCCCGACACGGGACGCCCACCGGGCCTGTACGTCTGGAATCCTGGCGGTGAACCGTCTGCCGGGCCCGGCGCTCCGCGCGGCCCGCGAGGACGCTCCCGACTTCGGCCGACGGATCAAGGCCGCGTTCGAACGGTCCTGACCGCGCGCACTGGGCACCCGGCCCCGCTTTCCTACGGAGCCCGGCGTCCGGCCGGTGCGGCAGATCGCCGCCGTCGAGGTGTGGTCGGCCCTGGGGGTCCGCCCGGCCAGGGGCGCCGCGGAGGGCTCCGGCGCCTCCTCGCTACGCGGACCCTGACAGGTCCGCGAGCACGACGGCGACGAGTTCGCGGCGGCTTCGGACACCGAACTTGTCGAAGACGGCGCTCAGGTGCTCCTGCACGGTGTTGGCGGAGATGTGGAGCTCGTCGACCAGTTGGCGGGTGGAGAGCCCGCGGATGACCAGGGCGGCGACCCGGGTTTGGGCGTCGGTGAGTCCGTGGGCGCTGAGCAGGACCGCGCCGAGTTCGGCCGGTCGGGCCGGTTCCACCACCACGCCGATCTGCGGGCCCAGGCGGCTGGTGTGCAGGGCGAGCCACCGGCCCGAGCGACCGCGGACGCGCACGGTGGAGGGCACCGGGCCGGAAGCGGCCGCGAGCACGCTGACCGGGAGCCGGCCCGCGTCCTGCCGGTCGCCGTCGGGGAAGTCGGTCAGCCACTGCTCGGCCTCGGGGCTCATGGAGACGGTCCGGAGACCGGAGTCCAGCAGGATCACACCCACTCCGTCCGGGCCGCCCGTGGTGGCTCCGGGAGGGGGTGCTGCGGTGACCGCCGTGCGCAGACCGGTGGCCAGGACCGGGGCGATGCGCCGGACCAGGGCGAGCTCCTCGCCGGTGAAGCCCGAGGAGGACGCTTCCCGGTGCAGGCAGAGCACGCCCCAGCAGCGGTGCCCGGTGACCAGTGCGGCACGCATTTCGTCGCCGAGCCCGAGGGGGGCCATGATCTCGCGGTAGCGGGCGCTGTACCCCCGGTTGCCGCCGGTGGCCCGGTCCAGGGAACCGACCGGATCCGTGGACCGGGCGAGGCCGGCGAACTTGTTGACGTCCGTCCGCCCGAACTCGTTGTCCAGGAACAGCGCCGTCGCGGGGCCCAGCGGGTCCTCGGCGATGGCGGAGGTGAACAGCAGCGTCACCGGGTCGACGGTCGCGGAGAAGGCCGCCTCCGCCGGGACGACCCGGCGCAGCCGGCCGAGGATCTCCGTGCTCAGCGCGGTGGTGTCCAGCCCGCCGCGGCACCGTCGTTCGATGTCGGCGAGTCGGCGTTCCACGGCCGCACCTGCCACGCCCACCAGGCTACTCCCGGGCTATCCCGGGCCCTGGACGAGCCCGAGCTGGCGCAGCAGGCCCAGCTCGTCGAGCCGGCCCCAGCGCTCGACGATGCGGCCCTCACGGAGCCGGAAGATGTTGATGCCGCGCAGCGTGACGGTGCGGCCGGTGGCCGGCGCGCCGAAGATCTCGCCGCGCTGGGTGCCGGTGGCGCTGAAGTGTTCCACGACCAGGTCGTCCTCGGCGACGAGGAGGTCGGGCGTGGACTGCCAGTCCGGGAAGGCGCCGCGGAACAGGGCGCCGGCCCTGCGCATGCCCTCCCGGCTGGTGTCGGAGTCGACGGTCGGGTCGTGGTCGAGGAAGTCCTCGGCGAGGTATTCGTCGACGGCCGCGAGGTCGCCCCTGGTGAACAGCGCGTCGATGAAGGCGCGCACGGTCTCTCGGTTCTCTGCGGTTCGGGTCTGCTCGATGGTGTCCATGGCCACAGTCTTGGACGGCACCCCGGCCGCCGGTACCCCAGAAAGCTGGGGTTTCCTCCGGCCCGCACCCGAGGTCGTCCTTCCGTCCGGCCTCCTCCGGCAGACGCGCGGAGCGGGAAGTCGCTCTGCCTGACTTCCCACTCCGCGCGTGCCGAGCCACTTCTGCCGTTCTGCCGACGCGCACGCCCCCGACCACCGGACCGCCCCTCGTGCACCCCCGCACGGCGTGTCGTCGGGTGGATGTGCCACTGGCACAGGTCTGCGGAACGGGGCCGCCGCAGGGGACTCGCGGAACTCACAGAACCCCTGCAAAACAAGGGAGTTGATGTTGCATCAGCTGTACTGTGGAGTGAGCATGACGCCTTGGCCGACGTCGCGCGCCCCGGGGGATGGGGCCGGTTCGGCCGTGGCTGCCATCGGCGCGAAGGGGGAGCATCCTGATGGCATACGCGAAGGGTTATGACGTGTCCGACTTCCAGTCGGGCATTCCGGGGGACGCGGAGTTCGTGTTCATCAAGGCCACCGAAGGGGGCCACACCGGCCAGTCGGGGTACACCGACAAGCTCGCGGACGCCCGGGGGCGCGGGCTGGTGGTCGGGCACTACCACTTCCTGCACGCGGAGAACCCGGTCGAGGGCGAGGTCGAGCACTTCTGCCGGGTGGTGGGGCAGGTACCCGCGGGCGAGCTGCTGGTGCTGGACTTCGAGCCGTACGGGCAGTCGGTCGGCGACGGCGACGCGACCGCGGCGAAGAACCGGTGGCTGGCGGCCGTCAAGCAGCGCTACCCGGACCGCCTGGTCGGGCTCTACACCAACCGGGACTACTGGTTCCGGACGGACGACAACGCCGGTGACTTCCTGTGGATCGCGGACTACGTGTCCGCGGGTTCGCCGCGCATCCAGGCGTCCTGGCGCTTCCACCAGTACAGCGACGACCCGCTCGACGCGGACGTGTTCAACGGCTCGCTGGACGAGCTGCGGGCGTGGGCCGGCGCCGGCCGGGCCCCGGACCCCGGGCCGCCCACGCCGGCCCCGGGGCCGCAGTCGCCCGACTGGCCGGGGCTGCAGCTGGTGAACCGGGACCAGTGGGGCGCGCGGCCCTGGCGCGAGCCCAACGGTTCGATCCCGTACGCCGGTCCGCGCGCCGGAGTGAAGGTGCACTACCTCGGCACGGCGTACACCTTCGACACCCACGACACCTGCCCGGCCTACGTACGCCGCCTCCAGGCCTCGCACATGGACGACGACGGCTGGTCGGACATCGGCTACAGCTTCGTGGTCTGCGAGCACGGCCACGTGTTCGAGGGCCGCGGACTGAACCGGCGCAACAGCGCCAACGGCGACGTCCCGCTCAACGAGGCGCACTACGCGGTGTGCGGGCTGGTCGGCTCCTCCGGCTCGACCGTGCCCACCCCGGAACAGCTCAACGGCCTGCGGGACGCGATCGAGTACTGCGAGCAGCAGGGCCCGGCCGGCCCGGAGATCAAGGGGCACCAGGACGGCTACTCGACCGACTGCCCCGGCCCGGCGCTGTACGCCTGGGTCACGTCGGGCGCCCCGCGCCCCTCCGGCACGGTGGTCACCCCGCCCCAACAGCCCGCGCCCCAGCCGGACCCGGCTCCGGACCCCGCCCCGGCCCGGTACCAGGCGGAGGTCGGCGGCCTGTCGTACGGCTACGGCGCACACGGTCCGCAGGTCACCATCGTCGGCGAGGCGCTGGTGGCGGCGGGCTTCGGCTCGCACTACGCCCAGGGCCCGGGACCGGACTGGACCGACGCCGACACCCTCAACTACGCCGACTACCAGCGCAGTCTGGGCTACTCCGGCGGGGACGCGGACGGCGTACCCGGCGAGTCCTCGCTGCGCCGGCTGCTCGGCGGGCCGATCCCGCTGGCCGTCGTGTCGAAGTCGCGGGTGGTCGCGGCGGCCCGCCAGGACCCGGACGCACCCCAGGGCGCCACCACGCACGCCGACGACGTGTACACGGTGGAACGCGCCCTCGTCGCCGAGGGGCTGCTCGAACAGCAGTGGGCCGACGGCTCGTTCGGCACCCGGACCATCGACGCCTACTCCGAGCTGCAGCGCCGGTACGGGTACAGCGGGCAGCAGGCGGACGGCATACCCGGCATCAACTCGCTGACCCGGCTCGGCCAGGCGCACGGCTTCACCGTCGTCGGCTGACGTCGGCCGAGGAGGACAGATGTACCAACTCGCCCTGTCCCTGTGGCGCACGTGCGTGCCCTACATCGTCGCGTTCCTCGTGGTGCAGGCCGCCCGGCTCGGCATCCACCTGGACAACGCCTCCGTCACCGCCGCCCTGGTCACCGGCTTCGGCACGGTCTACTACGCCGCGTTCCGGTTCCTGGAGCACCGGCTGGACGCGGGCTGGGGCTGGTTCCTGGGGGCCGCCCGGCCGCCGTCCTACCAGCCGCCGACCCCCGCGCCCACCCCCACGCCCACGCCGGCCGCCCCCGCACCCACGCCGACCGAGCCCACGCCGACCGAGCCCGCACCCACGCCCACCCCCACGCCGGCACCGGCCCCCGACCCCGCACCCGCACCCGCACCCGCACCGACGCCGACGGACCCCACGCCGGCCCGACCCGACTACCGGAACCTGCCCGAAGGCGGCTGACCGGCACCGGCACAGGGGTTTCGGAATCCCACGTTCCGAAACCCCCAGAAAAAGGCGAAGTAATACAATTAGCCTTTCCCATTCAGGCCTTGACGAATTGGGACCTGAATCCGAGACTGAGCCTGCCACCAATGCATCCGGACCCCATTCACCGGTCCCTTGATGCACGAAGTGAACGGAGGGGGAATTGCCGACGACACCGACCTACCCGGGCGTCTACATCGAGGAGCTTCCCAGCGGCGTCCGCACCATCACCGCGGTGAGCACCTCGGTGACCGCCTTCGTCGGGGCCACCCGGCGCGGTCCGCTCAACCAGCCGGTCACCATCACCAGTTTCGCGGACTTCGAACGCCGCTTCGGCGGACTCGCGAGTCAGAGCCCGGTCAGCTACGCCGTCCAGCAGTTCTTCCTCAACGGGGGTTCGGTCGGGATCGTGGTCCGGGTCGCGGCGGCCGGCACCGGCGCCGCCGCGGGCGTCACGCTCAACTCGACGCAGACCTCCACCGCCACCCCCGCCCTGCAGGTCACGGCCGTCGAACCGGGGCTCTGGGGCGGGGGGCTGCGGGTCGCCGTGGACTACCGGACGACGACCCCGGCCGAGACCTTCAACCTCCAGGTCTTCGACACCTCCGGCGCCGTCCGGGAGTCCTTCACGGACCTGTCGGCGCAGGCCACCAGCCCCCGGTTCGCCGAGACGGCGGTGAACAGCGGCTCGGGCGTCGTCCGGGTCAAGGTGCTGGCGGAGAGCCGGCCGGACCCGGTCGGCACCGTCTCCAAGCCCTTCGCCGCCGCCCTGCCGGACCTCACCCACGAGATCCAGGTGAAGATCGCCGACGTCTCGCGGACCGTCAAGATCTACGACCCGGCCGCGGACGGCACCGCGCCGACCACCGTCCCCGAACTCGCCCTGCTGCTGGAGCGCAAGCTGCGGGCCCTGCCCGACGCCCCCGGCAAGCGCGCCTTCGCGGGCACCCGCGTGAGCGTGTTCGGTCGGCAGCTCCAGGTCGTCGCCGGTTCCACCGACCCGGCCGACGTGGTGCGCTTCCTCGGGGAGGCCGCCAACAACCTCGGACTGGAGGGCTCGGTCAACCCGCCGGTCCTCGCCCTGGCCGGCGGCCAGGACGGCGGAGCCCCCGGCATGACGGACCTGATCGGCAGCGAGGCCGCCAAGACCGGCATCCAGGCCCTGCGCGACGTGCCGGACGTCAACCTGCTGGTGCTGCCGGAACTGGCCGGCTACGCCAGCGTGGACGACGCCGTCACGGTCGTCTCGGCCGCCCAGGCGCTCTGCGTGGAGCAGCGGATGTTCCTGATCGTCGACGCGCCGCAGGCGTGGACGACGCTGGACGCCGCCCGGGCGGGCCTGTCCGCCTTCGACTCGGTGCGCAGCGACCACGCCGCGCTCTACTTCCCGCACCTGGAGCTGGTCGACCCGCTCACGGGCCGGCTGCGCAGCTTCCCGCCGTCGGGCACCATCGCCGGCGTGATGGCGCGCACCGACGGCCAGCGGGGCGTGTGGAAGGCGCCCGCGGGCACCGAGGCCGGGCTGCCAGGGGTGCGCGCGCTGACCGTCCCGCTGACGGACCGGGAGAACGGCCTGCTGAACCCGCTGGCGGTGAACTGCCTGCGGACCTTCCCGGTGGTGGGCCCCGTGGCGTGGGGCGCGCGGACCATGGCGGGCGCCGACGCGCTCAGCTCGCAGTGGAAGTACGTCCCGGTGCGGCGCCTGGCGCTGATGCTGGAGGAGAGTCTCTACCGCGGCACCAAGTGGGTCGTGTTCGAGCCCAACGACGAGCGGTTGTGGGCGCAGATCCGGCTGAACGTGGGCGCGTTCCTGCACTCGCTGTTCCAGCAGGGCGCGTTCCAGGGCACGTCGGCGCGCTCGGCCTATTTCGTCAAGTGCGACAAGGACACCACCACGCAGGACGACGTCAATCGCGGTGTGGTGAACGTCGTGGTCGGATTCGCGCCCCTCAAACCCGCGGAATTCGTGATCGTCAAGATCGAGCAGCTCGCCGGACAGTTCGAGGTTTAGGATCTCCATGGTCGAGTTCACCGTCAATCCGCACCGGTTCGATCCGTACAAGAACTTCAAGTTCCTGGTCGTCTGGGACGGTCGGGTCGTCGCCGGAATCAGCAAGATCAGCCCGCTCAAGCGCACCACCGAGGTGGTGAAGCACCGCAGCGGGGGCGATCCGAGCGCGCCGCGCAAGTCGCCGGGGCGCACCGACTTCGAGGCGGTCACCCTGGAGCGCGGGGTCACCCACGACCCGGAGTTCGACCGCTGGGCCAACAAGGTCTGGATGGTCGGCGCGGGCCGCGGGGCGGAGGTCTCCCTGCGGGACTTCCGCAAGGACCTGGTGATCCAGGTGCTCAACGAGTCCGGTCAGGTGGCGGTCGCCCACAAGCTGTACCGCGCCTGGCCGAGTGAGTACCAGGTGCTCGGCGAACTGGACGCCAACGCCAACGCGGTGGCGATCCAGAGCCTCAAGCTGGAGGTGGAGGGCTGGGAGCGGGACGAGGAGACGCCCGAGCCCGAAGAGCCCTCGTTCCAGCAGCCGGCCTGAGCGGCCGTCCGGTGGAACTCGCGGGGGAGGCCGCCCTGTTGGCCGCGTGGGAGGCCGGGCTGGCGGCCGGTCGCACCGGGCGGGCCCTGCTGCTGCACACCGTCGCCCGCCCGGGCGCCGGGGCGGAGGAGCTGCTGGCCGTGCCGCTCGGCCGACGGGACGCCGAACTGTTCGGCCTGCGCGCCGAGTTGTTCGGCGAACGGCTCAACGTGCGGGTCGGTTGCCCGAGTTGCTCGGAGGAGATGGAGTTCGCCTTCGACTCCGGGCAGGTGGTCGGCGCCGCACGGCCGGCGGACGGCCCGCTGCGGGTGGAGCTGGACGGCTGGCAGGTCGGCTTCCGGCTGCCCACCGCCGGCGATCTGGCCGCCGCCGAACAGGCCCCCGCGGGCCAGGCCAGGGCCGTCGTGCTGGAGCGGTGCGTGCTGACCGCCGAGCACGGCGGGGAGCCGGTCGCCGCCCGGCAGCTCCCCGACACGGTCCAGCGGCGCGTGGCCGAGGCCGCCGCCGAGGCCGACCCCTGCGCGGACGTCCGGCTGAACCTCAGCTGCCCCGCGTGCGGCGAACAGGCCCTCGCCGAGCTGGACATCGCCTCCTACCTCTGGGAGGAGCTGGACGACTGGGCCCGGGCGACCCTGCTCGACGTCCACCTCCTGGCCACCGCCTACGGCTGGAGCGAGGCGGAGATCCTGGCGCTCAGCCCGCTGCGGCGCCGCTACTACCTGGAGCTGTGTGCAGATGCCTGACCACTTCGACCGCCTGGTCGCCAAGGGCGGCCCGGGCGGGGACCGGGCCGGGGTACGGGTGCGCCCGCGCCTGCCGGGGCCGTTCGAACGGCTCGACGCGCTCGCTCCGGCGCTGCCGGTCGTGGGCGAGGAGTCGTTCGGGCCCGGCCGCCCGGTCGGGCGCCCCGCCCCCGTACCACTCCCCCGGCCACCGGCGGCACCGCCCGCACGGGTCGAGAGGGCGCTGCGGGCGGCGGAGGACGGGGAGCGGACGACCGTCGCGCCCGTCCTCCCGCTGCCGCGCACGCCGCTGCTGATCGCGCCGCCGGCCACCCCCGTGGTCGCGCCGGCCGTCGAACCGGCGGTGCGGAGGGAGGCCGCCCGCCCGGCAGCCGCACCCGCGCCCGTCACCGCACCGCACCGGGCGGCCGCCCGCGAGCTGCCGAACGCGGCACCGCCCGCACCGGCGCGGCCGGCCGTCGCCGCACGGGCCGCCGGACGCCGGGCCGCCGGGGCGGTCGCCCCGGGCCAGGCGCACCCGGCCGGAGCCCGACGCCAGCAGCGGCCGGTCGAGCGGGTGGTGCGGGTCCAGATCGGGCGGGTCGAGGTCAGGGCCGCCGAGCGCGCCGCGGCCGGGGAGCGCAAGCCCGCCGCCGCCCGCCCGGGCCCGGCCCTCGACCTGGACACGTACCTCAACCGGGGGACCGCATGAGCGAGCGGGTGGGGCACGTGACCGAGGGGGTGGGCCCATGAGCAACCACCTGGCGATCGCCACCGTGAGCGAGGCGCTGCGGCTGCTCATCACCCGGGCGCTCTCGCCCGACATCCCGTTCGCGGTGGAGGTCAGCACCCGCAGGCCGCCGACCGAGCCGCCCACCGACCCGACCATCACCGTCTTCCTCTACCAGGTCACGCCCAACGCCTCGCTGCGCAACCGCGACGCGCCCACCCGCGCGACCGACGGCACCGTGCTGACCCGGCCGGCCGCCGCCCTGGACCTGCACTACCTGATCAGCTGCTACGGCGAGGAGACCCAGCTGGTCGGCCAGCGGCTGCTCGGCTGCGTGGTCCGGGAGCTGACCGAACAGCCCCTGCTGTCACGCCAGTTGATCGAGGAGGCGGCCGGCCAGCCGTACCTGGTGGGGACGGATCTGGCCGCCTCGCCGCAGCGGGTGCGCTTCACGCCCACGCCGATGGACCTGGACGAGCTGTCCAAGCTGTGGATGACACTGCTCCAGACGCCGTACACGCTGTCCGTGGCCTACCAGGCCACCGCCGTCTTCGTGGAGGGCAAGGCCGATCCGGTGGCCGGCAAGCCGGTGCTGCGCCGTTCCGTACGGGCCGTGCCGTCCCGCGGACCGGTCGTGGAGCGGGTGCTCTCCCGGCCCGCCGGGTCCCGGGGCGCCCCCGCGGAAGGGCCGGTGACCAAGGACCGGGAGCTGGTGGTGGACGGCTCCGGCCTGCGCGCGGACCTGGTGGTCGCCCAGCTGGGCGAGCGCCGGGTGACGGTCGACCCGGGCGCCGTCCGGGACGACCGGCTGGTGGTCGCCGTACCGGAGGACCTGCCGCCCGGTGTGTTCCGGGTGCAGGTGCTGCACGGGCTGGCACTCGACGGCCGACCTGCCGCCGAGCACCTCGCCGTGGAGTCCAACGTGCAGACCTTCGCCCGGCAGCCGCGGATCGTCGCGCCGATCGGCACCGCGGACCGCAGCGACGGACCGGCCGGCGTCTCGGCCCGGCTGGACGTCCGGGTGGACCTGCCGCTCCGGGACGACCAGCAGGTCCTGCTGCTCCTGGACGAGTTGCACCCGCCCGCCGGGCGGCCCGGGGCGAGCCACCAGTTCCGCGCACCCGCGCCGCCGGTGCCGCGCACCGATCCGTTCGAGGTCCGGGTGCCGGTCGTCGGCGTCCGCCCGACGGCGTACCTGGCCCGGATCCAGGTGGACGGCGTGCCGAGCGAGTTGACGGTGTCCGGCGAGGGGGCCTTCACCGGCCCCGTCGTGGACCTGACGCACTGACCGCAGGACGGGGGGTTCGGAGATGAGCACGCGCCGCAGGCAGGGCCGCGACGGCTCGGCGGACGACTCGCACCGGGAGTCGCTGTCCGCCGCGGTCGCCGCCGTGCTCGACCGGGTCGACGCGCACGCGGCCGGCCGCACCGCCGGGCCCGCCGCACCGTCGGCATCGTCGGCACCCGGCGCCCGGCGCGGCGGGCGCCGGCAGCCCGCCACCGCCCTGGACGCGCTCACCGCCTCCTTCGGCCTCACCCCCTTCGAGCGCGACGTCCTGGTGCTGGCCGCCGCCCCCGCGATCGACCCCACCGCCGCCGCCCGGTGCGCCGCGGCGGGCGGCGACCCGGCGCGCGGGTACCCGACCTTCTCCCTCGCCCTCGCCGCCCTGGACCAGCCGCACTGGAGCGCGCTCACCCCGGTGGGCCCGCTGCGCCGCTTCCGGCTGGTCGAACTCGACGACGAGACGGCGCTCACCGCCTCCCGGCTGCGGATCGACGAGCGGGTGCTGCACTTCCTGGTCGGCGTGCCGTACCTGGACGTGCGGCTGCACGGCCTGCTCACCCGGGTGGGACCGCCCGGCGAGCTGCCCGGCCCGCACGAGCGGTGCGCCGCCGAGCTGGCACGGGCGTGGACCTCGGCCGGGCTGTCCGGCCCGCCGCACACCGAGCTGACCGGCGCCGACCGCCGCACCCGCTGGGAGATCGCGGCGGAGGCGGCCCACCGCGCCGGACTCGGCCTCTACGCCGCCCACCGCGAGGACCTGCCCACCGAACCCGCCGAGCGCGAGCAACTCGCCCGGCTGTGGCAGCGCGAGGCGATCCTGATCCCGGCCGCGCTGCTGGTGGAGAGCGGGGAACCGGGCCGGGAGCGTCCGCACGCCCCGAACGGCGCGGAGTCCTTCCTGGCCCGCCTCGCGGTGCCGCTGGTCGTGTCCGGCGACGAGCCCCCGCCCGCCGGGACCTCGGACCGCACCAGGCTGACCGTGCCCCCGCTCGGCCCCGAGGAGCAGCTGGGGATCTGGGCCGAGGCGCTGGACGGCGCGCCGGGGGTCACCGAGGGCGGACTCCGCGCGCTGGCCGCCCAGTTCTCGCTGCCCGGCCATGTGATCCGCTCGGCCGCGGCGACCGCCCGGCGGGCCGCCGAGGCCGGCGGCAAGGGCGGCGGCAAGGGCGGCGACAGCCACGTCGGTGCGGACGGCGTGAGGGGTGCGGACGGCGGGAACGGCGGGGACGGCGCGGAGGGCGGGGCGGGCGGGGAGGGCGGACACGGTGCGGACGTCAGCCGACTGGCCTGGCTCGCCGGACTGGTGGAAGCCCGGATGTCCCTGGACGAGCTGGGCCGGCGGGTCGAGCCGCGCGCCGGCTGGGACGACCTGGTCCTGGAGGAGCGCCAGCTCGCGACGCTGCGCGAGATCGTCGCCCACGTCCGCCGGCGCGGCACCGTCTACCAGGAGTGGGGCTTCGAGTCGGTGCTGCGCCGAGGCCTCGGCGTGACCGCGCTGTTCGCCGGCGGCTCGGGCACCGGGAAGACGCTGGCGGCCGAGGTCGTCGCCGGACAGCTCGGCGTGGACCTGTTCGTCATCGACCTCTCCCAGGTCGTCAGCAAGTACATCGGGGAGACCGAGAAGAACCTCCGACGGGTCTTCGACGCGGCCGAACGCGGCGGCGCGCTGCTGCTGTTCGACGAGGCCGACGCGCTGTTCGGCAAGCGCAGCGAGATCAAGGACAGCCACGACCGCTACGCCAACCTGGAGGTCAGCTACCTGCTGATGCGGATGGAGGCCTACCGGGGCCTGGCCGTGCTCACCACCAACATGAAGAAGGCGCTGGACCCGGCGTTCATGCGGCGGATCAGGTTCGTGGCCGACTTCCCGTTCCCCGGAGTACCGGAGCGCGCCGAGATCTGGCGCCGGGTCATCCCCGCGCAGACCCCCAGCCAGGGTGTCGATCCGGAGCGGCTCGCCCAGCTGACCGTGGCGGGCGGCTCCATCCGCAACATCGCGCTGTCCGCCGCCTTCCTGGCCGCCGACGAGGACTGCCCGATGCAGATGCGGCACCTGCTGGCCGCCGCGCGCACCGAGTACCTCAAGCTGGAGCGCTCGCTGACGCCTTCGGAGGTCTCCGGATGGATCTGACCGAGACCGAGGGGCCCGGGACCGCACCCGGGCCGGGCAGCGCGGCAGCGGGCCGTGCGGGAACGGGAAGGGCGGGAACGGGAAGCGCGGGAACGGGAAGCGCGGGGACCGGCGGTGCGACAGCGGGCCCGGCGGGAACGGGCAGCCTGGGAACGGGCAGCGCGGGGACCGGCGGTGCGACAGCGGGCCCGGCGGGAACGGGCAGCCTGGGAACGGGCAGCGCGGGGACCGGCGGTGCCGGGCGGATCGAGGTCGAGATCGGCGAGCTGGTCCTCGACGGCTTCCCGCGGATCGACCACGACCGGCTGACGGCGGCGTTCCGGAGCGAGCTGACCCGCCTGGTCGCGGAACGCGGGGTACCGCTCGCGGCCGACGGCGACCGCGCGCTGGACCTGCTCGCCGGACTGCCGCCCCTGCCCGCGGGCGCCTCGGCGCAGCGGCTCGGCCAGGCACTCGCCCGCGCCGTGCACACCGGGCTGTCCGGCGGTGGCCGGGCGCCGGAACGGGGGCGGACATGAGCCGGCTCAACGCGCCCGCCCGGGATTCCGGGCCGGACGCCCAGCAAGGCGCGGCCCGGCGCAAGCCACGGGCGCCGAAGGCCCGTACGCCCGAGCCGAAGGAGATCGTCTCCGGCGCGGGCCAGCCGCTGGACCCGGGCGTGCGGCGGGAGCTGGAGGCGCGGCTCGGGCACGACCTCAGCCGGGTCCGGGTGCACACCGACCGGGACTCCGCCGCGCTGACCGAGCTGATCGGCGCGGACGCCGTCGCCGTCGGTCCGGACCTCTTCTTCGGCGAGGGCAAGTACCGCCCGGCCGGCGAGGACGGCCGGCGGCTGCTCGCCCACGAGCTGCTGCACACCGTCCAGGCCCCGAACCCGCTCGGCGCGCTGCGGGCCGGCCGCGATCTGGGCGCGGTCAGCCTGCCGCAGGACGCGATCGAACGGGAGGCGGAACACGGGGCGCGCGAGGACCGGCCGGCGGCGGCGACGCCGGGTGCCACGCCGGGCTGGCTCCGCTACGCGACCGTCGACGCCGACCGGTTCCGCACCGAGCGGCTCGACCCGGCCACGCTGGTCGACCGGCTGGCCGCCGGCATCCTGCGCTCGCTGCGCGGGGACCCGACCGACTCCTCCGGCCGGGTTCGTCTGCAACTCGCCCGCTTCGCACCGGAGTTGCAGGCCTCCGTGCTCGCCCGGCTGGCGGACCGGCTGCCTTCGTCGGACTACACCCGGGTGCTGGAACTGGTCGAGGCCGCCGAGCACCGCCCGGCCGACGTGGACGGCGCGCAGACACCCGAGCCCGTCACCGACCGGGCCACCGAGCAGGCCGCCGAGCGGGCCACCGACGGGAACAAGCCGACGGACGAGCTCGGGCAGACGGAGGAGCAGAACCGGAACCGTCGACTCGACGAAGAGGCCCGGCAGTCAGACGATCCGAAGCATCGGCGCAAGCGCCGCAAGGCGAACGGCGACAAGGCGGACGCGGCGGACGAGGACGGCAAGAACGAGGAGCAGGACGGCCGGCAGGCCCAGCCCTCGGAGGGCGAGGCCGCGCAGACTCCGCCGGACGCGCAGCCGGCTCCGCAGCCGGAGACCGGTCAGGCCCAGGACCAGGCTCAGGCCCAAACCCAGCCCGCCGCCGACGCACAGCCGACCACCGTCGAGGAGGCGCCCGCCCCGGCCCCCGGCACGGGGCCCGAGCAGGCCGCCGCGACGGAGGGGGGCGCCCAGCCGGCAGCCGTCTCCGTACCCGGCTCGCCCGGAGCCGAACGGGCGAACGCCGCCACCCAGCCCTCGGCCGGCACCAAGCCCCAGGAGCCCGCCGCCGCGCCGCTGCCGCAGTCGGCCCCCGTCAAGCCCGAGCGCCTGGACGCCATCGCGCAGGCCGAGGACAGCCCGCTCGCCCGGCACGGGATGCTGGAGGGAGACCACCGGCAGCGTGAAACGCCGGACGAGGAAAGGCCGTTGGGCCTGGAGCCGGGCGCGGACGCGGAGGTCCACGACGCGCCCGCCCCGGGCGAGGACAGGCAGCCGCAGTCGGCCGCCCCCGGGCCGGAGCTCAATCCGGGGGACTTCCTGCCCTCCTCCGACCTCGACGTGTCCGCCGTCCCGACGGCCGATCAGATCACGCCGTCGGCGGACGGCGCGCCCGCCGCCAACGCCGGGGCACCGGAGTTCCCCGAGCCGCCGGCGACCAAGGCCGACCGGGTGCAGGCCGAGCGGGAGAGCCGGCCGGAGGACGAGGCGGAGCCGCCGGCGGCGCCCGAGCAGGCCCAGCCCGGGGGGGCTGCCACCGAGCCGGCCCCCGCCACCGCCGAGCCCGAGGACGGGAGCGCCCGCGACCTCCAGCCGGAGCAGCCGGTCGAGCAGGAGATCGGCCCCGACCCGACCACGAACCCGGCCGCGCACCCGGCGCCGGCTGCTGCCGCCGGGCCCGACCCGACGGAGCCGCGGCAGTCGGAAGCCCCCGCCGAGGAGGCCCGCGCGACCGGGCCCGCAGCTGCACCCGAGCCGAGCGCCGCGGGCCCGGAGCACACCGCCGCCGGACCCGCCGCGGCAGGTCCGGTCGGCGGGGACGGCCCGGGCGGTCCTGGCGCGGCTCCCGAAACCGACCCCGACGCCGGTCCCGACGCCGGTCCCGGCCCGGCCGCCGAACAGGCCGACGTACCCGCCGGGCTCGCCACCCGGCCCGCCCCCGACGCCTCCCTGGAGTCCGGCGGCGGTGCCTGCGCGGGCCCGCAGCAGCCCACCACCGAGGCGGAGCCGGACGGCGCCGGTGGCAACGCCGGCAACGGCGCAGGCACGGGCGGCGGCTGCGCGGCGGGCGGCGCGGCCGAGAGCGCCCCGTCCAAGCAGCGCAAGCAGGCCCCGCCCGACGTCTCCGCCCAGGACCCGCAGGGCGCCCTCGCGACGGCCGCGAGCCTCCCGCCCGACCAGATGGCCACCGCCCTGGACGGCGTGGACGGCTCGGTGGACCGTACGGTCGGCGAGCAGCACGCCCGGCTGCAGGCCGCCCCGCCGGCCGTCCAGCGCCCGTCCGGTGCCCCGCAGACCCAGTCCGGCCCGCCCGAGGCCGCGCCGCCCGCCGAGGCGGTGACGGAGCGGCTGGAGCGGGTCGGTCCGCAGGGCGCGGACGGCCGGCAGAAGGACGGCCAGCAGCAGGCCGAGCAGAAGAAGGTCGAGGGCCGGAACCCCGGCGACCGGGTCGCCGCGCCCCACGTCGCCGACGACGCGAGCAACCAGGTCTCGCCGCAGGAAGTACAGCAGCTGCAGGGCGCGGTCGGCGACGTGCCCACGACCGATCCGGCGTTGAACACCACCGTCGGCGTCGCGCCGACGGTCGAACTGACCGGGGAGAGCGACCCGGCCCGCACCGACCAGCAGGCGGCGAAGCTCAAGGAGAGTTCCACCAGGATCCTCGGCGTCGGCCGGGAGGACGCCGCCAAGCCGATGGGCGAGGACCGGATCTACCCGGACGTGCCGAAGGAGACCCTCACCGCCTCCGTCCCGGGCGGCGGCCGGACCGGGGGTGCCCGGGCGGGCGGCGCCGTCGACACCGAGCCGGGCATCGGCGTGGTCACCCAGCAGGAGCGCGGCCCGCAGATCCAGGCCGCGGTCGGCCAGGGGCAGAGCCGGATGGGCTCCGAACGGGCGCAGCAGAAGCAGGGCGAGGCCGAGGCGCGCCGGCGGAACCAGGCCGAGGTCGACCAGGCGGTGGCGGACAACGCCCAGGCCCAGGCCGGGGAGCGGGGCGAGGCCGCCGAGAAGGTCAAGGCCGAGCGCGAGCAGTGGCGCACCGAGCAGGACCGGAAGGTCACCACCGCGGACCAGGACTCCGACGCGGAGCACCGGGACAAGACGGGGCAGATCGGCAAGAAGCGCACCGACGCCGACAAGGACGTCCAGGACCGTCAGCAGCAGGACAACCAGAAGATCCAGGACAAGCGGAAGGAGGCCGAGGAGAAGGCGCAGAAGGAGAAGGACCGCAAGAAGGAGGAGTCCGAGGGCTGGTGGGGCTGGGTCAAGTCCAAGGTCAAGGCCGCCTTCGACGCGTTGGTCGAGGCGGTCACCAAGGTCTTCGACTACTTCCGCGGTCTGGTCAACGACATCATCGACGGCTTCCGGAAGTTCGCGAACTGGGCGATCGACCAGGCGCGGAAGTTCGCCGTCGAGCTGATCGACAAGCTCGCCGACGCGCTGATCAAGATCTGCGACGTGCTGCTGGCGGCCTTCCCCGAACTGCGGGACAAGTTCCGCAAGAAGATCGAGGAGTGGCGGGACAAGGCCGTCGCCAAGGTCAACGAGTGGGCGGACAGGCTCAAGAACGCCGTCAACAAACTGCTCGACCTGCTGGCGGCCGGGCTGAACGCGCTGCTGAACGTGCTGGAGGCCGGGCTCAAGGCCGCGGTCGAGGCGGTCCGCAAGGCCGTCATGGACGCGATCGACTTCGTCCAGAAGGCGATCGCGGTCTTCGGCGAGTTCGCGGTCCTGATCGGCGACATCGCCTCCGACCCGGGCGGGTGGCTGAAGAAGCTCGGCACCGCCGCGATCGACGGCATCCGGCACTACCTGTGGGGTGCGATCAAGAGCGCCGTCAAGCAGTGGTTCAACGAGAAGGTCGAGTCGGTGGTCGGCCTGACCTCCACCATCGTCAACGTCCTGGTCAAGGGCTGCATCTCGATGGCGCAGATCGGACGGATGGCCTGGCAGGCGATCGTCGCCGCACTGCCGGGGATGATCGTCTCGATCGTCGTCGAGAAGCTGGTGTCGCTGATCGTGCCGGCGGCGGGCGCCATCATGGCGATCATCGAGGGCCTGGTGGCGGCGTGGAACACCATCAGCAAGATCGTCGCCGCGATCGGGAAGTTCGTCACCTTCCTCAAGGCGGTCAAGTCCGGTTCGGCCGCCTGCCTGTTCGCCGACGTGGTCGCGGCGGGCGTGGTCGCGCTGCTCGACTTCATCTCCAACTTCCTGCTCAGCAAGCTCAAGGGCGCCGGGAAGGCGGTCGGCAGCAAACTCAAGGCGATCGCCCAGAAGATCCTCAAGGGGCTGGCCAAGGCCGGCAAGGGCGCCCGCAAGGCCGCCGGGAACGCCGTCAACAAGGCCCGCGCGGGGCTGCGCCGGGCCACCCGGTCGCTGCGCAAGCCGCCCTCCCCCGGCCGCGCCCGCCCCGCCCGGCCGGCCCGCACCGGCCCCGCCCGGCACACCGTCCGGCACGCGGAGCGCCACCCCTCGGCCACCCCCGGACGCCCGCGCCGCGAGGTCACCCGCCCCAAGTCCACCGCACCCCGCCGACCCGCCTCCCCCGTCGGCCGCGCCCTCAACGCCTCCCGCCAGACCGTCAAGTCCGCCCTCAACCGCGTCCGCGTCGCCGCCCGCACCCTCGGCCGCAAACTCCTCGACAGCAAGCTCGGCCGCGCCCTCACCAACGGCGCCCACAAGCTCCGCGACGCCTACCGCACACAACGCGACCGCCTGCGCGCCTGGCACCAGAAACGCCAACAGCAACGCGCCCAACGCCGCGCCCACGAGAACTCCCCGGACGCCAAGAAGCAGCGCCTGGAGCTGATCGTCGCCCGCATCCGCCCGCGGATCGAACGCCTGCTGGCCCGCGGGGTACGGCAGGTGGTGCTCCGGCCGCTCCTGGCCGGGCTGCGGGCCTGGTACCGGCTCACCGGGCTCACGGAGGTCGGCAGTCCGGCCTTCACCATCGAGGCCCAGCTCAACCCGACGGCCAGGGCCGCAGGCGGCTTCGAGCTGACGGCCGAGGAGATCCGCGTGATCATCCGCAAGCAGGCGGAGGGCCTCTTGGACCGGGCCGACGTCATCGCGGTCGCGAGGCACATGCGGCTGCTCAAGCACCGGGCCGGTGCCGACGCCGTGAACCAGCCCCTCCGGGTGGAAGGGGGAAAGGACATACCCGGCTCCGTCCTGTACCTGAGGGAGCGTGGCACGGACCTCGACGTCTCGACCGCGCAGGGCAGCCCGCTCATCGTCCCGCCCTACAAGGTCGGTTGGGGGAAGATGGAGCACTACACGGTCGGCCCGGAGGGTGGAGCGGTCAAGGAGCAGAACCGGGGCGGCCTCACCAATGCCCTCACCAAGGGGGTCGGCACGTACCCGGAGATCGCAGCCGACCTGTCCCGGGTCGGGCTGACCGACATGAACTTCGCCATGGCGCTGAGGGCCTACAGCACGAACAGCCACCTGCCCCCGTCGTTCACGCCGGAGCAGCAGCAGCTGGTGCGCAACGCGCACTGGCTGATGTTCGTCCGGGAGTCCGTCCGGAGCCCCGCGAACCTCGGCTACGCGGCCATGACGACCGATCTGTTGGCCCGCGGATCGCAGGCCCGCGGGCTGGACCGGAACCACGCGTTCGCCCAGTACGAGAACAACCGCCGGGGTGACCGGGGGCAGTTCCCGATGTCGATGAGGGGCGCCGCGGCGGCGGCCCGCGGTCTCAAGCAGGAGGAGGCGGGCCTGCTCACCAACCTGGAGGGCACCGCGGCCGACCGCAACGAGCTGAAGTTCCGCGAGCTGCAGCTCGGCGAAACCTGGGCACTCGCCAGGACCGGTGGCGTGGGGATCGTCGCCACGACGGCGGCTGACACCGTCAAGAAGGGCGAGAACCTCGTCCAACAGTTCCTACTGCACTTCTACGGCCTGACATAAGAGGAAGACTCGCATGACCCGATCGTTCACCCGCCTGGTCCTCAAGCCCGAGTTCAGCGAGCACGACTTCAAGCTGGTCGTCTGGGACCTCTTCTGGGACGTCGTCGACCTCGGACGGAAGGAGGACGGCGCCGTCGTCGACAGCTGGCTCACCCCGGGCGGCGAAGCCGAGGTGCACTACGTCGACGACCGGAACATCGGCGTGCGGTACGTCACGATCCGGGGCGACGGCGCGGCCGACGCCGAGGCGGAACTCCGGCCGCGCTGCCGGGTGTGGGCCCTGGACGAGGCCTTGGCCGCCCTGCACCGGGCCGCTGACCGGAACGACAAGCTCATCGCCCTCTACGCCACCGCGCTGACCGCCGACGACCCCGAGGACCGGTCGGTGGTCGAGGCCCTTGCCGACGCCGCCCGGGACGACGATCCGGCGGTCCGACAGGCGGTCGTACTCGCCACCGGTTACCTGCCCTGGCCCGGCTTGGTGGCCGTGGTGGAGGAGCTGAGCCGGACGGACCCGGTGGAGCACGTCCGGCACAACGCCCGGGTCCTGCTGGAGGGTATGGCCCGAACGGAAGGCGATTCCTGATGCCCTACGCAGACATCCCCAGGCCCATAAGGGCCGGGCTGGTGATCGTGGATCCGCAGCGGGGAACGCCGCAGCGGGTGATCGTGCTGCAGTTCAATCCGGACAGTCTGGAGCGGTCGTTGGCGCCGCAGACGGCGGGGGCGGAGGGGAGTGGGGACCGGACGGAGGCGTTGCGGCTGAAGGGGCCGGCCGTGGAGACGTGGAAGTTCACCGCGGAGCTGGACGCGACGGACCAGCTGGACGTGCCGTCGCCGAACGGGATCCATCCGCAGCTGGCGACGCTGGAGCTGCTGGTGCAGCCGGCCAGCGCGCAGCTGAGGACCAATCAGGCGCTCGCCGCGGCGGGGACCCTGGAGATCACGCCGGTCGAGGCGCCGCTGACGCTGTTCACCTGGGGCGGCAAGCGGATCCTGCCGGTGCGGCTGACCGAACTCACCATCACCGAAGAGGCGTTCGACATCGATCTGAATCCGATCAGGGCCGCCGTCGCGATCGGCCTGCGCGTGCTGACCGTGACCGATCTGCCGACCGGCCACCGCGGGGCCGAGCTGTACCTGGCGCACCTGGCGCAGAAGGAACGGCTGGTCGGCGCCGCGGCCGACGGCCGGTTGAGCGTGCTGGGCCTGGGAGGGGGACTCCGATGACCGTCGACCACACGTCCGGCGCGCTGCCCGCGCCCTCGCCGTACCCGCTGACCAGCCGGTACCACGGCGTCCCGGTGGCCCTGCACACGACGCCGGACGGGCGGCAGGTGCCGTACCTGCGGCGGAGGCTGCTGCCGAGCACGGACGGGCTGACCCCGCTCGCCGAGCACACCGTGAGCGCCGGGGACCGCCTCGACCTGCTCGCGAACCGCTACCTCGGCAGCGCCGACCAGTGGTGGCGGATCGCGGACGCCAACCCCGTGGTCGATCCGCGGGAGTTGACCGCGACGCCGGGCCGGCGGATCACCGTCGCGCTGCCGGGTGCGGTGCCGGGTGCGGTGCCGGGGGTGCGCAATGCCTGACCTCTCGGCCGTCACGGGGGGCGGGCCGGTCGGGGCGATCCACCTCAGCCTGCTGATGGGTCCGCAGATCCCGGTGCCGGTGCCGCAGCCGGTGACGGACGCCCTGCTGTCGGCGCAGGTCACGGTGGCGTCCGGGCAGCGCAGCGGGTTCCAGCTCGCCTTCGACCTGTCGAAGCGGGGTCTGATCGACACCGCGCTGCTGCCGGGCGGCTTCTTCGACCCGAAGATCAGGGTCGTGCTGATGGTGACCGTCACGGGCACCCCGACCGTGCTGATGGACGGTGTGATCATCCGCCAGGAGGTGGGCATCAGCAACCAGCCCGGCCAGTCCACGCTCACCGTCACCGGCGAGGACCTGACGGTGCTGATGGACCTGGAGGAGCAGGCCGGGGTGCCCTTCCCGGCGATGTCCCCGGCGGCCCGGGTCGCCGCGATCATCGGCAAGTACGGGCAGTACGGCATCCTGCCGCTGGTCGTCCCGGAGCTGGTGCCGCAGACGCCGATGCCCACCCGGCGGATCGACTTCCAGAAGGGCACCGACCTCGGGTACGTCAGCGAGCTGGCGAAGGCCAACGGCTACGTGTTCTACCTCGACCCGGGCCCGGTCCCCGGGATGAGCCGCGCCTACTGGGGGCCGGAGAACCGGCTCGGCGTCCCGCAGCACGCACTGAACGTGAACATGGACGCGCTGTCCAACGTCGACCAGCTGACCTTCGCGTTCGACGGCACGGCCCGCGAGGAGCCGGAGGCCCGCATCCAGCTCCCGGCGACCAAGGTGTCCTCCGTCCTGCCGGTGCCGGAGGTCAGCATCCTGCGCCCGCCGCTGGCGCTCAGGCCCGCGCCGGCGCTGAAGAAGAAGGTCATCGCCGACACCGCCAAGAAGGACACCACCCAGGCCGTCGCCGAGACCATCGCCAAGGCGATGCAGTCGGCGGACGCCGTCTCCGGCTCCGGCCAGCTCGACGTCGTCCGGTACGGGCACGTGCTGCGGCCGCGCGAGCTGGTCGGCGTCCGCGGCGCCGGGCTCACCTACGACGGCCTCTACTTCGTCAAGAGCGTCACCCACAACCTCAAGCGCGGCTCGTACACCCAGAACTTCACGCTGACCCGCGAGGGCCTGATCGCCCTCCAGCCGGCCGTCGTCCCGTAACCGCCCAGCACCGAGCAGCAGGAGTTGCCCGCATGGCCGAACCGACCCGCTACCTCGGCAAGTTCCGGGGGACGGTGGTGAACAACGCCGACCCGCTCGGGATCGGCCGCATCCAGACCCAGGTGCCCGACGTGCTGGGCGAGGCCGTGTCGACCTGGGCGATGCCCTGCTTCCCGGTGGCCGGTCCGGGCATGGGGCACTACGCGGTCCCGCCGGTCGGGGCGGGCGTGTGGGTGGAGTTCGAGCAGGGCGACCAGAGCTACCCGATCTGGACGGGCTGCTGGTACGGCTCCGCCTCGGAGGTCCCGGTGGAGGCGACGACCGGCCCGCCGGGGGCGCCGAACGCCGTGCTGGAGACCACCGGGCGGCGGGTGATCGTGCTGTCCGACGACCCGACCACGGGGATCACGCTCCGCACCCCGAGCGGGGCCTCGATCGTGATCAACGACTCGGGCATCCGGATCAGCAACGGCCAGGGCGCCGAGATCTCGCTCGTCGGCGCCACCGTTTCCATCAACCAGGACGCCCTGAGCGTGACCTGACGGGGGAGAACCACATGACCGGAAATCTGCTGCACGTCAATGCGACGGTGACCTGCCCGCACGGCGGCCAGGCGACGGCCCGGCCCGCCCAGGCGCGGGTGCTGGTCGCCGGCCAGGCCGTCACCAGTACGGCCGACCCGTACACCGTGACCGGCTGCCCGTTCAACGTGGCGGGCAAGCCGCAGCCCTGTGTGACGGTCCGCTGGGTGGTGCCGTCCGCCCGGATCCGGGTGAACGGCTCCCCCGCACTGCCCCAGTCCGCCGTCGGGCTGTGCCAGAGCGCCGAGCAGGTCCCGCAGGGGCCGCCGATCGTGACCGTCGTCCAGCAGCGGGCGGAGGGCGTATGAACACCGGGCCCGTGATCATCGGGGGTGCGCTCGCCGGGGGTGCGCACACCGGGGGCATCCACACCGGGGGTGCGTACGCCGCACCGCAGGCCGGGCCCGGCGCCGGGCCGACGGCCCCGCTGCCCGGGCCGGCCCGGACGGACCTCGCGTTCCCGTTCCGGATCGACAGCCGCGGGCGCACCGCCGAGGCGGCGTACGACGACCACGTGCGCGACCTGATCGAACAGTTGCTGTTCACCAGCCCCGGCGAGCGGGTCATGCACCCGGACTTCGGCTGCGGGCTGCTGGACCTGGTGTTCGCGCCGAACAGTCCGGAGCTGGCGGCCACCCTGCAGCTGTCCGTCCAGGCGGCGCTGCAGCGGTGGCTCGGCGACGTCATCGAGGTCGCCGCGCTCGACGTGGAGAGCGAGGAGAACGTGGTGCGGGTCGAGCTGGCCTACGTCGTCCGCCGGACCGGCACCCAGCGGCAGGACGTTTTCGAGGGCGGGGTGGCGGCATGACCGGGCGATCCGAAACCGGAACTCCGGCGGCCCGGTGCGGGACGGAACTGCGGCGCACCGACGTGCGCGCGGCGCACCTGCTGGGGCTGGACGGCGCAGAGCCGGAGGGCGACGGGCGCACGCTCACCGTGACCTTCCTCGGCCGGGCGCCGGACGAGCTCGGCCCGGAGAACATCCGCGTCGACGGCGGCCGCCGGATCACCGGGCTGCGCGCCCTCGCGGTCGAGATCGAGCGCGCGGACGACCCGGAGCTGGACGACCGGATGCACGTCACCCTCGACCGGGTCGGCGACACCTCCCGCTACCGGCTGACCGTGGTCGAGGCGGACGCCTACGGCCGACCGGGCACCCGGCCGTACCCGGGCTTCGACCCGAGGTACGCGAGCGCCGGGTTCTCCTTCGGCGCCGACTGCCCCTCCCCCTACGACTGCCGCACCGAGGAGAGCTGCCCGCCCTCCGCCCCGGCGTCCGCGGTCATCGACTACACCGCCCGCGACTACGAGAGCCTGCGCCGGCTGGTGCTGGACCGGATGAGCCTGACCGCCCCCGGCTGGACCGAGCGGCACCTGCCCGACCTCGGCATCACCCTGGTCGAGCTGCTCGCCTACACCGCCGACCGACTCTCCTACCAGCAGGACGCGGTGGCCACCGAGGCGTACCTCGACACCGCCCGCCGCCGGGTGTCGGTGCGCCGACACGTCCGGCTGATCGACTACGCCGTGCACGAGGGCTGCAACGCCCGGGCGTTCGTCACCCTGACGACGGACCGCCCGCTCACCCTCCGCCCCGGCGGCTTCCGCTTCGCCGCCGTCGACGTCAGCCGGCTCGGCCCGCAGGAACGCCCGGAGCTGTCCACGGTGATCCCCGACGAGCAGCTGGACGCCCTCACCCGGACCGCGGCGGTCGAGGTGTTCGAGCCGCTCGGCGGGACGGACCTGGTGCTGCACCCCGAGCACAACACCATCCGGTTCTGGACCTGGGGCGACCAGGACTGCGTCCTGCCGAAGGGCGCGACCTCCGCCACCCTGCGCGACGACTGGCACCACGCCGACCGGCCCGAGGACCGCTCCCGGCACCTGGCGCTGCGCCCCGGCGACCTGCTGGTCGTCGAGGAGGTGCTCGGTCCGCGCACCGGCGCCGCCGCCGACGCCGACCCGGCGCACCGCCAGGCCGTCCGGCTCACCTCGGTCACCCACCTGGTCGACGAGCTGTACCGGCAGCCCGTGGTCGAGGTCGAGTGGGCGCCGGAGGACGCGCTCTCCTTCCCGCTCTGCCTGTCCGCGCGCGGCGGGAGCGACTGCGGCCCGATCCCCGACGTGAGCGTCGCCCGCGGCAACGTCGTCCTGGTCGACCACGGCCGCTCGCTCACCTTCTGCGGCGCAGCCCCGGAGACCTTCGCGGTGCCGCCGGAGCCGGTCCGGGTGGCGCCCTGCGAGCCGGACGGATGCGGCTGCGCGGACCGCACCGGGGGCAGCCCCGCGGCGGAGGCGATCCACGAACTGCTCGACCGGACCAGGACCGGCCGCCAGCTCGGCCCCCACCAGGTCCGCGAACTGGACGCGCTGCTCGGCGAGGCGGCGGTCCGCCGGGCCGGGCTGAGCATCCAGCTCGCCCCGGGCGCGAACGCGGAAGGCCAGGACGGCCAGGGGGCCGTGGTCGAGCCGCCCACCGCCGACGCCCAGGCGGCGGCCCTGGAGACGCTGCTCGACCAGACCCGCTACCCCGTCCTGCCGCAGCCCTTCCGCCCGGTGCTGCGCTACGCGCCGGTCACCCAGGCGGCCGCCTACCCGGACCGGGCCCACGTCAGCGCCCGGCAGGCCGTCCTGCTCGCCGGCATCCCCGAACGGGTCCGGCAGCGGCTGGAGGAGCTGTGGCACCGGGCGGACCGCGGCCACCCCCTCTCCCGCGCCGAACTCGCCGAACTGACCCTGCTGTTCGGGGCCCGGGTGGTGCAGGAGCTGCGCCTCGCGGACCGGCCCGCCGCCGGACTGCGCGACCTGCTGGCCCGCCGCACCCGCCTGCTCGCCGCCAAGCTTCGCCGCCTCGAGGTGCTCACCGCCAGGGCCCGCTCCGGCGGGGTGCTCCGGCGCCCCGGCGTCTGGGAGGTGGCGCAGAACTGGGGCGGGCGGTACGCCGCCGGGCTCGACCCGGACTCCCCCGCGCTGGCCGGCCCGGCCTCCGGGATCGCCGTCCAGGACCCCCGGGCCGCCCTGCCCGCCGTCCGGGCCACCGCCGGGGACCAGGAGTGGACACCCCGCCGGGACCTGCTCTCCGACGGCCCCCGCGACCGGCACTTCGTCGGCGAGCCGGCGGACGACGGCCGCCTCGCGCTGCGCTTCGGCGACGGGCGGCACGGTCAACCGCCGCGGCCCGGCGCGGAGTTGCGGGTCGCCTACCGGATCGGCAACGGCACGGCCGGCAACGTCGGCGCGGAGGCCATCAACCACCTGGTGGTCTGCCGGGACCAGCCGCCCCACCCCGGGGGGCGCAGCACGGTCACCCCGCCGCAGGACGCGCTGCTCCGGGTCCGCAACCCGATGCCCGCGACCGGCGGCACCGATCCCGAACCGCTCGACCAGGTACGGCAGGCGGCCCCGCTCGCGCTGAGCCGCACCCGGCTGCGCGCCGTGACCGCCGCCGACTACGCGGAGCTGGCCGCGGCCCTGCCGGGCGTCCGGCGGGCCGCCGCCGAACTCCGCTGGACCGGCAGCGTCCAGGAGGTCCACGTCGCCGTCGAGCCGTACGGGCACGCCACCGCGGACACCACCCTGCTCGAGGCGGTCGGACACGGCCTGGAGGCGTACCGCCGGATCGGCCACGACCTGGTCGTCCGCCCCGCCCTGGTGGTGCCGATCGACCTCGAACTGCAGGTCTGCGCCGCCCCCGGCCACCAACGCGGCCACGTGCTCGCCGAGTTGCGGCGGGTCCTGGGCAACCGCGCGCTGCCGGACGGCCGCCTCGGCTTCTTCCACCCGGACGCGCTGGGCTTCGGCGAGCCGGTACGGGTCTCCCGGCTGGTGGCCGCGGCCGCCGCCGTCCCGGGCGTGGTCAGTGCCCGGGTCACCCGGCTGCGGCGGCAGTTCGGGCGGGACGACGGCGAGTCGGCCGACGGGCTGCTGCGGCTCGGCGCGCTGGAGATCGCCGGCTGTGACAACGACCCCGACTGGCCGGAGAACGGCCGGCTCTCGATCGTGATCGGAGGTGGCCGATGAGCGGCCAGTGCACCTGCGGCTGCGCGGGCACCGCCACCGCGACGCCGGTCCCGCTGTTCAACCCGCCCGGGCTGGACGCCATCGGCTACCGGGTCGGGAGCTACGGGGAGTTCCTCGACAGCCTGCTCGCCCGGCTGTCCGGACCCGCCTACCCGGCGCTGCGCGACCTGACCGTCCGCACCCCGGACGACCCGGCGATCGCGCTGCTGGACTCCTGGGCCGTGCTCGCCGACGTGCTCACCTTCTACTCGGAGCGGATCGCCAACGAGGGCTACCTGCGCACCGCCGTCGAGGAGGGCTCGCTCACCCTGCTCGGCCGGCTGGTCGGGCACCGGCCCCGGCCCGGCGTCGCCGCCGACACCTACCTCGCCTACACGCTCGACCACGACCCGCGGGCCGTCGAGGACCCGACCGTGACCATCCCGCGCGGCGCCCGCAGCCAGAGCGTCCCCGGCCCCGGCGAGGACCCGCAGTCCTTCGAGACCGCCGAGGACCTCGCCGCCCGCTCCGCCTGGAACGAACTGGCGGTGCTGCGCCGCCGCCCGTACCAGCTGACGCCCGGACAGCTGAACCCCGGCGGCCGGGCCGAGCTGTTCGCCGCCGGCACCGCCAACAACATCAAGCCCGGCGACCGGCTGCTGTTCGTGTTCAGCGCCGACAAGGCCGCCGACCCGGTCCACCGGGTGCTGCGGCTGGTGCCCGAGGTACGGCTCGACCGCGAGAACGACGTCACGGTGATCGGGCTGCCCCGGGACCTGCGCACCCTCAAGGACCTGCGCGCCGAGCTGGCGGACTGGATCACCGTCTCCGAGAACGCGCCCAACCCCCGTCCCGGGCACAGCCGGGTCCTGTGGGACTTCGACGACCAGGTGCTGGCCCCGCTGCGCGCCGACCTCGACCTGCCGTCCGGCCCGCTGGGCACCCCCGCGGACTTCGCCGACCGGCTCGCCCCGGTGCTCGCCCGCGCTGCCGAGGCCGCCGAACTGGCGCGCTCCCGGAAGCCGGTGGCCGACTGGTTCACCGCCCTCGGGGAGAAGCTGTCCGGCCTGCGCGACCGCGCCCACCAGCTGGAGCCGAAGCAGGCCCCCGACAAGCCCGGGCCGATCCCGCCCGGCACCGGGAGCGGCACCGCCGACCCGGCCGTCCGCGGACTCGGCTCGGTGCTGGCGGCCCTGCGCACCGCCCCCACCCGGCCCCCGCTGAGCGCCCGGGACCTCGCCCGCGACCCGCAGCGCCTGTTCGCGCCCGGCTCGGACCTCGGCGTGCAGCTGCTGTCCGCACTCGACCCCCGGCTGCGCGACGGCCTCTACCCCGCCTGGCAGCGGGTCGACCTGACGGCGCCGCTCGCCGTCCACGAGATCCAGGCGATGCGGGTGGTCGCCACCCCGTTCGGCGCCACCGCGCCGCTCAAGCCCGTCTTCGGCAACGACGGCCGGATCGACCGCTACGTGGACTGGCCGCTCTCCGGCAGCACGCTGATCGGCGTCCGGATCAACTTCGACACCGCCGGCACCGTCCCGAAGACCGCCGACTTCACGTACGTCGAGGCCGGCAGCCTGACGCACAACGGCTTCTCACTGCCGTGGGACCACACCTTCACCCTCGGCCCCGGGCAGGTCAAGGTGGTCACCACCGAGCCGCCCACCCCGACGCCGAACCCGCACGCCGCCGCGGTGCGCGCCGCCGTGCCCGCGCCCGACCAGGAGGCCGGCGTCAGCGCCAAGCTCCTGGCCAAGCTGCCCGAGCGCACCGTCTTCGTGTCCCGCCCGCAGGCCGACGGGCACGTCCACGTGAGGGTCGAGGGCGGGCCCGGCGGCGCCGTGCTCGACTACCAGCTCGAACCGGGCCAGGAGAAGACCGCCGACTCCGGTGAGCTGAACGTCCGGATCAACCGCTACACCGCCACCGAACAGTCGCCGCCCGCGGTCGAGGTGGTGTTCACCACCAAGCGGCAGCCGGTCTCCGGCACGGTCCTCACCCTCGACGCGGTGTACGACCAGATCGCGCCCGGCAGCTGGGTGGTCATCCAGCGCCCGCGCAAGGGCATCGACGGCGGCATCCCGGGCAGCCGCGACCTCGCCGAGGTCATCACCCGGGTGACCGACGTCCGGGTGATCTCCCGCGCCGACTTCGGCATCACCGGCAAGGTGACCGAACTGTCCCTGCAGCAGCCGTGGTTGGACGACAAGGACAGCCAGCTCTCGGACATCCGGGACGCCACCGTCTACGCCCGCGGCGAGGCCCTGCGGCTCGCCGACGAGCCCGTCACCGAGGAGGTCCGCGGCAACCGGATCGAACTCGCCCGGCTCTACGACGGGCTGACCCCCGGCCGGTGGATCGCGGTCAGCGGCGAGCGGACCGACATCCCGAACACCACCGGGGTCCGGGGCACCGAACTCGCCATGATCGCCGGCGTCGAGCAGAGCGTCGACCCGCGCCTGCCCGGGGACACCGTCCGCACCGCCCTCACGCTCAGCGCCGACCTCGCCTTCCGCTACCGCCGCGACACCGTCCAGGTGCTCGGCAACGTGGTCCGCGCCACCCAGGGCGCCAGCCGCGACGAGGCCATCGGCAGCGGCGACGCCGGCGTCCCCGGCCAGCGCTTCACGCTGTGGCAGTCGCCACTCACCTGGCTCGCCGCCGACACCCCCCGGGGCGCGAGCAGCACCCTGGAGGTCCGGGTCGACGGGGTGCGCTGGCACGAGGTCGACAGCCTCGCCGGACGCGGCCCGGACGAACAGGTCTACGTCACCGCGACCACGACCGACGGCCGCACCACCGTCACCTTCGGCGACGGCGTGCACGGTTCACGCCTGCCCACCGGCCGGGAGAACGTCCGCGCCCGCTACCGGATCGGCATCGGCGAGAGCGGCAACGTCGGCGCCGGACGGATCACCCAGCTCACCACCCGCCCGCTCGGCGTCTCCGCCGTCGTCAACCCGCTGCCCGCCACCGGCGGCGCCGGACCGGACGGCCCGAGCCTGGCCCGGCGCACCATCCCGCTCGCCGTCACCGCCCTGGACCGGCTGGTCTCGGTGCCCGACTACGAGGACTTCACCCGCTCCCGGGCCGGCATCGGACGTGCGAGCGCCACCCGGCTCTCGGACGGCAGGCGGGAGCTGGTCCACGTCACGGTGGCCGGGGTGGACGACATCCCGCTCACCACCGACTCCGACCTGATCCGCACCCTGCGCTCCTCGCTCACCGCCTACGGCGACCCCAAGCTGCCGGTCGAGGTCGCGCTGCGCGAACTCGTCCTGCTGGTCCTCGCCCTGAGCGTCAAGGTCGACCCGGACCACTCCTGGGACCTGGTCGAACCGGCCCTGCGCCGCGCCCTGCTCGACCGGCTCGGCTACGCCGGGCGCCAACTCGGCCAGAGCGCCCACCTGTCCGAGGTCCTCGCCGCCGCCCAAGCCGTCCCCGGCGTGGACTGGGTCGAGGCCGACGCCTTCACCGGCGTGCCCGGCAGCCTCACCCCGGAGGGCCTGGAGCACCTGTCCGAGCAGCTCGCCCGGCCGCAGCCGAGCGTCCCGGCCCGGCTCGCCCGCTTCGACGAACAGCGGTACCGGGTGCGGGGCCCCGACCCGGAGACCCTCACCGAGGTCGCCGCCCGCAACGGCATCTCGGTCGCCGAGCTGCTGCGCCTCAACCCGTCCGTCACCGACACCCGCCCGCTGCCGCCCGGCCGCGTGGTGACGGTGTTCCGCGGCATCCGCCCGGCCCAACTCGTCCTGCTGTCACCGAACCTGCCCGACACGTTGATCCTCAAGGAGGTGCTCCGATGACCCGTGAACCGGACGGGCTGGTGGAGCTGCTGCCGCAGTGGCACCGGCTGCGGGACGCCGAGGCGGGCGAGCCGCTGCGCGCCCTGCTGGCCGTCATCGCCGAACAGGTCGACGTCGTCCGCTGCGGCATCGAACAGGGCTACCAGGACTGGTTCGTGGAGACCGCCGCCGACTGGGCCGTCGCCTACCTCGGCGACCTGGTCGGCTACCGGATCCTGCCCGGCTACGAGGAGGTGCTCGCCACCGGCCTGCACGGCGGAGTCTCCCCGGAGCGGGCCGCGGCCCGCGACCGGCTCGCCGCCCGGCTGGCGCCGCGGCACGACGTCGCGAACACCGTCGCCAACCGCCGGCGCAAGGGCACGCTCGCCCTGCTGGAGGAGCTGTCCGCCTCGGTCGCCGACTGGCCGGCCCGGGCGGTGGAGCTCTCCCGGCTGCTCGGCGGCACCCAGCCGGTGCGGCTGCTGCGACCGGACGAGGAGCCCGCCGACCGGCAGCGGCTGAGCCGGGGCCGGCTGCTCGACGTACGGCGCGGCGCCGAACTCGACCTGCTCGGCGGGCCCTTCGACGGGCAGGCGCACACCGTCGACGTCCGCCGGGCCGCCTCCGCCCGCCGCCAGGGCGGCTACACGCCGGCCGGGGTCGCCCTGTACGTGTGGCGGCTGAAGCCGTACCCGGTCACCCGGGCGCCGGCGTACTGCATCGACCGGGCCAGGAACCTCTTCACCTTCTCGGTCCTCGGCAACGACGCCCAGCTGGTCACCAAACCCGAGCCGGAGCCGTCGACCACCCACCTCGCGACGATCGACGACGTGCCCGCCCCGATCCGGCGCCGACAGCTCGCCGAGCGCCTGGCCGACTACTACGGGCCGGGCAAGAGCTTCGCCGTCTGGCGCGACGGCGCCCAGGAGCCCGTCCCGCCCGCCGAGATCACGGTGGCCGACCTGAGCGACTGGACGTACCGGCCCAAGCGCGGCCAGGTCGCCGTCGACCCGCTGCTCGGCCGGATCGCCTTCGGCGCCCGCTCCGCCCCGCGCCGCGGCGTCTGGGTCGACTACCACTACGCCTTCGGCGACGACACCGGCGGCGGGGAGTACCCGCGCGAGCGCCCGGAGGCCCGGCACCGGTCGGTCTACCGGGTCGGCCCCGGCGAGCCGTACGAGCGGATCAACGACGCCTACCGGCAGTGGCGCGCCGACCAGGAGTCGGGCAGCGCGGGCGGCGCCGCCGTCATCGAGATCACCCACAGCGGCGCCTACCAGGAGCAGCTGGACTTCGACCTGGACGCCGACGACCGCCTCGAACTGCGCGCCGCCGAGGGCACCCGGCCGGTGATCCGACTGCTCGACTGGTACAGCAACCGGCCGGACGCGCTCAACGTCCGGGGCGTCCGCCCGGGCGGACGGCTGGTCCTGGACGGGCTGCTGATCACCGGTCGCGGGGTCAACGTCACCGGACCGCTGGCCTCCGTCGCCCTGCGGCACTGCACCCTGGTGCCGGGCTGGTCGCTGGAGCCGCACTGCGAACCGCACTCGCCGCAGGAGCCCAGCCTGGTGCTGGACCACACCACCGCCTGCGTGACGATCGAGCGCAGCATCCTGGGCACGATCCAGGTCGTCGGCGACGAGGTGGACACCGACCCGCTGGAGATCCACCTCGCCGACAGCATCCTGGACGCCACCGGGTCCGACCGCCCGGCGCTCTCCGGGCCCGACTGCGAGCACGCCCACGCGCTGCTGCACGCCCACCGCTCCACGGTGGTCGGCGAGGTGCACACCCACGCGGTGCCGATCGCCGAGGACTGCGTGTTCACCGGGCGGCTGCGGGTGGCCCGCCGCTCGCTCGGCTGCCTGCGGTTCTGCTACGTCCCGCCGTGCTCGCGCACCCCGCGCCGGTACGAGTGCCAGCCGGACCGGGTGCGCTCGGCGGTGACCGAGCTGGTCGAGCGCGGCGAACTGGACCCGGCGCAGGCCGCCCGGCTGCGCGAGCTGGAGGCGGAGCGGGTCCGCCCGCTGTTCACCAGCCTGCGGTACGGCACGCCCGACTACGGACGGCTGGCCGCCGGGTGCGCGCCGGAGATCACCCGCGGCGCCGAGGACCGCTCCGAACTCGGCGCCTTCCACGACCTGTTCCAGCCCCAGCGCGAGGACAACCTGCGGGCGCGGCTGGCCGAGTACACCCCGGCCGGCACCGACGCCGGAATCTTCCACGCCTCCTGACCCGCGCCTCGACCCAGGCCTCCTGACCCGCGCCCCATGACCCGCTCCGGGTGAATCCGGGCGAATCCGAAAGGGAAACCGTGCACGCAGACTTCTCGCGCCTGACCTTCCGGCCCGGCAAGCACTACTCCGCGGTGCTGACCCAGCAGGGCCGGGTCCAGCTCGACGCCGACGCCAACGAGCAGGCCGCGATCGAGCGGTACCAGCTGCGCACGCTCGCCGCCGACCTGATCGGCCGCCGCGGCGGACCGGCCGGGGCGGCCGGATTCGCGATCGGCTACGTACCGGGCAACCACGACGTGGACGACCTCACCATCGGCGGCGGCCGCTACTACGTGGACGGCATCCTGTGCGAGGCCGACCGGCCCGAGCCCGGCATCGCCGCGCCCGACGACCCCGGCCAGGGCGGCGACGTCCGGGCCGACGGCGGCGACGCCCGGGAGGCGCCCGCCGGCTGGACGTACTGGGACCAGCCGGACGCCTACCGGGACCAGGAACGCGAGAGCGACCGGCTGCCCGGCGCATTCCCGTTCCTGGTCTACCTGAAGGTGTGGGAGCGCAGCGTCACCGCCGTCGAGGACCCGGAGATCCGCGAGGTCGCGCTCGGTGCGGCGATGCCCGACACGGCGGCCCGGGCCAAGCTCGTCTGGCAGGTGCTGGCCCTGCCCGCTTCGGAGTTGAGCGTTCCGGACGGCGGGGTGTCCCGGGTGCGGGAGGCCTTCGACGCGTGGGCCGAGGCGCACGAGCGGCCGGGCGGGCTGCTGGCCGCGCGCGCCCGCCGGCCGGAACGGGCGAGCGAGGACCCGTGCCTGGCCCACCCGGAGGCCGGCTACCGGGGGCCGGAGAACCAGCTGTACCGGGTGGAGGTCCACCACGGCGGCTCGGCGGACGGCTGCGCCACGTTCAAGTGGTCCCGGGAGAACGGCTCGGTCGTCCTGCCGATCGCCTCGATCGAGGGCGTCTGGGTCGACCTCACCTCGCTGGGCGACGACGACAAGCTCAGCCTCTCGGTCGGCGACTGGGTCGAGGTCGCGGACAGCGCGTCCGTCAGCCGGGGCGAGCCGGCGGACCTGCTCCAGGTGGAGGAGACCGACCTGCCGGGGCGCCGGGTGCGGCTGTCCGCCGAACCGGTGCCGGAGGTCGGGCGGCTGGCCGAGCGGCACCCGTTCCTGCGCCGCTGGGACCACCGGGCGCCCCGCGGCCGGGACGCCCTGCCGCTGGCCGGCGGCGCCCTCCAGCTCCAGGAGGGCGCCTGGCTCGACCTGGAGGACGGCGTCCAGGTGTACTTCAGGCCGTGCGGCGAGTACACCCGGGGCGACTACTGGCTGATCCCGGCGCGGACCGCCACCGGCTCGGTGGAGTGGCCGCAGAACGCGGCCGGCGAGGCGCTGCTCCGGGAACCGGCCGGGGTGCGGGTGCACCACGCCCCGCTCGCCTGGGTCAAGGGCCCGACCACGGTCGTCGACCTCCGGCAGACCTTCCCCCCGCTGACCGCCCCCGCCCCGCAGGAGGGCGCGCGCCACTCCTGACCGCCGACGGCCGACCGGCGGGACGGGGCACGGCCGCACCGCCGGATCAGGCCTGCCAGTGCGGCTTGCCGCTGACCACCCGACAGGTGATCACCCGGCCGCTCGCGTCGTGCGTGCTCTTCCCGAGGTCGGCGTTGCGGCAGAACTGCCCGGCCTCGTAGCAGTTGCCGGCGGCCGAGCGGAGCTCGCACCCGCCGCCCGCGGCCGCCGCGGTGTGCTGCGGTTCCGGGTCGGCCGGCGGCTGCGCGGTGGTCACCTTCGGCTGCGGCGCCTGCGGCGCCTTGGACGGCGTCGCCGCCGCGGGCGAGGGGGCTACCGGCTGCGCCGGGGGCGTGACGGCCGGGGCCACCGGCAGCGTGGTGGGCGTCGCCGCCGGCGCTGCGGGGGTGGTCGGCGGTGCGACCGGCGCGGGCGGCGCCGTGGTGACGGCGGCGCTCGGCGTGGCCGAGGCCGTGGCACCGCCGTCGGCGGCCGACGGGTCGCAACCGGTCAGCGCCAGACCGACGGTGAGGACGAGTCCGGCGAATCCGGCCAGACCGGCCCGGCGACGCCCGGATATCCGTGAAGGCATGGGAGGAGAACGCTCCGTTCCGTGTGGATGGGTCGGGCGATTCAAGCAGCCGTCCCACACGGCCTGCGCACCGTTTCCCCACTCGTTGGCAGATCGAGACCTGCCGACCACCGAGCGTGTCCGCCCTCCCGGTCGCCATCACACTGAGCGGCCACTGCCTGCCGATCGGCTGTCCGCCCGGCCCCACCCGCCCGCCGCACCGGCCGTCAGCGCAGCCCCGCCGTACGGCGTTCGAAGACCTCCGGCCGGGCCGTCTCCAGGGCCGTGGAGACCGCGCCCAGGAGCACCGCCTCCTCCCCCAGGAGACTGGGCGCGAGCGTCGGGCGCATCGGGGCGATCCGGTGCAGGGCCCGCTCCAGCGGTTCCAGGAGCAGGTCCGCGCTGCTGCCGATCCCGCCGCCGAGCACCACCAGGTCCGGGTCCAGCACGGCGGACAACACCGCGACGGTGTAGGCGAGTTGCTCGGCCTCCCGCTCGACCGCCCGGACCGCCGCGGCCTCCCCGGCCCGAGCCCGTTCGAACACCTGCTTCGCCGTCACCTGCCGCGCGGCGCCCTCCCCGTCCAGCCCGAAGTCCCGGGCGGTGCGCACCACCGCGTCCGCGGACGTCAGCTGCTCGATGGTCGCCACCGGCTCCTCCGGGCGGCCGGGCAGCGGCACCATGCCGATCTCGCCCAGCGCGCCGTGCGCGCCGACCAGCAGCTCTCCGTCCTTCACCACGCCCAGCCCGAGGCCGGTGCCGACCAGCAGGTAGGCGAACATCCGGCTGCCCCGCCCGGACCCGAGGGTGTACTCGCCGAGCGCCGCCAGGTTGGCGTCGTTGGCCACCGACACGGCCGTCCCCAGGCCCTCCCCGATCCGGTCGAACAGCCCCGGCCGGCCCCAGCCGGGCAGGCTGGAGGCGTAGCGCACCCCGCGGCGGGCCTCGTCCCACACGCCCGGGGTGCCGATCACCGCGTGCACGATGTCCCCGGCGGCCAGTCCCGCCTCGGCGATCGTCCCGTGCGCGGCGGCGACCACGGCGTCCGCGACGGCGTTCGCCGTACGGCCGCGGTTGGCCACGTCCCGGCGGGCCACGACCGTCCCGGCCAGGTCCGCGACGGCCACCCGCAGCCGGGCCCGGCCGATGTCCACGCCCAGCACGTGCCCGGCCGTCGGGTCGACCTCGTACAGCACGGCGGTGCGGCCGCGCTCGGGGGCGAGCCGCCCGGCCTCCCGGACCAGCCCGGCCTGCTCCAGGGCGGCCAGCGCGGCCGAGACGGTCGGCTTGGACAGGCCGGTGTCCCGGGCCAGCTGGGCGCGCGAGGAGCCGCCACCGGTGCGCAGCAGCTCCAGCAGCAGCCACTCGTTGTTGCTGCGCAGCCGCTGCCGGTTCCACGGCACCGCGGGGGCCCCGGCCGCCGGGCGACTGGTCGGCTGGTGGGGGCTCATCGGTTCCTCCGGTCTGGGGCTCACGGCGTCTCGGGTCCGGCCTGCGGCTCCCGCTGTGGTGCGCCGCCGCCCAAGTATGACCGGTGATCATCCGGCGTTCGTCCGCCGGACCCGGGCCGCTCGCCGCTCCGTCGCCCGGAGGACCACCGCACGTCACCCGGGGCCCGGACGGCGGCGGCCCCTACCGCCAGCGCCAGCACACCGTGTACGCGAAGTCGGGGTAGTCGGTGGACCTCCAACTGGTCGCGCCGTCCCTGCCGCAGAACGCCCAGTCGTTCGCGGTGCCGGTGCGTCCGGTGACGTAGACGTTCGAGGCGCCGCAGCTGCCGACGTTGGTGAAGGTCGAACCCGCTTTGGAGAGGCACTCGTCGAGGGTGGCGTAGCCGGCGTCGTCGGGGTAGTTCATGGACAGGCAGAGCAGGACGTCCAGCTTCGGGTCGCCGGAGACCGGCATGTGGCGCCAGTAGTTGTAGTGCGGCCAGGAGGTGCACTTCGCGTGGTCGGACGTGCCGCGGTAGACCGCGAGGACCTTGAAGTTGCCGCTCTGGCAGGCCTGTTTGCCCCAGGCGGTGGCGCCGGGGGCGCCGTAGACGCAGTCGCCCTGGTGGGCGTGGAACGCCGTTCCGCCGGAGCTCTGGTAACTCAGGCACAGCACCAGGTGGTTGCGGCTGGAGGACACCGCCTCGGTGTTGTCGGGGACGTCGTCGCAGCTGGTCAGATCGGTCGTGTTCGCGTTGATCCGGACGACCTTGAACGTCCCCGCTCCGCAGGCGGTGGCCGACAGGTCGGCCCGGTCGCCGCTGCCCCGGTCGTAGAAGCAGTCGCCGACCTCGGCGAGGGCGATCGGATCGGTCGGCGTCGGGGCCGGCGGCGGGGTGGGACGCGGGGGCGGCGGCGTCGGCAACGGCCGGGGTGTGGCCGAGGTGTGCACCGGCGCCGGCACCGGCTGCCGGGCGGCCGGTGCCGCGGTGTCGTCGTGGTCCCGGACGGCGGCCGGCACGACGACGGCGGCCACCAGCACGAGCACACCCACCACGGCGCCGATCCAGCCGGCCCGGGCGGGCGGCGGGGTGACGGTTCCGGAGGTCCCGTCGTCCCCGGATGACGCGGACCCCGGCGGGGACTCCGACGAGGAGGCTCCGGGGGCGACCGGAGCCGACGCGGGACGGCCCGTCCCGGGAGGCCGCACCCGGATCGTCCCGTGCGGCCTGAAGGTCCCGGCCGGCCGGGCGGCCGCGGCCGGGATCAGTGCCTCGGCCCAGGCCGCCGGGGTCGGCCGCCGGGCCGGATCGGGGTCGAGGGACGCGCGGGCCAGTGCCACGACGGCGGGGCCTGCCGCCGCGAGGACGGCGGGGTCGGTCGCCGTCCGGTCACGGGCGAAGAGCCGTACGGCGAGCAGGCCGAGCCGGTGGACGTCGCTCGCCGGGGTCGCCTTCTCCTCCCCCGCCGGGGTCCGCCAGTCGGGCGCCTCCGGCTGCGGCAGCGCCGTGACGCCGCGCACGCGCATGGCGTCGCAGTCGATGAGGAAGCACTCGGGCCGCGGGGAGAGGCTGAAGAGGAGGTTCCGCGGGGACAGGTCCCCGACCGCGATGCCGAGCCCGTGGAGCCGGCCCAACGCGGTGGCGAGGTCGGCCAGCAGGAGCAGCCGCTCCCGGTCGCCGACACCCGGGCCGGTTCCGGCGGGGCGGGTGTCGTCCTCGAGCAGGTGATCCAGGACGGCGAGCCGCCGCTCGCCCCGGCCGCCCGGGTCCACCGTCCGACCGGTGGAGCGGAAGCGGTCCGGCACGTCGCGCATCAGGAACCCGCAGGTCCGGCCGTGCCGTCGGACGAGGGCGGTCGGCCACGCGGTCTTCTCCCGCAGCCAGTCGCCCTCGGCGGCGCCGACCTCACCGAGCAGGGCCACCTGGGCCGCCAGGGCGTCGGCGTCCAGCTGCGGCAGGACGGAGTCGTCGTACTCCTGGAAGACGACCTCCCCTCCGCTCCCGGAGTCCCGCGCGTCGATCCGCCGGTGCGGAAGCTCGTGGACGGCTCCCCGCCCGCCCTCGCCGAGCCGGCGGCCGAGGATGAGCGAGCCGTACTCGACGGCGGGCGGCGGTGCGGGCCGCCGGCCGGAGACCGGGTTCCCGTCGGGAACGGGCCGCTTGTCGAGGACCGGCCGCCGGTCGGGGACCGGGTGCTCGTCGGCTCGGGGCGCCTGGTCGGCCACCGGCTCCCGCTCGGGGTCCGGCCGCTCGTCGAGGGGCTTCACCGCGCACCCGCCTCTCCCCGGGCAGCCGGCCGTTCCGGCCGTACGGGCACCCCGGGCCACGGCGGCCTTCCGGTCTCGGGCATGAGGACCCTCCCCTTTCCTTGCGTCGTGCGTCGGGCTCGTCCGGTGGATCCGTCCGTACCGCCCGACCCCCGTGCGGGCGGTACGGCGCTCAGCGGTGGCAGGAGGCCGCGGCGAGCAGCAGCAGCACTCCGAGGGCCAGCAGGGCGAGGCAGCCCCCGCCGCCCCCGCCGGCGGTTCTTCCGTTGACCTCCACCTGCCCTCCCGGCGGAATCCCGGGGTGCCGCCGCTCGTAGTGCTCGATCTGCCGCTTCGCGCCGTCGGATTCGGTGAGCCAGAGGGTCTTGTACCCGCACTCACCGCACCAGTAGCGGTAGGCCATGTGTCGGCTCCTCACCGGGATCGTCGCGTTCCGTCGCTGCCGCCCGGCCCTCCCGGGTCGGCGGGGCCCGGCTCCGATCCTGGGGTCAGCGCAGGTCGGGGCCCAGGTCACGGCACCGGTCAGATATGACCGGTCGTCACGCTAGGCTCGGTCGCGGCCGTACCCGGGGGTGGAGGAGTGCTGCGGTGACGGAGAAGCTCGGCCCGCTGTTACGCGGGTTCCGGAAGCAGGCCGGTCTGACGCAGGAGCAGTTGGCGGAACGGTCCGGAGTCAGTGTCAGCACCATCCGCCGGCTGGAGAACGACCGGGCCTTCGACCACCGGGTCGGCACGGTCCACCTGCTGGCGGACGCCCTGGCGTTGGGCCCGGAGGACCACCGGCGGCTGGCGGCAGCGCTCGGCAGGACGGAGGAGGCCCCAGCACCGGGCCCACCGCCACCGGGCCCACCGCCACCGGACACCCCGCCGGCGGGGCGCGCGACGCCCCCGGCCCGTCCTCGTCCCGGCGCGGCCGGGCGGAACGGCGGACTCACCGACGCCGCCGACGAACTGGCCCGCGAGATCCGGCGCCGGTGGCGGCGCGAGGAGGAGCAGCGCCGGGTCCTGGACCCGTTCCCGCTGCCGGTCCGCTGGCAGGACGCGCCGCCCGGGCTGACGGACCACGAGGCGAACGTCCAGCGGCTCGAACCGGGCGCCGTGCCGGGGGTGGTGGACCTGAGCGGCGACCTGCGCAACGCCGCCGAGGTGTACCGCAGGATCTCCTCCGGGCGCCTGGTGGTGCTCGGCCGGGCGGGATCGGGCAAGTCGGTCCTGGCCATCAGGTTCGTCCTGGACCTCCTGTCGGAGCGCGGGGACCTCGACCCGGTTCCGGTGATCTTCACCCTCGGCGAGTGGGACCCGACGGCCGCCTCACTGCGGGACTGGCTGACCTCCCGGCTGCTGCGCGACCACCCGCACCTGGCCCGCCGGGTACCCAGCGGGGGGACGCTGGCCGCCGCGCTCGTGGACGCGGACCTCGTCCTGCCGGTCCTGGACGGCTTCGACGAGATCGCGGAGGGGTTGCGGTGCGCGGCGCTCGACGCGCTCAACGCCGCCTCGCTGCCGCTCGTCCTGACCAGTCGCCGCCCCGAGTTCGCCGAGGCCGTCGACGCGGCGGGCACGCCGCTGGTGTGGGCCGCCGCCATCGAGCTCACCGACCTCACCGTCGAGGACCTCGCGGACTACCTGCCCCGCACCGTCCGCACCCACGGCCGCGCGACGGGCGGCACGGACGCGGGGCCGGGCGGTGCGTCGGCCGGCGCGGACGGACCCACGGGGGTCTGGGACGCCGTCCTCGCGGAACTCCGGAGTGCCCGGACGGCGGCGGGCGCGCACCTGGCCAAGGTGCTGAGCACCCCTCTGATGGTCATCCTGGCGCGCACGATGTACAGCGACAGCAGGGACGCCGCCCCCGGCGAACTGCTCGACGACCGGCGGTTCCCGACCGAGCACGCCCTGGAGGAGCACCTGCTGGCCGGCTTCGTCCCGACGCTCTACCGCCGTCGGGCGCCCGAGCGGGCGGTCGGCGGCGGCCCGGCCGGCGGCGCCGACCGGGACCCGGAGCACGCCCGCCGCTGGCTCGGATTCCTGGCCCACCACCTGGTGCGGCTCGACCGGGACCGGCACGACCTCGCCTGGTGGCGGCTCGCCGACTCGCTGCGCCTGTCCACCCGCACCGCGCTGGTCGTCCTGGTCTCCGCGCTGTGCGTCGCCGGCGCGGAGTGGTCGGCCGGTCTGTTCCTCGCCGAGTTCGGCATGGCCGAGACGCTGCTGCAGGGGGCGTTGATGGGGGTGGTCGCCGGGGTGGCCTTCGGGTCGGTGTACGCGTTCATGGCGGGGGTGGGCGGCATGGTGTTCGAGCCGACCCGGGTCCGGCTGCGCTGGCCCCGCGCGAACGGCACGGCGGGCCGCAGATCGATCCGTACCTTCGTCGACCGGTTCGTCACCGTGCTGCTGGGCGGGGTGATCCTGGGTACGGGCTGCGCGAGCGCGCTCACCCTGGAGCGCGCGGTCTTCTTCGGCGCCCCGCTCGCGGACTGGAGCGCTGTCCGGGTCACGCTCGTCAACATGCCGGTGTTCGGGCTGGTCTTCGGTCTCGCGGGCGGACTGGTCTTCGCGTTCCTGGCGGTGTTCGAATCGCCGCTGGACGTCGCCTCCGCCGCCACCCCGACGAGCCTGCTGGCGCTGAACCGGGCGACGGTGACCCGGCAGGTGGTGCTCCTGGTCCCGTTGCTCAGCCTCGCCGTCGCCTTCGGCGGCCGACTGGTCGTCATCGTGCTCCAGCCGCTGCTCGGGCCCTTGGGCTGGAGCTCGGCCGACGCGGTGTTCATCGGTGTCACCGGAGGCGTGGGCGGCACGCTCTCCTACGCGCTCGGCTTCACCGCCTGGGGGCAGTGGCTCGTCTTCTCACGGTTCTGGCTCCCCCTGACCGGCAGGCTGCCCTGGGACGTCACCGCCTTCCTGGACGACGCCTACCGACGCGGTGTGCTGCGCCGGACCGGCGCGGTCTACCAGTTCCGCCACGTCCGGCTGCAGCACCACCTCGGCGACGCCTTCCGCCGGCAGCAGCCCGGCTACGCCCCGGCCCGCTTCGCCGCCCCGCCGCCGGTCCCGACGGACCGCCCCGGCGAGGGGTGACGGCGAGGCGGAAGGGCCGGGCGTAGCGGCCGGGGGTAGCGCCCAGGGACAGCGGCGGCTGCCGTTCGGCTACTTGCGGCGGCTGAAGATCCGCTTGGCGGCGTAGATGATCCCGACGATCAGCAGCACGATGAACAGGATGATCAGGATGACGACGACCAGCAGGAACTTGCCCAGCTTCGCGAAGAAGCCCTTTTTCTTCTTCTTGTCGTCCTTCGCCGCGAGGTGCGCCGGGTCGTCGCTGGACCGGGCCGCGGACGCCGCGACGGCCGGGGCGGCGGGCGCCGCGGCGGCCGCCAGGGGGGCGTCCGTGCCTGCGGCGGCGGTCGCGACGGTCCGGGGTGCGGCCACCGCCGTCGCGCTCGACGCCACGGCGGTGAGGCCGACGGCGGCCAGCAGTGCCACCAGGGCGCCGGCTATCGAACGTGCGATCCGGTGAGTCATCGTGCTCCTCGTACGGGGTTCGGGTCGGTGCGGAGGAAGCCGTCCAAGCCAATTCTCATGCTCTGACCAGCTGGTTTTCTCATCCGCGCCTAGTATGCTCCACTGACGTTCTACAGCGGTGTAAAACTTTACCGGCGGGCCTCGCCCGGATCGGCTCCGGCCCAGGGCCACGCGAGCCCACCGCTCCGACGAGGACTCCGTGGCAACTGTGGAGGATGACGACGTGTCTGGCCGCAAGGGTTCCCCCGACCCCGAGATTTCGCCGCACCGGGCCGGCGGACGCCGGGCGGCGGGCCGGCGGACCGTCCCGAGCCAGGGCAAAGGGCCGATGGACGACAAGAAGGACACCGGGGACACCACGGGCACGGCGGACGGTCCACCGGCCGCCCGTCCGACCAGCCGGGCGAGGAGGAAGCCCAGGCGCAGCACCAAGCAGAAGGTGCTCTGGGCGACGGCCGGTTGCACGGCACTCGTGGTCCTCGCCGGCGGCGCCCTCTACTACCGCCTGAACAGCAACCTCTCCACCTTCGACGGCGACGCCGTCAGCAAGGACCGCCCCGAGGCCGCCGCGCCGGACGCCCAGGGCCGCACCCCGGTCAACGTCCTGCTGATCGGCTCGGACAGCCGCGGCAACGGCAACAACGACCTGGGCGGCGGCGGGGACGGCGGCGCCCGCTCGGACACCGCGATCCTGCTGCACGTCTACGCCGACCACAAGCACGCCGTCGGCATCTCCATCCCCCGCGACTCCCTGGTCACCATCCCGCCGTGCAAGCTCCCCGGCGGCAAGTGGACCAAGGAGCAGACCAATGTGATGTTCAACAGCGCCTTCTCGGTGGGTGACACCGACCAGGGCAACCCGGCCTGCACCCAGAACGCCGTCGAGAAGCTGACCAACCTGCGGGTCGACCACACCATCGTGGTGGACTTCAACGGCTTCGCCGCGATGACCAAGGCGGTGGGCGGCGTCGAGGTCTGCCTGCCGAACGACATCCACGAGGGCGACCTCAACCCGAATCTGGGCCGCAAGGGCAAACTGCTGTTCGCCAAGGGCAAGCAGAAGGTGGAGGGCCAGGCCGCGCTCGACTACGTCCGGGTCCGGCACGGCATCGGCGACGGCTCCGACATCGGCCGCACAAAACGCCAACAGGCCTTCCTCTCCTCCCTCATCAAGGAGATCAAGTCCCGCGGCATGGACCCGACCACGCTCCTGCCGCTCGCCGACGCGGCCACCAAGTCGCTCACCGTGGACCCCGGCCTCGGCTCGGCGGCCAAGCTGCTCGACTTCGCCACGTCCCTCAAGGACGTGGACCTGCACGACGTCAAGTTCCTGACCGTGCCCTGGCGCTACGAGGGCCCCCGGGTCGCCGTAGTCCACCCGGACGCGGACCAGCTCTGGGCCGCGCTCAAGGCCGACCGCACCCTCGACGGCCAGGACGCCGGCGCCCCCACCCCCGGCGCCCCCACCACCCCGGCCGCCGAGGCCACCCCCGCCCCCACCCCCACGCCGGACCCCAGGGCCGCCGAAGTCAAGGTCTCCGTCCTCAACGGCACCGGGCAGACCGGCCTCGGCGGCAAGGCCGCGGAGGCCGTCAAGGGCGCCGGCTACACCGTCACCACCGTCGGCAACGCGGCCGGAAAGCCCCGCAGCACCACGGTCGTCGAGTACGGCACGGGCGAGCGCGGTTCCGCCGAGGCGGTCGCCAGACTGTTCCCGGGCGCCACCGTCCAGCCCGGCGGCCGGGGCGTCAGCGTCGTCCTCGGCCACGACTTCGCGGCCGCCAACCCGGCGACCGCCGCCACCCCGGCCCCCGGCGCCGCCCCGGCCCCGCTGCCCACCAGCGTCAGCGGCGCCGCCCGCTCGGCCGACGACGACCCCTGCGCCAACCTCTCGTACGGCTGACCGGCCGGTGGCCGTCGACCCCCTCGGGCGACGGCCCGCACCGCCCGCCACGCCGGCCCGCGCAGGGCGCCCCGGACCGCCGTCCCGGAGACGCCCCGCCGTCCGCCGTCTCCGCCAGGAGTCTCCTCCGCGCCTCCTCCGCCTCGTCAGCGCCTCGTCAGCGCCTCGTCCCGCAGGACGGGCAGAACGCCGACCCGTCCGGAACGTCGTTGTGGCAGCTCGTGCACTGGACGGTCTGGGCCAGCCGGTGACCGCAGCCCGGACAGAACGGCGTGCCGTGCGTCTCGGCCTGGCACTGCGGACAGACCAGTTGGCGCGGGGTGTTGACGTCGAACGCCGCTCCCGACTGCTGCCCGGCCTTGTACGCGCGCTCGCTGACCGCGTCGTTCAGGCCGCGATGCTGCGCCGCCATCGCCTCGGCCGCGGTGTCCGGGGCACAGGTGAAGCACAGGCCCTGGGCGGGGTTGAAGCAGCGGCCGCAGACGTAGTGGGTGCAGCGGGCGCAGCGGTTGAAGTGGTCCTGGGCGTTGGTGATCGCGCGCTGGAAGGCCGCGTCCCGGGAGGTGCCCCAGGTGTGTCCGGCCAGGCCGTCCGCGGCGTTGCTGATGGTGTTGGCGCTGCCCCCGATGAGGTTCCAGGCCGCGCTGACGCCCTTGCCGATCCAGCCGGCCATCTGACCGGTCCGGAACGCCTCGAACGGCGAACGCCAGGTGTCCGAGCAGCGGTAGCAGTAGAACTCGAACTGGAAGCCCGCGCCGGTGCCGTGCTGCTCGCACAGGTCGCGGTGGTTGTTGCTGAAGTAGATCTCCGAAGTCACGTCGTCCCCGGTTGCTGAAGTGCCATGTCGGCGGTCGCTCCCAGGGACGATAGGGCTCACCGTACGGTTCCGCCAAGGAGTTGCGACCGCGCTGTTCAGAGCCCGGAGACCGGAAGCAGCAGGACCCGCGCCGGATCGAAGCGCTCCCAGCACGCGGGCCGCCCGCTGCGGCCGACCCGCAGCCGGCACCAGTGCCGGCCGGCCGCGTCCTGCCACCAGCCGGTGATCCGGCCCACCGCCCAGGTGCCGTCGCCGAGGTCCACCTCGACCGGCTGGTAGACCCATCGGACGTCGCGCTCCGCCGGCTCTCCGGTGCCCCGGGGAACGTCCTGACTCTCCATCACGGCTCCGCCTCCCGACCCGACCCGACCCGGGCGCGGCGGTCACCCCCGTCGGGGTGCTGCTGCGGCCGGGGTGCAGCTCAGCACCCTCGGAACTCTACAGGCGTGTAGAGGAAGACGGGGGGAGTTCCGCCGAACCCGCCCGCCCGGGCCGGGCGGAGCGGGCCGGCCTGCGCGGTCGCGCGGGTCGGGGCGGGCCGGTCTGCGCGGTCGCGCGGGCCGGGGCGGGGCGGGGCGGGGCGGGCTCAGCGCCCCTTGCGCGCCGAACGCCTGCGCCGCCACAGCGCCACCGGCACCACCCCGGCCAGCGCGAGCGCCCCGGGCGCCTCGGGCGCGTTCCAGATCGGGGCTCCGGCCGCCCCGGCCGGCACCTTGTCGAAGGTGTCCGGCACGGGCAGCGTGGACCAGTCCGACAGCGGCCACGCCACCACGAAGGCCCGGCCGACGACGTTGTCCACCGGCACGAAGCCGTCACCGGTCTCGTTGTGGTGCCAGCGGGAGTCCCGCGAGTTGTTGCGGTGGTCGCCCATCACCCAGAGCTTGCCCTTGGGCACGGTGACGCTGCCGACCGGGTCGTTGTCGCAGGGCGTCGAGCCGGGGAACAGGTACGGCTCGTCCAGCGCGACGCCGTTCACCTTCACCGGGCCGCCCGCCTCGCACTGGACGGTGTCCCCGCCGACCGCGATCACCCGCTTGATCAGGTCCTTCTCGTCCGCCGAGGGCATCAGGCCGACGGTGCTCAGCACCTTCTGGACGGTGCCCATGACGTCGTCGCCGGACGTCGTCGGCGTGCCCTCCAGCCAGCCGCCGGGATCCCGGAAGACCACCACCTCCCCGCGCTCGGGCTCCGCGCCGAACCACGGGGTGAGCTTGTCGACCAGCACCCGGTCCCCGATCGCCAGGGTCCGCTCCATCGAGCCCGAGGGGATGGAGAAGGCCTGCACGAAGAAGGTCTTGATGCCGAGCGAGAGCAGCAGGGCGATCACCAGCAGGATCGGCAGCTCCTGCCAGAACGGGCGCTTCTTGCGCGGGCGCTTCGCCTGCGACTCCTCCGCCGGGCCTGCGGACGTGCCCGAGGCCGTACCCGCAGCCGAACGCGCCGCCTCCGTGCCCGCCGTCGCGGTCGCGCCCGCGCGGCCGTCCTCGGCCCCGCCGCGCTCCGCGGCTCCGCCGCTCTCGCCGGACTCCGCGCTCTGCTGCACACTCATGTCCTCGGCCCCTCCCGACGGCCCGACGGGAGCCCCAACGAAGACCCCCTGTCAGGAACGAACCTACCGAACGGAGGTTCCCGGGCGTGCACGGACGTGCATCCGCTCGCCCTGCGGGCCGAACAGGCTCAGGAACTCCACCGGCTGCGGGCCCGCGTTGCCGAAGGCGTGCGGGGTGCGGGTGTCGAACTCGGCGGCCTCACCGGCCGTCAGCACCAGGTCGCGCGAGCCGAGCACCAGCCGCAGCCGGCCGGACAGCACGTACAGCCACTCGTAGCCCTCGTGCACCTTCAACTCCGGTTCGGGCTCGGTGTTCCGGCCCGGCGGCACGATGTGCTTGAAGGCGTGCATCCCGCCCAGGTGGCGGGTGAGCGGGATGATCGTCTGGCCGTTCCTGGTGACCGGGCGCGGGTGGATCCGCGGGTCGCCGGTGGCCGGGGCGCCGACCAGTTCGTCCAGCGGCACCCGGTACTCCCGGGCCAGCGGCAGCAGTAGCTCCAGGGTCGGCTTGCGCTGCCCGGACTCCAGCCGGGACAGCGTGCTGAGCGAGATGCCGGTCGCCGCCGCCAGTTTGGCGAGCGTGGTGCCGCGCTCCCGGCGCAGGGCGCGCAGCCGGGGGCCCACCGTGGTGAGGACGTTCTCGAACTCTTCGTCGGCCATGCCTGCCATGTGCCGGTATGGCAAGGGCTCTTGTCAATCCGGCAGCTGGGTGAGGCCGACGGCCACCCGCTACCGGTACTCGCGCAGTCGGGGCCGCACGCCGGCCGCGGTGAGGCCGAGCGCCGCCACCAGCGCGGCCGCGGCCAGGGCCGCCGTGCCGCCGTCCAGGTCGTCGTCGGTCGCGGCGATCGCCCGGTCCATCGCCCCGGAGTTGATCGTGATGGTGTCGCCGATCGCGTCGGCCAGCTGCTGGAAGTCGTAGTTGGACTGCCCCTTGGACAGGCCGGTGTTGAGGGTGACCGCCTCCTTGAGCCTGCCCGCGTCGTGCAGGTCGCGGATCCTGCGGTCGGTCAGCTGGTACTGCTGGAAGGTGTCCAGCACGCGCTCGGCGGCGTCCCGTTCGCCCGGGAACGTGATGTTGCGCAGCTCGCCGCCGAGGTAGCCGCCGAACGGGACGACCGTGCGGTCCGCGCGGTGCCGCCGCGCGGCGTCGGCCAGCAGGGAGTTGTAGCCCGCGACGGTGGCACCGTCGAAGCGGGCGATCGCCTGGGTCTGTTCGAGGAAGGTCTGCTCGTACCCGACGGCGCGGCTCGGGTCGATCAGGTAGCGGCTCTCGTCCGCGTTCATGTCGTACGCGACGGCGCGGGCCCGACTGAGGGCGATCACCGAGTCGTAGGCGTTGCTCTTGGCGGTCACCAGGTGGTCCTCGGCGCGGCCCACCAGGTTGAGCCCGGTCACCAGCAGCACGCCGGTCAGCAGCGTGACGGCGGCCAACGCCGGGTTGAGCACCCGGCGGTAGCGCACCGCGAGGACGCGCTGGAGCCCGAGCAGCGCGGCGAGGGTGAGCAGCCCCACCGCGAGCAGCCACCACCAGCCGCTGCCCAGGTCGTCGCGCTGCTGCCGGTAGACCCGTTCGACGGCGGAGTCGTTGGCGACGGTGACCTGGTCGGCGGCGGGCAGCAGCTGCCGGCGCAGCAGGTCGGTGGCCTGCCGGTAGGTCTCCAGCGCGGCCGGCGCCGGCTGCCCGGCCGGTGCGGCGGCCTGCTCCTCCAGCAGCTGCGCCCGGGCCACCAGCGCCTCGTAGCTGCCGAGCCGGCCGAGCACCAGCTGGACGGCGCGCTGCCCGGCCGGGTCGTCGGCCGCCGCTTGGGCGGCCTGCTGCAGGTCGTCGTCGGCCTGGGCCCGGCGCTGCTCGTAGGTGTCCAGGGTCTGCTTGCGCAGCGTCGGGTAGTCGGGGTCGGCGCCGATCAGCAGCAGGTTGGCGGCCTGGGCGTCCATGTCGCTGAGCGCGAAGTACAGGTCGGCGGCGCGGGTGGCCTGCGGAGCGGCCCGGTGGCCGATGGTGTCGGCACCGTCGCGGGCCCCGGTGAGCACGGCGGTGGCGGTGGCGCCGAGGCCGAGCAGGGCGGCGAGGCTCAGCGCGGTGAGGCCGCGCACCAGGCGCGGGGTGGTCCGGTGGGCCCGGCCGCCGAGCGTACGGACCGCACGGCCGAACCGCTCCCGGGCGCCGGACCGCGCCCCGGCGCCTGACCGGCCCGCCGCATCCGAAGAGGCCGGCCCGGCCTTCCCGGGTCGGCCCTCCGCCCCGGACGTGGTCGCCCTGCGCTCTGTGGAGGTCGTCATGACCACTCGTCCCTTTCCCCCGTGGCACGGCCCGCCGGGGTTCCGGACGCACCGGAGAACCCCGCCCCGCAGAACCGTTTCTGCGCGCCGCTCTGCCTTCCGCCGCGCGACGCTAGTCCCGCGCCCCGGGCAGCACGGTGTTCCCTGACGGCTCCTTGACGCCACCGGGCCCCGATCTTGACGCTTCCTTAGCGCCGCTCCCGCACGCGACGGAGACGCGCCGCGCCGCATGCCCCGGCGTCAACGACCGCCCCGTACAGGGACGTTCATCCAGGTGAAGCGGTTACGGAGGCCGGTCCACGCCACTACGCTACGTGTCATGACTTCTTCGGACAGGGCCCCGGGGCGGGGCACGGCGGTGGTGATCGGCGGCGGACTGGCCGGACTGGCGGCGGCATGGGCGCTGCGCGGCCACGCCGAACGGATCGTCGTGGTGGAACGGGACCACTACCCGGCGGAGGCGGCGTTCCGGGCCGGGGTGCCGCAGGGCCGGCACGCGCACCTGGTGCTGGAGGCCGGGCACCGGCTGCTGGAGGAGATGATGCCCGGCATCAAGCAGGAGCTGCTCGCCGCGGGCGCGACCCGGGTGACGGCCTCCGAGGTCAGGTGGCTCAGCTCCGCCGGCTGGATGGCCGAGTACCCGGCCCGGATGGCCTTCCTCTCCTGCACCCGGCCGGTGCTCGACCAGCTCGTCCTGGACCGGGTCCGCGCCGACGCCTCGATCGAGTTCCTGGAGGGCACCGACGCGGTCGGCCTGCTCGGGTCCGCCGGAGCGGTGACCGGCGTCAAGGTCCGCGCACGCGGCCCGGAGCGCGGCGAAGTGCGCGACGTCCCGGCCGAGTTGGTGGTGGACGCGGCCGGCCGCTCGACCTCGGTGCCGAAGTGGCTGGCGGAGCTCGGCTGCCGTCCGGTGCCCGAGGAGCGGGTGGACGCGGGCGTCGCCTACTCCTCCCGGCTGTTCCACCGCCCCGCCGGGGTCGACCTCGGCGGCCAGGCCGTCTACCTGCAGACCAAGGCCCCGGACGCGCCGCGGATGGGCGTCCTGCTGCCGGTCGAGGGCGACCGCTGGATCGTCAGCCTCGCCGGGATGCGCGGCGCCGAACCCGGGCCCGGCGAGGAGGGGTTCACCGAGCACCTGGCCGGACTGCGCGACCCGCTGCTCCGCGACGTCCTGCGCGAGGCCGAACCGGCGGGCGAGGTGCGCGGCTTCCTCCCCGGCCCCGGCATCCGGCGGCACTACGAACGCAGCTGCCCGGACGGCCTGGTGGCCGTCGGCGACGCCGCGAGCACCTTCAACCCGGTGTACGGCCAGGGGGTCACCGTCGCGCTGTTCTGCGCCCGGGAGCTGCGCCGCACCGTGCGGCGGCACGGCGGCATCGGCCACGCCACGGCCCGGGACGCCCGGCGCGCCATCGCGTCGGCCTCCAAGGACCCGTGGGTGATGTCCTCCTCCGAGGACGCCCGCTTCGAGTCGACCACCGGCGCGCCGACCGGCGCCCTGGTCAAGCTGCAGCACCGCTTCCTGGACAAGGTGCTGACCGGAGCCACCCGCGACCCGGTCGTCACCTCGGCCTTCCACGAGGTGATGTCGCTGGTGCAGCCGCCCTCCCTGCTGTTCCGCCCCGCCGTGCTCACCGCCGTCCTGCGGAACTGAGCCCGGGCCGCGCCCGGCGGCGGCCCGGCCCGGGCCTCGCGAACGCGAAGAACGGGAAAACACCCGTCCCGGACGGGTGTTGACCCCGTGCCCGCACGCGGACAGGTTGCACCGGCCGCGAGCGCGAAGCCGCTCGCCCCGGTCGTTTCCCATTCAAGGGAGCCGGGGGCGCCGGTTCCGCGGCTCCTCAGTGCCTCGCCCCGGTCCGCCCGGCGTGACCAGCCCGGTCTCGTACGCGAGGACGACGGCCTGCGCCCGGTCCCGGAGGTTCAACTTGGCGAAAATCCGGGTCACATGGGTCTTCACCGTCGACTCGCTGAGCGTCAGCTCGTCCGCCAGCTCGGCGTTGGACAGCCCGCGCCCCACCAGGGTGAGCACCTCCGCCTCGCGCGGTGTCAGCGGGGCCAGGTCGCGGTGCGGCGCCGGGCTGTCGGCGGAGGACGGCCGCGGGGCGCCGGCCGCGAAACGCTCTACCAGGCGGCGTGTGATCGACGGTGCGAGCAGCGCGTCGCCGGTGTCGACCAGCCGTACCGCGGCGGCGAGGTGGGCCGACGTGACGTCCTTGAGAAGGAAGCCGCTGGCGCCGGCAGCGAGCGCCGCGTACACGTAGTGGTCCAGGTCGAAGGTGGTCAGCATGATCACCCGGCAGCGCGGGACCTGGGTGAGGATGCGACGGGCCGCCTCCAGGCCGTCCATGCCCGGCATCCGGATGTCCAGCAGCGCGACGTCGGGCCGGTGCGTGACCGCCGCCGCGACCGCCTCGGCCCCGTCGACGGCCTCGGCGACCACATCGATCCCGCGCGCGGTGAGGATCATACGGAAGCCGGTGCGCACCAGCTCCTGGTCGTCGGCGATCACCACCCGGGGCCCGCGCCGGCCGTCCGGCGGCGCGCCCGTCACAGCCGGTCCAGCGGGATGCGGGCGCGGACCCGAAAGCCACCGCCGAGCCGGCGCCGGGCGTCGAGGTCACCGCCGTACACCGCGACCCGCTCGCGCAGCCCGACCAGCCCGCGCCCGGCCCCGTCGGCGCGCCGCGGGGCGCCCGCCGGATCGCCGGACAGCACGCTCGGCCCGCTGTTCAGCACCTCCACCCGCAGGTAGCGGTCCGCGTAGCGGATCGTCAGCTCCGCCTTCACCCCGTCCCCGTGCTTGAGCGCGTTGGTCAGCGCCTCCTGGATGATCCGATACGCCGTCACGTCGATGCCGCCGGGCAGCGGCTGTGGTTCGCCGGAGATCCGCACCTCCACCGGCAGGCCGGCGAAGGCGAACCGGTCGATGAGCGGGCTGAGCCGGCTCAGGGTCGGCTGCGGCGCGAAGCCGGCTTCCTCCGTCTCGTCACGGCCGTCTGCCGCCGGGGCCAGCAGGCCGAGCAAGTGCCGCAGTTCGGTCATCGCGTCCCGGCCGGCGGACTCGACGGCGCCCATCGCGGCAGCCGCCTCCTCCGGCATGGTGGCGAGCACCTCGCGGGCCGCCCCGGCCTGCACCACCATCAGGCTCACGTTGTGGCTGACGATGTCGTGCAGTTCGGCCGCGATCCTCGCCCGCTCGGCGTCCACGGCTGTGCGCGCCGCGCTCTCCCGCTCCCGTTCCAGGAGCCAGCCGCGCGCGCCGATGGCCTCCCGGTAGGCCCGCCGCGCCCGTCCGAGCGCGACCCTCAGCCAGCCGGCCGTTCCCGCCGCCGCCAGGGCGGCGATCCATCCTGTCTCCGATCCCCACACGCCGTCAGCTTCCCAGCTCGCGTCGTGATCCACATCATCCGGGGGTGCCGCTCGCGTACATCCCCGGTACTACGGTCCCGGACGGTTACACCAGGGGTGGGATGTCCCGCCCGGGCCACCTCTCCTACCGTCGGGTGCCATGAGCAATGATCACGACGAAAGCACCCGGCAGGACGGCGCGCAGGTCGTCGTCGAACTGTCCGGGGTCCACAAGGAGTTCGGGGACGCCAAGGCCCTGGACGGAATCGACCTGCGGATCCGGGCGGGCGAGGCTGTCGCAGTCATGGGCCCCTCGGGCTGCGGCAAGTCCACCCTGCTGAACATGGTCGCCGGCCTGGACCGGCCCACCTCCGGCACGGTCCGCGTACACGGCCAGGACCTCGGGCAGCTGAACGAGAGCGGGCTGGCCCTGTTCCGCCGCCGGCACATCGGCATGATCTTCCAGTTCTTCAACCTCATCGACGACCTGCCCGCCCTGGACAACGTGGCGCTGGCCGCCCAGCTGACCGGCACCTCCGCCCGCCAGGCACGCCGCCGGGCGCTGGAGCTGCTCGACGAACTCGGAGTCGCCCCCCGCAAGGACACCTACCCGGCCGCGCTGAGCGGTGGCGAGCGCCAGCGCGTGGCCGTTGCCCGGGCGCTGATGAACCGTCCGGCGCTGTTGCTCGCGGACGAGCCGACCGGGGCCCTGGACAGCCGCTCCGGCGAGCAGGTGATGGACCTGCTGATCGACCTCAACCAGATCGGGCAGACCCTGCTGATCGTCACCCATGACCGGCACCTGGCCACCCGCTGTGCCAGTCGGCTGGTCGAGGTCGCGGACGGCCGGGTGGCCCGCGAGCGGTCCGTGGAGTCCTTGGAGCACACGGCATGACCGGGGCGGTGTGGCTGGCCTCGCGCGCTGCCGTCAAGCGGCGCAAAGTCCAGACGATCGTGATCGGACTGGTCGTTCTCTGCTCGACCACCACCATCCTGCTCGCGCTCGCCGTGATGAGCGCCGCCCGGGCGCCGTTCGACGCGGCCTTCGACGCGCAGCGCGGTGCCCACGTGGTTGCGACCTTCGACGCCGCCAAGGCCCCGGCGGAGCAACTGGCCGCCGAGGCCCGCCGCCCGGGCGTCGAGGCGGCCGCCGGGCCGTTCGCCCAGATCACTCTGAACATCCCGGCCGACTGGTTGGGCCACGCGCCCGGCTCGATCACCCTGGTGGGGCGGGCCGCCCCGGCAGGCCCGGTGGACCGCGTGGAGCTGACAGCCGGCCGCTGGGCCACCAGGCCGGGCGAGGTCGTCGTCCACATGGGCTTCCGGGGCACCTTCGACAACCTGCTGGGCCAGACCATCGCGCCCACCGGCGCTCCGCCGCTCTCCGTGGTCGGCATCGCCGACAGCATGAGCAACTCGGCGGGCGGCTGGGTCACCCCCGAGCAGATGGCCGCCCTGCATCCCACCGCCGAGCAGATGCTCTACCGTTTCACCGACGCCTCCAGCGACGACGTGTTGAGGGCGGGCTTGGCAGAGGTCACCGAGGGCCTGCCCGGGGACGCGCTGACCAGCGCGCAGTCCTACCTCTCCCTCAAACAGGCGTTCTCCGCCTCGGCCGACGCCTACCTGCCGTTCATGTCGGTCTTCGGCGCGCTCGGCCTGGTGGTCGCGGTGCTGATCGTCGGAAACGTGGTCAGCGGTGCGGTGGTGTCGGGCTACCGCCACATCGGCGTGCTCAAGGCGCTCGGCTTCACCCCGCGCCAGGTGGTCGCGGTCTACATCGCCATGGTCTCGGTGCCCGCGATCGCCGGCGCCGTCCTCGGCACGCTCGCCGGCTGGGCGCTGGCCCGCCCGATCGTCGACACGGCCTTCACCGGGATCGAGACCGGCACCGCCGCGCTCGCGCCCCCGGCCTGGCTGCCGGTCGTCTGCCTGGTCGCCGTACCCCTGCTGGTCTCCCTCGCCGCGTTCCTGCCGGCCTCGCGCGCCCATCGGATCTCCGCGGCCGAGGCGATCACCGCCGGCAGCGCGCCGCGCGCCGGGCGCGGCCTGCGAGTCCAGCGCTGGCTCGGTGGCACGCGGCTGCCGCGCTCGGTCAGCCTCGGCCTCGGCCAGCCCTTCGCCCGCCCGGCCCGGACGGCACTCACCATGGCGTCCATCGTGCTGGGGGTGGTCACGGTGACCTTCGCCACCGGCCTGACCGACACGCTGCTCGCCTCCATGCAGCCACCGGGCGGGGACAACGGCCGCACCTTCGTCCACGTGCAGATCGGCGCCGCCGACGCCCACCAGAGCGTGCCGAAGCTGACCGACGCCCAGATCGAGGCCGTGCTGCGCGCCACGCCCGGATCCGACCAGGTGACCTCGCGCGCGTTCGAACGGGTCGGCCTGGTCGGCTACACCCAGCCGGTGTTCGCCGACTTCTACGGCGGCGACGCCCTCGAGCGGCCACTGCACGTGGTCAAGGGCCGCCCGGCGACCGGGCTGGACGAGGCGATCGCCGGACCGGCGTTCCTGAACCAGCACGGACTCAAGCTCGGCGACCGGATCACCCTGGACGTCAGTGGCCGGCTCCTGACCGTGACCATCGTCGGTGAGCCCATCGAGGGCAACGCCCGGGCGGTGGCGTCCAACGCGGCGACGCTGGCCGGGACCGGAGTGGAACTGCACGTGGTCGAGTACGTCGTGCGGCTCGCCCCCGGCGCGAACGCCGACGCCTACGTCAAGGCGATCAAGGACGCCGACCCCGGCCTCTACCCGAACGTGGTGACGAACGACGTGAACGGCCCGACCGCCTCGGTGATCACCTTCTCGACGATCTTCACCGTGCTGCTGTGCGCGGCCGCCGCCCTCGGCGTCTTCAACACCGTGCTGCTGAACATCCGCGAGCGCCGCCGGGACCTCGGCATGCTCAAGTCGATCGGCATGACCCCGCGCCAGGTCGTCGCGATGACGGTGACCTCGGTCACCGGGCCGGGTCTGGTCAGCGGGATCATCGGCGTCCCGCTCGGGATGGCCGCGCACCGGCTGATCGTCGAGAACATCACCCTCCTGGCGTTCACGGACTCGATGATCAACGTGTGGCACGCCCCGCTACTGATCGCCGTCGCGCTGGCGGGCGTCCTCATCGCCGTCCTCGGCGCTCTGCTCCCCTCGCGCACGGCGGCCCGGCTGCCGATCGCCGAGGTACTCCACAACGAGTGACTCCTCGGGGTGGGCGGCTGCCAGGGGCCGAGTGGCGGACGGGGGTCGCCACCCGGCCCCGCCGGCGTGTGCAACGGCTGCCGGCGGATCTGTTGCCGGGGGTGACGATCCACGGGCTGGACGTCGGACGGCGGCTGGACCGGCAGCGCCAGCACATCGTGTGGCAGGCGCTGACGGACGGGCGGCGCACGGCGGACGGGCCCACCGGCCTGCCGATGACCTACTGACCGTGCTCGATCCAGACGGTGATGAACGCGACCCAGGCGAACATCGCCGAGAACACAACCACAGAACCGTAACGGCGCATGGCGCCTCCCTCCCTCGACACAACGGCACAGCCGGTTGCGGCACTTGAAGACCAGAACAGGCGCCCGGAACCACGTCCGGCGCACGCCGACCGGCCCCGGGAACGGCCCCGCGGCTCAGCGGCGAGCCGTGCGGGAGGACCGGAGAGGCGTGCGAACGGAGGGACAGCGGGCGTCAGGAGTGGACGAGAACATCCCGGAGCGGGGCCGACTTCGGCCCGGACTACTGCACTCCACGGCTCTCACCTCCTCACCGCCTGGACGCGCTGCGGCGTCGACCCGGAAACGGCCACCAGGAGGATCCACCGCACCACCCCGGGACCGAACCGTCCCCCGGCGCGGGAGAGCACCCCTGATCTCGTCAGAGCTTTGGCACGCCACGGCGTAGCACCTTGAAGGCGCAGCCACTTGGGGTCACCCCTTAGGCCGGGGAGACCTGTCCTGAACCTGGGCGTCTCTCGACGTCGTGGGGTCAGTGGCCTGTGTCCGTGGCGACGCCTCACCGAACGAGGTGCCTTCACAACCGCGCCAAGTCTAAACCCGTCGCGGCGGTGCGGTGACCACCGGGTCAGAGCCAGTCGTTGCGGCGGAACGCCCGGAAGATGAACACGCACACCGTGACGATGAACAGCAGCACCGCCGGGTAGCCCAGCGTCCAGCGCAGCTCCGGCATGGTGTCGAAGTTCATCCCGTAGATGCCGGCGACCAGGGTCGGCACGGCCGCCAGCGCCGCCCACGCACTGATCCGGCGCATGTCGGTGTTCTGCTGCAACGACAGGCGCCCGATGCTCGCCGCCAGGATGCTGTCCACCAGCTCGCCCAACGCGATGATCCGCTCCTTCGCCTGGGCGTGGTGGTCGGCGACGTCCCGCAGGTACGCCGCGATGCCGCCCGGCACCTGCGGCACCGACCCCTCCGACAGCCGCTGCAGCGGCGTACCCAGCGGCAGCACGGCCCGCTTGAACTCCAGGAGCTCACGCTTGAGTTGGTAGATCCGGCCGGAGTCGTCGGTGCGCTCCTGCGAGAACACCGCGGACTCCAGCTCCTCGACGTCCCGCTCGAAGGCCTCCGCGACCTCCAGGTACTGGTCCACCACGTGGTCGGCCACCGCGTGCAGGACGGCCGCGGGCCCGAGCGCCAGCAACTCCGGTGCGGCCTCCAGGTCCTTGCGCACCCCGACCAGCGACTTCGCGCTGCCGTGCCGGACCACGATCGCGAAGCCCGGGCCCGCGAACACCATGATCTCGCCGGTGTCCACGATCTCGCTGGTCGCCGTCACCCTGTCGTGCTCGACGTAGGTGATCGTCTTCAGCACCAGGAACAGCGTGTCCCCGTACCGCTCCAGCTTCGGCCGCTGGTGCGCGCCCACCGCGTCCTCCACGGCCAGCGGGTGCAGCTCGAAGGCCGCCGCGATCTGCGCGAACTGCTCCGCGGACGGCTCGTACAGACCGATCCAGACGAACCGGCCCGGCGCCTCCCCTATCCGCCGCAGCACCTGTGACAACTCGACGTCGCCCGGCAACCGTCGCCCGTCCTCGTACAGCGCACAGTCCACCACCGCCCGCGCGACCATCACCCATCACCTTCCGACCCCGGAGCCACCGACGGCCAGCCAACCTACCCGCTCCGGCACCGGGCACGTCACCGCGGGAGGCGGCCGCCGATACCGCTACGGCTTCCGCGCCTCGATCAGGAACCGCGCCGAGTGGGCGACGAACGGTCCCTCGGCGCGGATCCGCGCGTCCAGTTCACGCAGCCGGTCGAGATGGGCGGCCACCGTGAAGCCCGGGACCATCCAGATCACCTTCCGCAGGAAGTACACCACCGCGCCGATGTCGTGGAACTCCATGCGCAGCCGCTCGGAGCGCAGGTCCACCACCTCCAGTCCGGCGTCCCGGGCCTCCGCGCTCTCCACCTCGGGGCGGCGGCCCTCGCGGGCCTCCGGCTGCGGCCCGAGGAAGTACTCGACCAGCTCGAAGACGGACGCCGGTCCCACGTGCTGGGCGAAGTACCTGCCGCCGGGGCGCAGCACCCGGGCGATCTCCGACCACCAGGCCCGCACCGGGTGCCGGCTGCTGACCAGGTCGAAGGCCTCGTCGCCGAACGGCAGCGGCGGCTCGTCCTGGTCCGCGACGACCACCGCGCCGAGCGGGTGCAGCAGCCGCGTCGCACGGGCGACGTTCGGCGGCCAGGACTCTGTGGCCGCCACGACGGGCGGGAGCCAGCCGCGCGGCTCGGCGAGCCGCAGGGCTCCGGCCAGCACCTCGCCACCGCCGGTCTGGACGTCCAGCACCGCCGTGGCCGTGCCCAGCCGCTCGGACAGCAGCCGCTGGTAGCCCCAGGAGGGGCGCTCCTCGCTGGCCCGGCCCTCCAGCCAGGAGAAGTCCCAGCCGTCCACGGACACGGTCTCGGCCTCGGCGATCAGCTCTTCGAAGGTGCGCATGGCCGCATCATCCCGGCGGCGGCGCCGTACGGCCACCGGATTCCGTGCCCGCGTCGTACCGCAGGACCAGCCCGAGCCGCACCTCCAGGCTCCCGGCGGCGATCAGCCCGGTCACCGGCTCCGCTCCGCCGCCGTCCGCCTCGAAGGCCACCAGCACGCCCGGCGGCTCGCCGCACTGCCGCTCGACGCGCTGCCGTTCCCCGGGCGTGGCCGCGCGGAAGACCGGGTCCTGGAAGGACGCCGGGCACTGGACGTGGAGCGGGTCGGCGAAGACCAGCTCCAGGCCGTGGCGGTAGCAGAGGTCATGGCCGGCGGCCAGGCGCAGCTCACCGGGGCACCAGGAGAAGACGTCCCAGTCCCACCAGGAACCCTCGGGCAGCTCGACCGGCGCCGCATCCGGGCGGGGCGGCCGGTCCCGCGCGTGCTCCACCCGACGCCCCTCCTCGAACCGGTCGGGCCGGGCGGCGGCCCGGACCGTCGGAAACCGCTCGGCGCACCGACGCGCCCGGCGAGAATAGCGCCATGAGCAGCTCCCCCGTCGCTCGCTTCTACGACGACTTCGCGGCCGGCTACCACCTCCTCTACCCCGACTGGGAATCCTCCGTCGCCCGCCAGGGCGCCGCGCTGGACGCCCTGGTCCGCGACCGTCTCGCTGACCGCCTCGGCAGCCGTGCCGCCGAGGTGCTGGACTGCTCCTGCGGCATCGGTACCCAGGCGATCGGACTCGCCGCGCTCGGGCACCGGGTCACCGGCACCGACCTCAGCCCGGTGGCCGTCGGCCGGGCCGCCACCGAGGCCGCCCGGCGCGGCCTCCCGCTCCGCACGGCGGCCGCCGACTTTCGCCGACTCCCCTTCCACGACGCCCGGTTCGACGTCGTCGTCTGCGCCGACAACGCGCTGCCCCACCTGCTCACGGCCGAGGACGTGCTGGCCGCGCTCGGCGAGATGCGGCGTGTGCTGCGACCGGGCGGTCTGCTGCTGCTCACCACCCGCCCGTACGACGAACTGCGCCGCACCCGGCCGACCTCCACTCCGCCCCAGACCACCGAGCGGGACGGGCAGCGGTCCGTCGTCTTCCAGCTCTGGCAGTGGCACGAGGACGGCGAACGGTACGACCTGGAGCTGTTCCAGCTGCTGTCCGACGAGGCCGGACAGTGGCGGGTCGACGTCCATCGGTCCACCTACTGGGCCCTCACCCGTGCGCAGGTGACCGCCTTCGCCGAGGAGGCGGGTTTCACCGCGCCCGACTGGAGGTCGCCCGCCGACACCGGGTTCTTCCAACCGGTCCTGACCGCCCGGACGGCGTGAGTCCCGCCGCGCCCCGAACCGGGCAAGCCCCGCGCCGTCCTCCTCCGCCATCGCGCGGGCGGCCGCCTCCGCCCGCACCCGCAGGGAACGGTCCCCGGTGGCCTGCCGGACGGCCGCCGCCAGCCCGCGCGCGGTCAGGTCGGCGAACCGGGTGGGCGCGGTGGCAGCGCCGATCCGGGCGAGCCGGCCGGCCCAGAAGGGATCCTCATCGCATCGCCCCCCGGTCGCCCGCGCCGTGCCGTTCGGCGTTGCGGCCGATGACCGTGCGGAGGTAGCCGGCCAGACCGGGGCGCTGCTCGGTTCCCGGTACGACGAGGGCGAACGCGCGGGCGTCCGCCTCGTAGTCGTCGGCGATCCGGCCGTGCATCTCGGGCGGGCAGGGCGTGAACCACCGGGTGATGTGCTGCCGGTGCTCCTCGGCGAGGTCGAGCACCGCTGCGTCGTCGGCGGGCAGCCCGCCGTCGAAGGCGGCCAGCAGCCGCCCGCGCCACTCGGCGGCCTCCGCCATCAACTGCCGCCAGTCCTCCTTGGAGTGGGTGGCCGCGCGGGCCAGGGCCTCCCCGATGGCTCTCCCCCTCGCCCCACTTGAGGTGGGCGTCGGCGGCATGACTCAGGTCGAAGACGACGTCGCCGAAGACCTCGAAGCGCTCCTCCGGTCCGAGTTCGACCCCCGTGCGCTGGACCTCGATGGCCCGCTCGGCGACGTCGACGAGCTTCTGCAGCCGGGTGACCTGCTCGGTGAGGGCCTGTCGCCGGGCCAGCAGGTGGTCCAGGGCGTTGGCCTGCGGGTCGGCCAGGATCCCGGCGATCTCGTCGAGCGGGAAGCCGAGTTCCCGGTAGAAGAGGATCTGCTGCAGCCTGGCGACGTCCGCCCCGTTGTAGAGCCGGTAGCCGGCCGTGCTGCGTTCGCTGGGCGACAGCAGCCCCGACCGGTCGTAGTGGTGCAGCGTCCGAATGGTGACCCCGGCGAATCCGGAGACCTGTCCGACCGACCAGCTCATCAGTCCCTCCCGCGTGTCCGTGCTTCCGTGCGTCCGTGCCTTCGGTGCGCCCCACCGTGCGGCCTGACGTGGGGTAAGGGTCAACCCGCGCGGCTCGGTGACCTGCTCCGGACGTCGGGAGCCGGGCCCCCGGCCCGGTCAGGTCTCGCGCTGCGGGCGGTAGGCGCTCTCGGATATGCCGAAGGTCCAGGCGACCCCGGCCCGGGCGGTGCGGGTGCTCGGCGGCACGCGCAGCCAGTAGGTGCGGTACGTGCCGTCCGGCTCGGGAGTGGAGTTCACCACCTCGACCATCACCACCGGCTCGTCGTCGGGCAGCACGATCCGCCAGAGCACGCCCGTCTCGTCGCGGTGGACGGGCTCGGCGCCGGAGTCGGCCAGGTAGCGCTCGTAGCCGTAGTGCTCCAGCAGGACGCGGCGCAGCTCGGCGTTCTCCTCGGTGCGGATCCGCTCCGCCGTCACCCCGGCCAGGCCCGCCAGGAACTCCGGCGGGACGGGCATGCCGCGCCAGGCGTGCAGGGCGAAGCCGTCGGCGTACTCCAGGGCGGGGCCGTCCGCGCGGTCGAGCCGGCCCGCCTCGTCGCGGTGCAGCGCGGTCGGGCGCTCGCTGAGCAGGGCCACCTCCCGGTACGGCCACCACCAGCCCACCTGCCCGGCCAGCTCGGCGAGCGGGCCGACGGCGTCGATACTCGCCCCGGCGGCCTCGAAGGCGGCGAACCACGGGGCGTCGTGCTGGCCGCGGACGGCGTCCAGCAGCGCGAGCCGGACGGTGGTGCGGCGGGCCCGGGCGTCCGCGGCCACGGCGGTGTCGGCCTCGCCGTCGGCCTCGGGCGCCAGCCGGTCGAGCAGGGCGTTGCGCACACGGTCGGCGAGCGGGGTGGTGACCGGGCCGAGCTCACCGCCGGTCAGGGCCCAGTGCCGCGCCCACCCGGCCGGGCCTACCAGGTCGACGGCCCGGCGCCGGGCCTCCTCCCAGGGCCGGGTGCGCACGGCCTCGCGCACGCTCTCCGCCCCGGCGGCCCGCAGCTCCAGCGCCGCTTCGGCCGCGGCGAGCGGCGAGCCGAACCAGCGGACCGCCGCGGGCTCGGCCAGCCCGGCCGCGCGGTACGCGGCCCGGACGGCGCGCTCGGCCGCCGCCCGGTCCCCCGCCCCGGTGGCCGCGGCGGCCGCGCGCCAGCGGGCCGTCACCTCGGCCGGCCCGGCCGTCGTCCCCGCGTCCGTCGTCCCCGTGTCCCTCGTGCGCGCGTCCGTCAGGTCGTCGTGGGTCACCGTCTCCATCGCCTGCTCCGTTCCCGGCCGGGCGCCCCACCCGGCCGCATCCGCTCTCGTTCCGTCTGCCGCGGCCCTGCCCGCGCCCTGCCCGCGCCGCGGCGGGCGCCGGCAGGGGAGGTCAGTCCGCGACGACCCGCACCGCACCGGGGACGTACTCGCGTTGACGGACCACCCGGTACCAGCCCTTGGGCAGCGGTATCGCCGCGTGCTCCTCGTGCACCACCCGGCCACCCTCGGGCAGGTGCAGCCAGCCCGCGCCGAACGGCCCCGCCTCCCGGCGCAGCCCGCCCGGCCCGACCACGGCGTGCGCGTGCCCGGTGACCTCGCCGAGGGCCAGCACCATCCGGCCCCGCGCGTCCCGGGGCTGCACGGCCAGCTCCGCCACCCGCGGCGGCACCGCGTCCTCCTCGACCGGCACGATCAGCACATCGCCCTGGCGGTACATCAGTCCTCCCTCGCCGTACGTCCGGACCCCGGCGGACACCGGAACCCACGGCTCCGCGGCGCCTCCCGCGGTCACTCTCCGGAGCCATGACCGGAACATAGGGCAAGGGTCTGACAATCCGTCCCGTCGCCGACCCGGCCGCCGGACTGTCAGTCCCTGCTGGTAGACAGATGTCCGGCTCAGACCCCGGAGGAGCAGCGCATGACCGTCCACGAGCACATCGAGCAGTTCCACGGTCTTCCCGTCTTCGACGTCGTCGACGCCCCGGCGGAGGCCGCGGCGCAGGGCCGGGCCGGCGCCGTCCGGCTGCCGGAGGCGGACGCCGTCGCCTGGCGGATCAACCTCGACTACGAGGCGGAGGAGACGTTCACCGAGTCGTGGCAGCGGTTCCTGGACGCGGTCGACACCGAACGGGTCACCGCCGTCGTGATCGGCCAGTGGTGGTCGGATGACCCGGAGAGCTTCCGGGAGCCCATGGAGGCGGTCGTCGCCGCCGCCGGGCGCCTGCCCGCCCTGCGCGCGCTTTTCGTCGGTGACATCACGGGCGAGCAGTTCGAGATCTCCTGGATCCAGCAGTGCGACATCACGCCGCTGCTGACGGCGTTCCCGCGGCTGGCCGAGCTGGTGGTGCGCGGCGCCTCGGGGGACTGGGACGGTAAGGAGGGCCTGGTGCTGGAGCCGCTGCGGCACGAGGCGCTGAAGGCGCTGCGCTTCGAGGCGGGCGGACTGCCGGGCTCGGTGGTGCGCTCGGTGGCCGGCTGCGACTTCCCCGCGCTGGAGCGGCTGGAGCTCTGGCTGGGGGTCGAGAACTACGGCGGCGACGCCACGATGGACGACCTCGCCCCCTTCCTGGACGGCACCCGCCTGCCCGCGCTGCGCCACCTCGGCCTGCAGAACAGCGAGCTCCAGGACGACATCGCGGCCGACGTGGCACACGCGCCGGTGGTCGCCCGGCTGGAATCGCTCAGCCTCTCCATGGGCGTGCTGACGGACCAGGGCGCCACCGCGCTGCTGGAGGGCCAGCCGCTCACCCACCTGCGCGCGCTCGACCTGCACCACAACTTCCTCAGCGACGCGATGCACCAGCGTCTCCGGGAGGCCCTGCCCGGGGTGGAGCTCGACCTCTCCGAGCGCAACGCGCCCGACGCCCGGTGGCGCTACGTCGCCGTGGCCGAGTAGCCGTCAGCGCCCGCGCGGCACAACGGACCGCCCCTGCCGGCCCTGTCCGACCGACCGAACGACCCGACCGACCCGACCCGACCGACCCGACCCGACCGACCCGACCGACCCGACCCGACCGCCAGGACCCCACATGACCATCAGCCACCACATCGAACGCTTCCACGAGCTGCCGATCCACGAGTTCGACGCCGAGGACACCCGGCCCCGGCCCGCCGCCGGCTCCGTCGCCTGGCGGCTCTCCCTCGAGTACGGCTCCAAGGAGGACTTCGGCCGGCTGTGGCAGTCCTTCCTCCGGAGCGTCGACCCGGCCGGGGTCCGCGCCGTGGTGATCGGCGCCTGGTGGCAGGAGGGCTACTCCTCGGTGGACGCCGCGGTCGAGGCCATCACGGCCGAGGCGGACCGTCTGCCCGCCCTGGAGGCACTCTTCCTCGGCGAGGTGACCTTCGACGAGTGCGAGATCTCCTGGCTGGAGATGGGCGACGTCACCCCGCTGCTGACGGCCTTCCCGGGGCTGCGCTCACTGACCGTCCGCGGCGGCATGGACCTCGTGCTGGAGCCGGTCCGGCACGACCGGCTGACCAGCCTGAGCTTCGAGTCCGGCGGCCTGCCGTCCGCCGTCGTGCGCGCGGTGGCCGGCTCCGAACTGCCCGCGCTGGAGAGCCTGGAGCTCTGGCTCGGCGTGGACGAGTACGGCGGCGACACCACGATGGACGACCTCGCCCCCTTCCTGGACGGCACCCGCCTGCCCGCGCTGCGCCACCTCGGCCTGCAGAACAGCGAGCTCCAGGACGACATCGCGGCCGCCGTGGCACACGCGCCGGTGGTCGCCCGGCTGGAATCGCTCAGCCTCTCCATGGGCGTGCTCTCCGACGAGGGCGTCGCCGCCCTGCTGGAGGGCCAGCCGCTCACCCACCTGCGCGCGCTCGACCTGCACCACCACTACGTCGGCGAGGAGCTGCAGCAGCGCCTGCGCCAGGCCCTGCCCGGCGTCGAGATCGACCTCAGCGAGGCCGAGGGCGCCGACCAGGACGACGATGACGACCGCTACGTCTCGGTCGCCGAGTAGGCGGGTGGCACCACGATGACGCCGCAGTTGACCGTCCTCGGCAACCCGGGCCACCGGCGGGTGACGCTGTTCGCCGCCGCCGCCCGGGCCGCCGGGCTGCCCGAACCGGCCGTCCTGCCCTGGCTGGACGTGCTGCGCGGCCGGTACCGGCTGCCCGAGGGCGGTCTGCTGCGCGTCGAATCTCCCGGCGAGGAGCCCGAGGTCGACCGGCTGCTGCGCGGCCCGGCGCTCGGCCCCGGCTACGCGCCGACCAGGGTCGAGGGCACCGCCGCCTGGTACGCGGGCGTGATGGCCGCGCTGCGCGGCCTGGCCGCCCGGCCGGGCGTCCGCCTGCTCGGCGATCCGGAGGAGATCGCCGTGATGTTCGACAAGCGCCGGGCGCACGCTCTGCTCGCCGCGGCCGGTGTCCCGGTGCCGAGGGCGCTCGGCGGCGAGGTGACCGGCTGGGAGCAGTTGCGCGAGCGCCTCACCGAGGCCGGTCTGCGCCGGGTCTTCGTCAAGCCCGCGCACGGTTCCTCCGCCTCCGGGGTGATGGCCCTGGAATTCGGTCCCCGTGGGCAACTGCTGGCCACCACCTCGGTCGAGTCGGCCGACGGTGAGCTGCACAACTCGCTGCGGGTACGCCGCTACCGCGCGGAGCGGGAGGTCGCCGCCATCGTCGACCGCCTGGCGCCGGACGGGCTGCACGTCGAGCAGTGGATCCCGAAGGCCTCGCAGTCCGGCCGCTCGGCGGACCTGCGGGTCGTGGTGGTCGCGGGGCGGGCCACCCACGCCGTGGTGCGCACCAGCACCCAGCCGATGACCAACCTGCACCTCGGCGGGGCCCGGGGCAGCCTCGACGGGGCCCGGGAGGCCGCCGGACCCGCCTGGCCGGCCCTGCTGGAGACGGCCGAGCGCGCCGCGGCCTGCTTCCCCGGCTCGCCGATGGTGGGCGTCGACGTCCTGCCCACCGCCGGCTGGCGGCGCGCCCTGGTCGGCGAGGTGAACGCCTTCGGCGACCTGCTCCCCCGGCTCACCGGCCTGCCGGGCGGCCCCGCCGAGGGCCTGGACACCTACGGCGCCCAGCTCGCCGCCCTCACCTCACCCTCCCGATCGCCGCTCCGGGCGACGGACCACCAGATCACGGAACCCGCTCGATGAACCACCAGACCGCCACCGCCACCGCACCCGTCGCCACCGGACCCACCACCTCACTCGCCGCCGCACCCGCACCCGCACCCGCACCCGCACCCGACATGAACGCGGTCGTGGGCACCCACGACCTGCTGCTCGTCACCCTCGACACGCTGCGCTACGACGTCGCCGAGGAGCTGGCCGCCGCGGGCCGGATCCCGCACCTCGCCGGCTGCCTCCCCGGCGGCCGCTGGGAGCGCCGGCACGCGCCCGGCAGCTTCACCTACGCCTCCCACCAGGCGATCCTGGCCGGCTTCCTGCCCACCCCGGCCTCCCCCGGCGGCCCGCACCCGCGACTCTTCGCGGCCCGCTTCGCCGGCTCCGAGAGCACCGCCCCGCGCACCTGGGTCTTCGACGCCCCCGACCTGCCGACCGCCCTGGCCGCAGCCGGTTACCGCACGGTGTGCATCGGCGGTGTCGGCTTCTTCAACAAGCAGGGCCCGCTCGGTTCGGTGCTGCCCGGCCTGTTCCAGGAGAGCCACTGGGCGCCCGAGCTGGGTGTGGCCTCCCCGACGTCCTTCGAGGAGCAGGTCGCCCGCGCCGAGCGGGTCGCCGCCGAACAGCCCGCCGACCAGCCGCTGTTCCTCTTCCTCAACGTCTCCGCGCTGCACCAGCCCAACTGGTTCCACCTGCCCGGGGCCACCCGCGAGCACGGCGACTCCCGGGCCAGCCACGCCGCCGCCCTGGAGTACGTGGACGCCCACATCGGCCGGCTGTTCGCGGCGATGAGCGCCCGCCGCCCCTGCTTCGCGATCGTCTGCTCCGACCACGGCACCGCCTACGGCGAGGACGGCTACACCGGCCACCGGATCGGCCACGAGGTCGTGTGGACGGTCCCGTACGCCCACTTCACCCTCCCCGCCCGTACGGCGGGCGCCACCGCCACCCCCGAGGAGCGCGCATGACCACCGCACCCCCGCGCCCCGACTCCCCCTACCAGTCGTACGTCTACGCCTACCCGCACAAGACGGCCTACCTCCCGCTGCCCGAGCGCCCGCCGCTGCGCGAGCTGTGGGCCGGGGAGGCGCAGCACGCGCTCTCGCTCTACCTGCACATCCCGTTCTGCGAGGTCCGCTGCGGCTTCTGCAACCTGTTCACCCGGATCGGCAGCCCGGAGGGCCTGACCACGGCCTACCTCGACGCGCTGGAGCGCCAGGCCCGCGCCGTCCGCGAGGCACTGGACGAGGGCGCCCGGTTCGCGCTGGCCGCGTTCGGCGGCGGCACCCCGACCTATCTGACGGCCGGTGAGCTGGAGCGCCTGTGCGACATCGCCGAGCGGCGGATGGGCGCCGACCTGCGGGCGATACCGCTCTCGGTGGAAGCCTCGCCCGCCACCGCGACCGCCGACCGGCTGGAGGTGCTGGCCGCGCGGGGCACCACCCGGCTGAGCCTGGGTGTCCAGTCCTTCGACGACGCCGAGGCCCGCTCCGCCGTCCGTCCGCAGAAGCGGGCCGAGGTGGAGGCCGCCCTCGGCCGGATCCGCGCCGCCGGGTTCCCGGTGCTCAACATCGACCTCATCTACGGCATCGACGGCCAGACGGAGGCGAGTTGGCTCCGCTCGCTGGACGCCGCCCTCGCCTGGCAGCCCGAGGAGCTGTACCTCTACCCGCTCTACGTCCGCCCGCTGACCGGCCTGGCCCGGCGCGGCGAGCAGGAGGGACCCGCCGCCTGGGACGCCCGCCGGCTCGCCCTCTACCGCGCCGGCCGCGACCACCTGCTCGCCCACGGCTACCAGCAGGTGTCGATGCGGATGTTCCGCCGCGCCGCCTCCCCGCAGGCCGGGGCGAGCGAGTACGCCTGCCAGACCGACGGCATGGTCGGCCTTGGCTGCGGCGCCCGCTCCTACACCTCGCGGCTGCACTACTCCTTCGACTACGCGGTGAACGCCACCGAGGTGCGCGGCATCATCGACGACTACGTCGCCACCGAGGACTTCCACCACGCCGAGGTGGGCCACTGGATGGGCGGGGAGGAGCCGCGACGGCGCCATCTGGTGCAGTCGCTGCTGCAGGCCGAGGGCATGCCGCTGGCCGACTACCGCGCCCGGTTCGGCAGTTCGCCCGCCGAGGACTTCCCGGCCGAGCTCGCCGACTTCGCCGAACGCGGCTGGCTGGCGGCGGACGACCCGGAGCGGCTGCGGCTCTCCCCGGAGGGGCTGGCGCACTCGGACGCGGCCGGCCCGATGCTGTTCTCGCCCGAGGTCCGGGCCCTGATGGCGGCGTACGAGGCGAAATGACCTTCCTCGGCATGCCGACGGCCGCACCCGACACCGCACCGGGCGTCACACCCGTTCCCGCATCCGGCACCGCACCGGGCGTCGCACCCGTCCCCGCACCCGTCGCCGAGGACGGTGCGCGGGACCTCACCCTGCTCTACCGCGGCCCGCTCGCCTCCTGCGACTACGACTGCCCCTACTGCCCGTTCGCCAAGCGCCGGGACACGCCCGAGCAACTGCGCGCCGACCGGGCCGCGTTGGACCGCTTCACCGGCTGGGCGGCCGACCGCGCGGACACCGGTGACACGCTGTCGCTGCTGTTCACCCCCTGGGGCGAGGGCCTGGTCCGGTCCTGGTACCGCCGCGCGCTGGTCGAGCTGAGCCGCCTCCCGCACGTGCGCCGGGTCGCGATCCAGACCAACCTCAGCTGCCGCACCGGCTGGCTGGCCGAGGCCGACCTCGACACCATCGCCCTCTGGGTCACCTACCACCCCGGCCAGGTCACCCGCGACCGTTTCCTCGCCAAGTGCCGCGAACTGGACGCGCTCGGCGTGCGGTACAGCGTCGGCGTGGTCGGTCAGCCCGAGCACCTCGACGAGGCCCGCCGCCTGCGCGCCGAACTCTCCGAGCACGTCTACCTGTGGGTCAACGCCGCCGAGGGCCTCAGCTACACCGACGCCGAGGCCGCCCGCTGGTCCGCGCTCGACCCGCACTTCGGGTACAGCCGGCACGCCCACCCCAGCGCCGGGCTGCCCTGCCGCACCGGCGAATCCGTCCTGTCGGTGGACGGCGACGGCACGGTGCGCCGCTGCCACTTCGTCCGGGACGTCCTCGGCAACCTCTACGACGGCAGCTACCGAGGCCGGCTCCGCCCGCGCCCCTGCCCCTTGCCGGTCTGCGACTGCCACATCGGGTACGTCCACCTGGAGACCCTTCCGCTGTACGAACTGTTCGGCGCCGGCGTCCTGGAGCGCATACCGCACGACCGCACGGCCGACCCGACCCACCACCCGACACACGGCCGGACGGCCGACCCGACGCCCGGCCGGACGGCTGTCCCGACGCACGACCGGTGACAGCCCGCGTCACACCCCGCCACCCACCCGGCACACCGCGAAGTCGGCCGGTCCCACCCGTGGGCACACCCGCCGCGAGGTACCTAGCCTGGAAGCAGGAGGAGGCGAATCACCATGCTGGGAGACGCACCTGTGCTGGCCATGATCCCCGTCGCCGATCTTGCGCGGGCCAAGGCCTTCTACACCGACACCCTGGGCGTGAAGCTCGTCGAGGAGAGCCCTGAGGACCTCACCTTCGAGAGCGGAGGCACCCGTTTCGGGATGTACGAGACACCGAGCGCCGGCCAGGCCGCACACACCCTGGCCAGCTTCAAAGTCGCCGACCTCGACGGCGAGATGTCGGCGCTGCGCGCCCGCGGCATCACGTTCGAGGAGTACGACTTCCCGGGCCTGAAGACCGTCAACGGCATCGCCGAGGGCAGCGACGGTCTGCGTGCGGCCTGGTTCAAGGACTCCGAAGGGAACATCCTCTGCGTGGCCGAGCGGCCCACCACGTAACGCCCGCCCGGCGCCCGGGGCGGGGCAGCTCGCGGCCGCCCGGCCCCGTTCGGCCGGCCCCGGCCCGAGGGGTGTCGACCGCCACTACCGGGGCAGACGCTGCGCGTGAATCCGATCGAACGGGCCCTGCGGGCCGTGGACCGCTTCCAGCAGCGTCACCGGGCCACCGGCGTGGTGGTCGGTGTGGTGCGCAAGTACGGGGACGACCGCGGCGGCCTGCTGTCCGCCCTGATCACCTACTACGGTTTCGTCGCGCTGATCCCGCTCCTGCTCCTGCTGAGCACCGTCCTCGGCTTCGTCCTGCACGGCCACCCCGGCGCGCAGCGCTCGGTGGTGGACTCCGCGCTCGCCGACTTCCCGATCATCGGCGACCAACTGCGGCAGAACGTCCACTCCCTGCAGGGCAGCGGCCTGGCCCTGGTCATCGGCGCACTGGGGATGTTGTACGGCGCGCTCGGCATCGCTCAGGTGCTCCAGCACGCGATGGCCGAGGTGTGGAACGTCCCCGGGGTGAAGCGGCCCGGCTACTGGCCGCGGCTGGCGCGCAGCCTGCTGCTGTTCGCCGTCCTGGGCACCGGACTGGTGCTGGGCACGGCCGCCGCCTCGCTGGTCGGCAGCACGCTCGGCGGGGTGCCCGCCCGGGTCGGGGGGCTGATCGTCTCGGCCTTGCTGAACACCGCCCTGTGCCTGGCCTGCTTCCAGGTGCTCACCCCGCGTGAGATCCCCACCCGGGCGCTGTGGCCCGGCTGTGCGATCGCCGGGCCGTTGTTCACCGCTCTCCAGGCCGTCGGCTCGGTCCTGGTCGCCCACGAGCTGCGGCACGCGAGCCAGGTCTACGGCTTCTTCGCGACCGTGATCGGCCTGCTCTTCTGGCTCTACCTGGCCGCGCAGATCACCGTGTACGCGGCCGAGACCAACGTCGTGCTCGCCCGCCGGCTGTGGCCGCGCAGCCTGCTGCAGCCACCGCTCACGGACGCCGACGAGGCCGTCCTCTCCTCCGTCGCCCGGCAGGAGGAGCGCCGCCCCGAACAACGCGTCGACGTGTCGTTCGCGGACGAGGAACAACCCACCGACGAGGCCCGACGCGACGAGACCACCGGCAAGAACACCGAAAGCGACACCGAAACCGACGCCCACACCGACACCCACGCCGACACCCACGAACACTGACGAAGGCCCGCCGCGGACGGGTCCTCGCAGGTCAGCCGCGGCCGCGGTCGAGGCGGGGCACGCGCAGGGCGAGGAGGGCGACGTCGTCGTCGTTGTCCGGGGGGCGGACGCGTTCGAGGAGTCGGTCGCAGAGGCCTTCGAGGCCGTGGTGCGCGAGAGCCGCGGCGTGGCGGCGGAGCCGGGCGAGCCCGGGGTCGATGCCGTCGGCGCGGGATTCCGACGACATCCCCGATGACCAGGGCGGTGGCGCCGTCGGACAGGGTGAAGGCGTCGTACCAGTCGCCCCCGACCTGGGAGGCGTCCGGTGCGGACAGGTAGTCGGCGTGCAGTTCGACCCCGGGCACGGTGGGCAGGCGGGGCAGCAGGTGGTGCTGCATGGTCTCGGCGACCCGGCGCTGGCGCTGGTACAGCCGCGAGTTGGAGATCGCCAGTCCGGCGCGGCGCGTGATGTCCTCCAGCAGCGAGAGGTCCCGGGTCGCGAAACGCACCCGGTGGTCGCCCCGCCCCAGGGTGAGGGCGCCGAGGACCTCACGGGCGCCGCGGATGGGAGCGATCGCCGCCGAGTGCATGCCGGTGGCGGCGAACAGTTCGCGCTGCACGACGGCGATGCCGGAGTCGGGCTCGCCCTGGTAGACCTCGGGGCCGGCCAGGGAGGCGGCGCTGCCGCGCAGGGCACGCGACAGCGGCATCGGGGACTGCTCCGTGACGGCGGGCATCGGCCCCTCCAGCTCGGTGTGCCGGATCCCCGGTGCGTCGTCGCCGGGACGGCCAGGGGGCGCCGGGGGCCCGCCCCGCTGGTGGCACGGGCCCCGGCGGCACGCTCCGGGGAAAGGAAGGCGAGCCACCGAGGCCCGCAGCGCGCTCCGGTCGAGCAGGTCGGTCCGCGAGGGTCTCCGGGCGGCTCGGGGTCGGGGTGCTCGACCGGGGAGGACGCGCGAAGGACGCCGTCACCAGGTCGAGCGCTCGGCCCGACGGAAGTCGCCCGGGGTTCGGCCGGTCTCGCGGGTGAAGAACTTGCCGAAGTTGGTGGCCTCGGTGAAGCCGAGCGCGCGGCCGATCGCAGCCACCGGCAGGTCGGTGTGGGCGAGCAGCCGCTGCGCCTGCAGGGCGACCCGGGCGTCGGCGAGTTGCTTGGCGCTGCGACCGGTGGCGGCCAGACAGGCACGGGTGAGGGTTCGCGGGGAGTAGCCGAGCAGCGCGGCGTAGTCCTCGACGGAACGGGTCACCGCGAAGGAGCGCTCCAGCTCCCGCCGGAAGGCGAGGTGGAGCGCGGAGCCGGGCGTGGCCCGGCCGGGGTGGCCGGCCGGGTCCGGGAGGCGCGCCAGGCGGATCAGCAGTGCACCGAGGAGCTGGCGCAGCAGTGCCGTGGTGAGCTCCTCGTCGACGGGCGGCGGGGCCGGCCCGGTGCCCCGTCCGTCGCACAGTGCCCGGTACTCCGTCTCCAGGTCCGTCAGCGCGCGGTCGAAGGTGTCGAACTCCTCGGGTGGCAGTCGCCGTACGACGGGGCCGAAGGCGTCGAGCACGTCACGGGTGACGGGCAGGGGCGGAGGGAAGTGCCCGGTGAACAGGAGCAGGACGGCGTCGAGCTCGGCGGGGTGGCCGTTCGCGCCGGTCGGCACCCGCTGCACCTGGCCCGGCCGCAGGTGCAGCAGCGTGCCGCGCGCGCACGGGTGCGCGACGAAATCGACCATCGCGGTGCCCTCGCCGCCGCGCACCAGCATGAGCTGGTGGAAGTCCAGGCGGCTCGGCCGGCGGGCGACCGAGCTCTTCAGGCGCCGCTTCAGCGCACTGAAGGTCAGCACCTCGATCCCGGCGTGGGGCCGGTCGGGGTTGTCGTAGGAGATGTCGACGACATCCCGCTGTCCATTTTCGACCATGTCGGGTCCGGACCCTACCTCGTCCGGAGGACGGCCGCCGGGCCATCGTGGAGTCACGGCCGCACGGTGCGGCCCGCACCGGGCACCGCACCGGAAGGCCCGTCACCCACCGTCTCGTGAAATGAGGACCCCTCACATGTCTCCTGTGGTCACCGATCCCGCCCAGCTGCCGGTCCGGTTCCAGGACGCCCTGAACGCCGGGGACGTCGACGGCGTACTGGCCCTGTTCGCCCCCGGCGCGGGCATGCGTACGGTCACCGGCGAGCACATCACCGGCACGGCGGCGCTGCGCGCGGAGATCGGCGGAACCGTCGCCGCCCGCGGCAGGCTGACGAACGTCTCGCGGCACGCACTGGTCGGCGCGGACACCGCCCTGCTGGTCACCGCCTGGACCCTGGAGGTCGACGGTCCCGACGGCAAACGGCTCGCCCCGACCGGCACCACCGCCAACATCGCCCGCCGGGACGCCGACGGCGGCTGGCGCTTCACCCTGCTCAACCCGCTCGGCACCGCCTGAGCCCCTGCGAGCCCGCAGTGAACCCGCTGCGGGCCCGAGCGTCGAGCCCGCAGCGAACCCGCAGGCGGCGGACGGTGGGCGGTGGGCGGTGGGCGGTGGGCGGTGGGCGGTGGGCGGCCGCGGTCACCCCGGGCGCCTGCCGTACCATGACGCGGCCGCGCATGCCTGAGCGCACGAGCCCACGAGCGCATGAGCGGACGAGTGCATCAGCGGATGAGCGGATGAGCGGGTGACCAGATGAAGGGTCGGGGACGGCGATGACCGGGAACGGCGGACTGTGGCTGCTGATGGTCGCGGGCCTCGGCGTGCTGGTCGTCGCGGCCCGCAGCACCGTCCGGCACGTGCGTGCCCGCGGCGGGACGAGGGTCCTCGGCCGGGTGCTCAGCTGCTCCCGGGAGCCCGCGGGCCGGGGCCGGTCCGCCTGGCGGGGCACCGTCCGGTTCCCCGACCCGGAGGGCGGGAACGGGCGCGAGGCGCGGGTGTTCCTCGCCCGGCGCTGCTCGCCGGGCAGCGAGGTGCTGCTCTGCTACCCGCCGGACCGTCCGGACCTGGTCCGGGTGTTCGACGGGGTGGTGAACTGGAAGACGCCGATCCTGGGGTGCCTCGTCGGCACGGTCTTCGTCCTCGTCCCCCTGCTCATCATGACCGGGGCGATCCCGACCTCACCGGTCCCCCCACGCTGACGGGCCGGCGGTGCCGCGCGGCGGGCTGCCTTCCAACGGGCCTCGACTCGCCAGGCGGTCGACGAGGAACGCGACGCTGCGGGCGACCAGCGGTTCGATGTCGGCGCCGACGAAGATGTGGTCCGCACCGGGAACGGTGACCAGTTCGACGCCGGTGTGGGGCCGGAGCCGGTCGGCGAGGAGTTCGCTCTGCCGGTACGGGACGACCTGGTCCGCGGTGCCGTGGATGATCAGGAAGGGCGGGCCGGCGTGGTCCGCGTAGCTGGCGGGGCTGGCGGCGCGGACCAGGTCGGGCCGTTCGTCGGGTTCCGCGCCGATCAGGGCGGTCATCGGGTTGCCCACCGGAGGCAGGGCCAGGGCGGCGGGGAAGGCGGCGGCAGCCGACACGAGCTCGGCGGGGCCGTACCAGTCGACGACGGCGCGGACGGCGCCGCTGTCGGTGGCGGTGACTCCCTCCTCGCCGTCGAGGTCGAGGCCGTCCGGGGTGACGGGCGGGGCGAGGGCGGCGAGGGCGGCGAGGTGGGCGCCGGCCGACTCTCCCCACAGGGCGAGGCGCGCCGGGTCGAGGCCGAGCTCGTCGGCGAAGTGCCGCAGGTAGCGGATCGCGGCGCGGACGTCGTGGAGCTGCGCGGGGAAGGCGGCTTCGAGGCTGTGCCGGTAGTCGATGGTGGCCACGGCGAGGCCGGCGCCGGTGAGGGAGCCGAAGAGGAGTTCGGCGGGCAGGGTGGGCGGTGGGTAGCGGCGGTCGCCGTCGGCCCAGCCGCCGCCGTGGATCCAGACCACGACGGGCCACGGCCCCCCGGTGGCGGGCAGGTGGAGGTCGAGCAGGCGGGGGCGGTAGCCGAGGGTCCTGGCGTAGGTGACGCCGTCGTACCGGCGGGCACCGTTCGCGGCGACCGAAGGCGCGGGCGGTGGCAGGAAGGGCGGTGGCAGGGAGGGCGACGGCAGGAGCGGGGCTCCGGCCTGGACCGCGGATTCGTCGGGCATCGGGCCTCTCCTCATCTGACGTGGGGCCGCTGGGATGGTTCCGGGATCATCGCTCCGCCGATCGGAGGGGAGCGGTAGCCGGGGCAGGTGTGTCGTGGGCTCCCGGACGCCCGTCCGGGACGGCTCCGCTCAAGGGGCGGACCACGGCAGGACGCCGCGGCGCGCGATGCGGCCGAGCCAGCGGGCGGAGGGCTTGGGGACGCGGAGGAAGCTCGTGGGGTCGACGGCGATCAGGCCGAAGGTGGGGCGGTAGGAGCCCCATTCGTAGGTGTCGAGGGCGCTCCAGTGCAGGTAGCCACGGACGTCGAGGCCGTCGGCGAGCGCCTGCGCCAGGTCCTCCAGCGCGTGGCGGGTGTAGGCGACGCGGCGCTCGTCGTCGCGGGTGGCGATGCCGTTCTCGGTGACGATGATCGGGACCTCGCCGACCACGTCGGCGGTGTGACGCAGGGCCTCGCCCAGGGCTCCCGGGTAGAACTCCCAACCGGTGAGGGTGCGTTCGGCGCCCTCGGGTACGGGGAGCGGGCCGTGGTGGCCGATGCGGGTACGGGTGCAGGCCTGGACGCCGATCCAGTCGTCGGCCCGGGCCGCCTCCAGGAAGACGTCCTCGCGCGGCCGGCGGTAGGCGGCCGCGACGGCCTCCGCCCCCGGGACGGCCTGGTAGACCTGGTTGGCCACCGACCAGCCGACCTGGATCTCCGGTGAGATCGCCTTCACCGCGAGGACGGCGGCCCGATGGGCCTCGATGAGCGCGGCGGCCAGGTCTGGATCGGGCAACGGCAGCCCGGGCGGCGGATGTTCACCACCGGTGCCGGTGGGCGCTCCGAGGGCGGCAGGCGCTCCGAGGGCGGCGAGGATGTTGGGTTCGTTGATGGTGCACACGTGCCGCACGCCCTCCCCGATGACCGGCGCGGTCGCGGCCACGTAGCGGGCGAAGCGCTCGGCGGCGTCCGGGGCCAGCCAGCCGCCGCGTTCGGCGAACCAGCGCGGCACGGTGAAGTGGTGCAGGGTGATCATCGGGCGCAGCCCCCGGTCCAGCGCCCCCTCGACCATCCGGCGGTAGTGGGCGAGGGCGGCACGGGAGAAGTGGCCCGGCGCGGGCTCGATGCGCGCCCACTCGATGCTGAACCGGTAGTCGGTGAAACCGAGTTCGGCGAGCAGGTCCATGTCGACGGGCCAGCGGTGGTAGCTGTCGGCGGCGTCACCGCTGGGCTCGGCGGCCGAACCGTCGCGGTGTTCCAGCTGCCACCAGTCGCTGTTGGTGTTGCCGCCCTCGGTCTGGTGGGCGGAGGTGGAGGCCCCGAAGAGGAACTCGTCCGGGAAGGGCATGCCTACGGCGTTGGCGAACACGAGCGGGCCTTTCGGGAAGGACGGGAGTCAGCGGTCGGGAGTCGCGCGCCGGAAGTCGGGCGCCGGACATCGGGCATCGGGCATCGGGCCGCGGAGAGCCGACGAGAGTCGACAGCCGGGAGTCGGAGTCGGTCAGCGCACCCGGCGGATCGGCCCGATGCGCAGGGCGCCGACCACACCGCCGAGGCTCTGCGCGAGGAGTCGGCCGGCGCCAACGTGCGAGGACGCCGCGCCCGGGTCGGCCCAGGTCGGCCCCGGCCGACCCGGTGGGCACCGCCCGGTCCTGCCACCGTACGACCCAAAACTTAGCGAGGCAAGGTTTTCGCGGAGTCGATCAGGGCCCGGCTAGAGTGAGCGGGTGACGACACGCGGCCGGCGCGGCCCCTACGCGAAGAGCGCGGCGAAACGACAGCTGATCCTCGATGCCGCGCTGGCGGCCTACGCGGACGCCGGCACCCGAGGCGTGTCGGTGAAGGACATCGCCGAGCGGGCGGGCCTGACGGACGCGGGCGTGCTGCACCACTTCGGCAGCCGCGAGGCCCTGCTCACCGCCGTCCTCGAAGCCCGGGACGCCGCCGCCGCCGAACGCTACGGCGAGCGGGAGGCGCTGTGGCGCCCGGAGATGCTGACGGACAACGCCGGTACACCGGGCCTGGTCAAGCTCTTCGTGGACCTGTCGGCGGCCGCGGCCGAGCCCGAGCACCCGGCGCACGAGTACTTCACCGAGCGTTACCGGATCCTGCGGCAGCGGCTGTCCGAGGCGCTCACGGCGGACCGATCCGGGACCGAACCCGCGCCGGCCGGACAGCGGGCCCGTGCCGACTGGGCGGCCCGCGTCCTGCTCGCCGCCACGGACGGCCTGCAACTCCAGTGGCTCCTCGATCCCTCGATCGACATGGCCGCCGACATCGCCCGGCTCCGCGACACACTGCTGGCAGCCCTCGACGATCCGACCCCACCCGGCGAGGGCGAACCCCCCGCGCAGGCCTGACGGCTGTCCACCGGCGGCCGTCCGTGACCGCCGATGCTCGAAAGGCACCGATCCGATCCCGAGCGCGCAGCCGGTCCGGGCGCGATCGCCGGATCCGGGCGTGATCACCGATGCCCGACCGCGATACGCTCGCCCTCGGCACGATACGGAGGAATGGCGATGGGCACGCACGAGCGGTGGACGCGGCTGCTGGAGATCCTGGGCGAGCAGGGCCGGATCGAGGTCGCGGAGGCCGCCGAGCTGCTGGGCGTGTCCCTGGCCACCGTCCGCCGCGACATGGAGGAGCTGGCCCGCCAGCAGCTGCTCACGCGCACCCGGGGCGGCGCGGTGCTGAGCGGAGTTGCGTACGATCTTCCGCTGCGCTACAAGACCGCGCGCCAGGCGGACGAGAAGCACCGGATCGCCCGCGCCGCCGCCGGGCTGGTCCGGCCCGGGGCCGTGGTCGGCCTGAACGGCGGCACGACGACCTCGGAGGTCGCCCGCGAGCTCGCCACCCGGGCCGACCTCGCCGAGCACCCGCACGGGACCGCGCTGACCGTGGTCACCAACGCCATCAACATCGCCCACGAGCTGGCCGTCCGGCCCTACGTGAAGACCGTGGTCACCGGCGGCGTGGCCCGGCCCAGTTCCTACGAACTGACCGGGCCGCTGGCCACCACGCTGCTCCAGGGGCTCTCACTGGACTACGCGATCCTCGGGGTGAACGCGTTCGACCCGAAGTACGGCGCCACCGCCCACGACGAGGGCGAGGCCAGCGCCAACCGGGCGATGGCCGAGCGGGCGGAGAAGGTGATCGTGGTCGCCGACTCCACCAAGCTCGGCCACCGGGCCTTCGCCCAGGTGTGCGCCACCGGCGAGATCGCGGTCCTGGTCACCGACAAGGCCGCCCCGGACGAGCTGGTCGAGCAGCTCGGCAGCCAGGGCGTCGAAGTCCTGCGCGCCTGAGACGGGTCCTCGGGAGTGTCCGGGCGCACCGGCTGCCGGTCACGGCGTCTCAGAACGTGTGCACGGATCCGCCCCGGCGGGGCGCCCTGAGCACGTCGAGCAGCCGGGTGACCTCGGCGGCCACGGCCGAGCGTCCGGCTCCGAGGTAGCGGCGGGTGTCGACGAGGTGCGGGTCGCCGGTGAGCGCCTCGCGCACCGCGATGGTGAGGACCCGGTTGAGGTGGGTGGCGATGTTGACCTTGGTCACGCCGTGTTCCACGGCGGCGGTGAGGTCCGCGTCGGCGACGCCGGAGGAGCCGTGCAGGACCAGGGGCACCGGCACGGCGGCCCGCAGGGCGCCGATCAGCTCGAAGTCGAGCGCCGCGTCGCGGGTGAGCATGGCGTGCGAGGTGCCGACGGCGACGGCCAGGGCGTCCACACCGGTCGCGGCGGTGAAGGCGGCGGCCTCGGCCGGGTCGGTGCGCGCGCCGGGGGCGTGCACGCCGTCCTTGCCGCCGACTTCGCCGAGTTCGGCCTCCACCCACACCCCGGCGTCGTGGCAGTGGGCGACCACCTCGGCGGTGGTCCGCACGTTCTCCCCGTAGGGCAGCACGGAGGCGTCGAACATGACCGAGGGGAAGCCCAGTTCGACGGCCTGGTGGACCAGCTCGGCGGAGGTGGCGTGGTCGAGGTGGACGGCGACCGGCACCCGGGCGGATTCCGCGACGGCGAGGACCGCCGCCCCGATCGCGCCGAGTCCGCCGTGGTAGCGCACGGCGTTCTCGCTGAGCTGGAGGACCACCGGCGCCCCGGCGGCCTCGGCGCCCGCGACGATGGCCTGGGCGTGTTCGAGCTGGATGACGTTGAACGCGCCGACGCCGCGCCCGTCCTTGCTGGCGGCGGTGACGATCCGGCCGGTACCGGTCAGGGGCATGGGGTCTCTCCAGTGCGTGCGGGGAGTCGCTCGGCGGCCACGCGGCCGAGCAGCCGGCGGTGGACGGCGGGGTCGAAGTCGCCGGCCAGGGGCGCGGCGACGGCGGCGGCGGACAGCGCCACCGCCCGGATGAGGCGCTCGGGCCAGGGCGTTCCGGCGACCAGCCCCAGGGCGAGGGCGGCGACCGCCGCGTCACCCGCGCCGGTGGGGTTGCCGGCGATCGCCTCGGGCGGCCGGGCGGCCCAACTGCCCTGCGGCGTGCAGGCGATGAGTCCGGCCGGACCGAGGGAGGCGACCACGGCCCGGGCACCCGCCGCGCGCAGCGCCTCGGCACCGGCACGGGGATCGTCGGTGCCGCTGGCCGCGGCGAGCTCGTGGGCGTTGGGCTTGACGACGGCGGGCGCCTCGGCGAGGCCGGCGCGCAGGGCCTCGCCGTCGGCGTCGAGGACGGCGGGCACGAGACGGGCCCGGGCCAGACGGATCAGGACGGCGTAGGCGTCGACGGGCAGACCACCGGGGAGGCTGCCGGAGAGCACCACGGCCCCGGCGCGGGCGAGCAGGTCGTCGTACCGGTCGAGGAACCGCGCCCACTCGGCCGCGGTGACGACGGGCCCGGGTTCCAGCAGGACGGTGGTGTCGCCCTGCTCCTCGTCCACCACGGCCACCGTCCGGCGGGTCTCGCCCGCGATCGGGAGCAGCCGCTCGGCGATCCCGGCCGCGGCGAGTTCCGCGCGCACCGTCTCGCCGGTCGTTCCGCCGGACAGGCCGGTGACGACGGTGTCGTGGCCGAGGGCGTGCAGGACCCGGGAGACGTTGACGCCCTTGCCGCCGGCCCGCGCGTCCGTCTCGCGCACGCGGTTGCTCGCGTGGGGGCGGAGCCGGGGGAGCCGGTAGGTGACGTCGAGCGCGGCGTTGAGCGTGACGGTGAGGATCATTCGTCGACCTCGCCACCGGTCTGACGCGGTAGCAGGTGGAGCCGCCGGGCCCGCGTCGCGGGCTTCCCGGCCCGGTCGGGGCTCCCGGCGAGGCCCCGGTCCAGCCCCCTGGCGAGGTCCTGGGCGAGCAGGGCGGCTCCCAGGCATCCGGCCTGGTGCCCGAGCTCCGCCGGGACGACCGGAGGCGCCGTCCGGAAGGTCGATCGTTCGGCCAGGGCGGCCCGCAGCGGGTCGAAGTACGGGGCTCCGGCCCTGGCCAGGCCGCCGCCGATGACGATCCGCTCGGGGTCGAGGAGGGCGGTGGCGGCGCTCAGGCCGTCGGCGAGGGCGTCGACGGCCTCGCGCCACACCGCGGCCGCGACCGCGTCACCGGATTCGGCGCGCTGCCGGACGTCCTCGGCGCTGCCCCCGGCGACCCCGGTGGCGGCGCCGTAGCGGCGGGCGATGGCCGAGGCCGACGCGACGGTCTCCAGGCAGCCGCGGCCACCGCAGGGGCAGGGCTCCCCTCCGGGTCGCACCGGGAGGTGACCGAGCTCTCCGGCGCCGCCCCGGCCGGTCAGGGCCTTTCCGTCGATCATGATCGCCGAGGCGATGCCGGTGCCGACCGGGACGAACAGGAAGGAGCGACAGCCCCGGCCCGCTCCGAGCCGGGCTTCGGCCAGCCCGCCGGCCCGGACGTCGTGGCCGAAGGCGACCGGGATTTCCAGCGCCTCCTCCAGCCACTCGCGCACGGGGACCCGTCGCCAGCCGAGGTTGGCGGAGAACACGGACGTTCCTGCCGCCTCGTCGACGATGCCGGGTACCGCGATGCCCGCCGCCGTCGGCGCGAACTCCCGGGCGAGATCGACGGCGCAGGCCAGGACGGTGTCCAGGACCGCGTCCGGACCGCACTCGGCTCGGGTGAACCGACGCTCGCCGTGGATCAGGGAGCCGTCCTCGGCCAGCACGCCCGCCTTGATCTGGGTGCCGCCGACGTCGAGCGCGATGACCGTCATGTCACACCACCGTTCGTACCGCCTCGTCGCCCGGTCATGAGGTGGTCAGGATGATCGAGCGGGTCAGGTTGCGCGGCCGGTCGGGGTCCAGGCCGCGGGCGGTGGCGAGTTCCACCGCGAGGCGCTGGGCGCGGACCAGGTCGGCCAGCGGGTCCAGCGGCGAGACCGAGGCGGCGGCTCCGGTCGCGAGGACCTGGTCCAGCAGGCCCGTCGGCGGCTCGCCGAAGAACCACACGACGCTGTCGGGGCCGCTGACGCTGATCGGGCCGTGCCGGTACTCCATGGCCGGGTAGGACTCGGTCCAGGAGCCGGAGGCCTCACGGAGCTTGAGCGCGGCCTCGTTGGCGAGGCCGACCGTCCAGCCGGTGCCGAGGAAGGTGAACTGGCGTGCTCCGGCGGCCTCTTCGGGCAGTGGGGCGAGCAGGGCGCGCTCGGCCTGTTCGGGCAGATCGGCCGGGACGGCCCCGAGGTGGGCCCGCAGCAGGACCAGGGCCGTGGTGGCGAACCTGGTCTGCACGACGGACGTCTCGTCGGCGAACCCCAGGTCGATCACCGCGCCGGCGACGGCGCTGATCGGAGTGGCCGGGACGCCGGTGAGGGCCGTCGTCGGGGTGCCGGCGGCCCGGGCGAGCGCGGCGAGCACCTCGGTCGTGGTGCCGGAGCGGCTGATGGCCAGGATCCGGTCGTAGGCGCGGTCGGCGGGGAACTCGGAGGCGGCGAAGGCGTCGGTCTCCCCCAGACCCGCGCCCTCGCGCAGCGCGGCGTAGGCCTGGGCGATGTACAGCGACGTTCCGCACCCCACCACGGCCACCCGCTCACCGGGCTCGGGCAGTCCGGACGGAGTCAGTTCCAGCGCGCGGCGCCAGCACTGCGGCTGGCTGGCGATCTCGTCGGCGACGTGGGTCACGGTGTCCTCCTGCAGGGACTCGAAGAAGCACGAAGGGTTCGAAGGGTTCGGAAGGGGGGCGAAGGGGTTCGCGCGCCGACGCAGCGTTCACAGCGCACGAATGATTGAAGGTGACTCGTTTATAGCCCTAGCGCTCAATATTGCGCAAGAACGCGCAGACGCCCGTCCGCCGCGACCGCGACCGCGACCGCGACCGCGACCGCCCGGATCGGACGGTCGCGAGGACAGGCCGACCCGCCCGGGGCCGCCGCCCCGGGCGGGTTCAGGCCCCGCCCGGCCCTCAGGCCCCCGGCGGCGCGCTGTAGGGAGCGGCCCAGGTCTGGTTGGTCTGGATCCCGTCCGGCGCGGCACCGCAGCCGTAGAGGTCGACCGGGGTCCCGCCGGTCGTCGTCGTCCCGGTGTAGACGTCGAGGCACTGGTTGGTGCCGGCGAGCTTCAGGTTGCCGTCCCGGTTGTACGTCCAGGTCTGGTAGCCGGGCGCCGAGCCGCAGGGGGCGACCCCCACCCACTGGCCGGTCCGGCCGTTGATCACGCCGGTCGAGGCGGAACTCCGCGCGGTCAGGCAGAGGTTGGCGGTGCCGGCCTGGAGGAGCCGGATCGAACCGTCGGCGTTCCGCTGCCACTGCTGGTTGGAGGCGCCGGAGCAGGGGTAGACGTCGACGGCGGTGTCGGCCGTCCGGGACTGGTAGTTGTCCAGGCAGAGCGAGGCCTTGCCCCAGCTGTTGCGCGAGACGGTGATCTGGCCGCGCGGGGTGAAGCCGCCGCCGCTCGGCGGGGTGATCCTGAGCATCGCGCTGTCGTGCGGGCCGACGGTCAGCGGGACGGTGCCGGCCGAGCTGGCGGTGCTGTGCGCCCACAGGTCACGGACGGTGTAGCCGCCGGCCGCCGGGTCGAAGCCGACGGCGTTCAGGTCGAGCGTGTAGTTCGCCGTGGTGGCGCCCTTGTTGAGCACCACCACCGCCCGACTGCCGTCCGCGAGCGGCTTGACCACCACGTCGATGCCGCTGCTCGCCGCGGGCGTGCCGTCGGCGTTGGCGCCACCGCCCGAGACCCGGTGGCCGCCGGCGCCGAGCGGGTCCTGGTCGACGGCGATGACCTCGCTGTTGCCGAGGATCGCGACGGAGGCGTTGAGGTGGTCCGCCTCGGCCGGGTGCGCGGCGATGTAGGCGGGTTCGAACTTGCGGGCGTCGGTGGAGATCACCAGCGGCGCGGCCAGCGCCGAGAACAGCGACATCTGGCTGCGCTCCTCGGCGGTGGTCATGCCGTTGTCGCCGATCAGCAGCATGTCGGCGTCGTTCCAGTTGCCCGGACCCTGGTAGCGGCTGAGCTCCAGGGTGGAGTCGAAGCTCTGGTAGGCGCCGAAGTTGTACGAGGACTGGACGCCCAGCGGCTGGTTCCACGGATCGGTGGCGCCGTTGTCCCGGTCGTTGAAGATGTCCGGGCCGACCCGCCACAGCTGGCCGAGCGGACGCACCCAGTTCATCGCGGCGAACTTGCCCGGGCCGTTGGTCAGTCCGGCCGGGGCGGAGATGTTGAAGGTGACGTTCGGCGTCGGAGTGCCACCGTTGACGGCGTTGGTGACGGCGGTGTTCAGCGCGTTCGACATCCGGGTGTCGAGGGTCTGGACGGGCTCCGCGGTACCGCAGTTGTCGTACTTGAGCGTGTCGACGCCCCAGCTGACGAAGGAGTCGGCGTCGGCCTGCTCGTGGTACTCGCTGCCGTTGGCGAGGTTGGGCGAGGTCGGGGCGACGGTCGAGCAGGTGTGGGTGCCGGAGGTCTCGTAGATGCCGAACCTGGCCCCCAGGCTGTGCAGGTAGGCGCCGTAGGCGGTCAGCTCGTAGTCGAAGCCGGGCTGCTTGGTGGCGTCGCGGACGTCGGTCCGGGAGCCCCAGTTGAGCCCGCCGTGCAGGTAGCCCGCGCTGTTGCGGTACATCCAGCAGTCGTCGACGGTGACGGTCTTGTAGCCGGCCGCGATCAGCCCGGCGTCCGACAGGGCCTTGGCGTTGTCCTCCATGTACTGCTGGAAGGAGTAGCCGCTCTGCGGGAAGCCGTCGAGCGGGGCCTGCGGCCGACACTCGGTCCGGGCCCAGTTGTTGAAGCCCATCGGCGGGGTGGCGGCGATCGGCCCGTTCGGCGAGGCGGCGGACGAGTGGTTGGCGGCCGTCTGGCTGACGCCGTCGTTCGCCCGGGCCACGGGAGCCGTGAGGGCGGAGCCGGTGACGGCCAGGGCGACGCTGAGCAGCAGGGGCGCGGCCCGGTTCAGGATGCGTGGGGTCATGGTGGGTCCCTTCAGGCCTGATCGAATTTGACCTGATCACCGATTGATCAAGCAGCTTCAATCAGGTGCGGCACAGCTTCGTGCGCGGCGACGGCGGCCGTCAAGAGGAAGTGCCGCCCGCGCGGCACTCCGACATCTCGACCGCAACGCTTCGATAACGCCGACTGGTCCCCCGGGGCCCGAGCATGCACACTTCCACCAAGCCGACGTTCAAACATGCGCGAAACGATCGGTATCAATCATCACCGCGCATCCGAGATCACCTGCGCTACGCCCCGCCCGGCTGCGCCTCGCCTCCCCGCGCCTCGCCGCCCTGCACCCCACCCCCTGCACCCCCCTGCGCCCCACCACCCTGAGCCCCACCCGGCGCCGCGCCCCACCGCGCCGTGGCTCCCGAGAAACGGCGGTACCCCTGATGAACCCGCGCTTCCTCCTCCTGTCGGCCGTCGGCGTCGCCGGCGCGCTGGCCCTGTCAGCCTGCGGCAGCGGCTCCGGATCCGGCTCCTCGGCCGACGGCACCACGACGATCAGGTTCGTCGCCGCGGACTACGGATCCAACGGCCAGAACCCGACCCAGGCGTACTGGCAGGGCGTGATCTCGGCGTTCGAGCAGCAGAACCCGAAGATCAAGGTCGCCCTGCAGGTGATCAACTGGAACGACCTGGACACCCAGGTCAAGACGATGGTGCAGAACGGCAACCAGCCGGACGTCCTGCAGACCGGCGGCTACGCCGACTTCGCCAGGAACGGCTTGCTCTACGCCGCCCAGGACGTCCTGTCCGGCCCGACCGCGATCGACTTCATCCCGGCCATGGCCAGAACCGGTGAGCAGGACGGCACCCAGTACGGGATCCCGTTCGTCTCCAGCGCCCGGATGTTCCTGATCAACAACACGCTGTTCAAGAAGGCCGGTCTCGACCCGGCCAAGCCCCCCAGGACCTGGGCCGACGTCACCGCCGCCGCCACCGCGCTCAAGAAGGCCGGGGTGGAGATCCCGCTCGGCGTCCCCCTGGGCAAGGAGGAGGCCCAGGGCGAGTCCTTCATCTGGATGCTGGAGAACCACGGCGGCTACCAGGACGCCAACGGCCACTACACCATCAACTCGCAGGCCAACATCGACACCTTCGCCCAGCTCAAGAGCTGGGCCGATGCGGGCCTGACCGAACAGAGCCCGGCCTCCGTCAACCGCACCGACCTCACCAAGGACTTCGCCTCCGGCAAGGTCGGCATGCTCAACGGGTTCCCCGGTCAGCTCGCCGACCTGAAGGGCATGGACGTCAGCTGGAGCTCGATGCCCGGCAAGGACGGCCCCGCCACGACCACCCTCGGTGTCGGTGACTGGGTGATGGCCTTCAAGAAGGGCGGCCACAAGGACCAGATCAGGGCCTTCCTCGACTTCGCCTACGACAAGGACAACACCGTCAGGTTCGCCAAGGAGTACAACCTGCTCCCGGTCACCCAGTCCGCGCTGACCGCGCTCCAGGCCGACCCGGACGAGAAGGCCCTCCAGCCGTTCCTCCAGGTCCTGCCCACCGCCCGCTTCTACCCGCTCAGCGACCCCACCTGGCCCGCCGTCTCCGCGCAGATCAAGACCCAGATCGGCAGCGCCCTCACCGACCCCAGGAAGACCCTCGACGCCCTGCAGCAGGCCGCCCAGCAGGCCGGTCAGTAGCCGGCGCCCGTCCGACAGGAAGCGTCACACCGTGTCCAACCGCACCACCACCGTCCGGGCGGGCCGCCGGGCCCGCCCGGTCCGCCGCCGACCCCTGTGGCAACGGCTCGGCCCGCTGCCCTGGCTGGCCCCGGCCGTCCTGCTGATCCTCACCGTGGTCGTCTGGCCCGCCGCCGAGATGGTCCGCACCTCGCTGCGCCGGATCGACACCTCCGGCACCGACCACGGCCCCGCCGGTCTGGTCAAGTACCACAAGCTGTTCGACGACCCCCGGCTCCCGGCCGTGCTCGGCTGGACCGTCGTCTGGACGGTCGCCGTGGTCGGGCTGACCATGCTGGTCTCCCTCGCCCTGGCCCAGCTGTTCCACCAGAACTTCCCCGGGCGCAGGATCACCCGCTGGGCGCTCATCGCGCCCTGGGCCGCGTCCGTGCTGATGACGGCGATCGGCTTCCGCTGGATGCTCGACCAGGTCGCCGGCGTGCTCAACCGGCTGCTCCTCGACCTCGGCCTGATCGACCACGCCCGGGCCTGGCTCGGCGACGCCGGACACGCCAAGCCCTGGCTGGTCCTCGTCGCCGTCTTCGTCTCGCTGCCCTTCACCACCTACACCCTGCTCGCCGGCCTGCAGACCGTCCCCGGCGAGGTGTACGAGGCGGCGCACGTGGACGGCGCGTCCCGGTGGCAGACCTACCGCAAGGTCACCCTGCCGCTGCTGCGCCCGGCCTTCCTGGTGGCCCTGGTGGTCAATCTGATCAACGTCTTCAACTCCTTCCCGGTGATCTGGGGCATGACCCAGGGCGGCCCCAACGCCGACACCGCCACCACCACCGTGTTCATGTACATGCTGCGCGGCTACGACGTCGCCGAGTCCGCCGCCATGTCCGTCGTCAACTTCGCCGTCGTCATCGTCATGGTGCTGCTCTTCCTCAAGGTCAGCCGCTGGAACGAGGAGGAGAACTGATGGCCGCGGCCCGCCGCTCCCCCGCCCGCACCGTCCTGCTCACCGCCACCGCCTGGGCGCTCGCCGCGCTCTTCCTGCTCCCGTACCTGGAGATGGTGGTCACCGCCGGACGCCCCGCCGACCAGCTGCGCGACAGCGGTTACCTGCCCACGCACTTCGACTGGTCCTCCTTCACCAAGGTCTGGACCGACACCACCCTCGGGCAGAACCTCCAGGTCACCCTGCTCGTCGCCGGCGGGTCCACCCTGCTGGTCCTGCTGGTCGCGCTGCCCGCCGCGTACTACACCGCCCGGGTCCGCTTCCGCGGCCGCAAGGCCTTCCTGCTGCTGGTGCTCGTCACCCAGATGTTCCAGCCCACCGCCCTCCAGGTCGGCCTCTACCGGGAGTTCTACACGCTCGGCCTGCTGAACACGGTCTGGGTGCTCGTGCTCGCCAACGCCGCGTTCAACCTGGCCTTCGCGATCTGGATCCTCAGCGCCTACATCGGCTCCATCCCGGTCGAGTTGGAGGAGGCCGCGCAGATCGACGGCAACGGCCGGATCGGCGCCCTGTTCCGGGTCACCCTGCCGCTCGCCCTGCCCGGCGTGGTCACCGCGGTGATCTTCACCTTCATCGCGGCCTGGAACGAGTTCATCATGGGCCTGACCCTGACCGACTCCCCCGACCGCCAGCCCCTCACCGTCGGCATCGACAACATGATCGGCGCCTACAGCGTGCAGTGGAACCACGTGTTCGCGGCCTCGATCGTCGCGATCGTGCCCGTCGTGGTGCTCTTCGCCGTCATCGAACGGCACGTGGTCTCCGGCCTCACCGCCGGGTCGGTGAAGTAGGACGAGGTGACCGCATGACCGTCACGACCCGATCCGGCCTCGCCGGAGCCCGCTTGGTGCTGCCCGGTGAGGTCCTGGTGGCCGGCCGGATCGTGGTCGAGGGCGACCGCATCGCGGCCGTCACCCACGGGCCGGCCGAACCCGGTGACCTCGACCTCACCGGCCACACCGTCGTCCCCGGCTTCGTGGACCTGCACGTCCACGGCGGCGGCGGCGCCTCCTACACCTCCGGCATCGCCGAGGAGGCCCTGCACGCCGCCCGCACCCACCTCGAACACGGCACCACCACCACCGTCGCCTCCACCGTCACCGGCGAGATCGACGACCTCGCCCGCCAGGCCGCCGTCCTCTCCGAACTCGCCGAGGACGGCATCCTGGCCGGCATCCACTTCGAAGGCCCCTTCATCTCCCCGGGCCGCTGCGGCGCCCACCGCCCCGACCTGCTCCGCGACCCCGACCCCGCCCTCGTGCGCACACTCCTCGACGCCGCCCGCGGCCACGCCAGGATGCTCACCCTCGCCCCCGAACTCCCCGGCGGCCTCCACTCGATACGCATGCTCACCGACCTCGGCGTGATCGCCGCCATCGGCCACACCGACTCCGACTACCCCACCACCCTGGAGGCGATCGACGCCGGAGCCACCGTCGCCACCCACCTGTTCAACGCCATGCCCGGCATCGCCCACCGCACCCCCGGCCCGATCATCGCCCTGCTGGAGGACGAACGCGTCACCGTCGAGCTGATCAACGACGGCGTGCACCTGCACCCCTCCGTCCTCGACCTCGCCCACCGCACCGCAGGCCCCTCCCGCGTCGCCCTGATCACCGACGCCATGGCCGCCGCCGCCATGGGCGACGGCCGCTACCCCCTCGGCCCCCTCCACGTCCACGTCACCAACGGCATCGCCATGCTCCCCGACGGCAGCTCCATCGCCGGCTCCACCCTCACCCTCGACACCGCGTTCAAACGCTCGGTCACCGTCAACGGCCTCACCCTCCACCAGACCGTCGAAGCCCTCTCCACCACCCCCGCCCGCCTCCTCGGCCTCGCCGACTCCATCGGCACCCTCGAAACCGGCAAACTCGCCGACCTCGCCGTCCTCGACTCCACCACCCACGACCTGGTCGCCGTCATGCGCCGCGGCCACTGGATCACCGGCGCCGAACACTTCCCCGCAGTCCGTTCCGACGACCATCGCCCCCCCGCGGCACGGATGAAGCCCTCCCGGTGAGCCGTGCCACGCGCACCGGCCCGCCGTCATGTCGCGAAGCCCCTGTCAGGCGATCTCCTCCCGACAGACCGGCGCCCGGCCCGCTCGTGGTGAGCGGGCCGGGCGCCGGTGGACGGAAAGGGGTCAACGGGAGAGGGGTCAGTCGTCCGTCTCGTCGTAGCGCCCGTGCCCGAGGCGGCGCAGGTCGAAGGACCAGATGCCGCGGCCGAAGGTGGCGGCGTAGAGCTTGCCGTCCGGGCCGGTCTTCAGCTGCTGCACCGCCGTGGTGGGCAGGTTGCGCCCGAGGACCCGCCAGTCGGCGGTGCCCGGAGCGCGGTAGAAGGCGGCGAGGTCGGTGCCGAGGGCGAGGCCGCCGTTGGGCAGGATCCTCACCGACGTGGCCGGGACGTCGGGCAGGTTGGCCGAGACGTCGGTCCAGGTGGCGCCGCCGTCGTGGGTCTCGAAGAGGTGGCCGACGCCCGCGCCGGGGCCCTCGGTCCAGGTGCGGGAGAAGCCGTTGAAGGCGACGAAGACGTGCTGGGCGTCGTGCTCGTCGACCGCGAAGGAGGAGATGTAGCGGTTGGGCAGGGTGCCGTCGACGGGCAGGTTGAGCTGGTGCCAGCCGGTGCCGTCCGTCTTGCCGACCGCGATGCCGCGGCTGAAGCCGACGTTGTTGCACGGGCCGCACCAGCCCGCGTACACCGTGCCGTCGACCGTCGCGACCGCCGTGGCGACATGGCCCGCGCCCAGGTCGTAGGCCGACGTCCATTCGCTGCCGCTGCGGATCGCGTAGCCCTTGTGCTGCACCCAGACGTGGCGACCGCCGGCGATCCAGGTGTTGCCGTCCTTGGGGTCGCTGGTGATCGGCGCGATGAAGCGGGCGCCGGCGCCGCCGAGGTCCTTGTCGGGCGGGGCGACCTCGTACGAGGTGGCCTTGCTCGGGTCCTTCGTCCAGCTCCCGTCGTTGACGGCGCAGTTCTGGGTGACCCACATGTCGAGGTAGACGTACTCCTCGGCGATGTTGCAGCCGTTGTTCGGGTCGACCAGGGTGTCGGCGCCGTCGCCGCCGAAGTCGGAGCCCATCACCTTGTCGTGGGCGCGCAGCACGGACTCGCCGTTGTCCTGGAGGCCGCCGCTGACGATCACGCCCCGCCCGGAGCGGTCCGCCGGGTCCTTGCCGACGCCGACCGAGTAGTACTGCAGGGTGTCGATGGTGCCGTCGTTGAGCGGGGTCCAGTCCTTGGCGTGGCCGTAGGCGTCCAACTGCCCCTGGGAGGGCCGCCGGTAGATGCCGCCGTCGTTGCCGACGTAGACGGTGGCCTTGCCCTGGTAGCCGCCGAAGGCGACGGCGTGCTGGTCGGGGTGGGTGGTCTGCGAGCAGTCGCCGGTCTGCTTGGCCGGGTCGATGCTCCAGCAAGGGAAGCCGTTGTTCCAGTACGGCCCGACGGTGGCCCACTTGGCCCCGCCGTCGGTGGTCTCGAAGACCTCCTCGAGGCCGGCGTAGACGTGGTCCGGGTTCGCCGGGTCGACCTGGAGGAACTGGTTGTACCAGGCCTGGATGCCGGGCTGGTAGCCGTCGTCCTGCAGCGCGGAGCCGGAGTTCTTCAGCTTCTCCTTGTCCGCCACCAAGGTCCACGGGCCGGACGGCGAGCCGGACTTGGAGACGTAGATGCCCTTGAGGCCGGTGTCCGGGTCGGTCGCCATGACCTGCGGGGACTGGTCGATCGCGTAGTAGCGCGAGCCGTCCGCCGAGCGTGCGAAGGTCACGTTGCCCACGTTGGCGGCGTCCGTCGGCAGTTCGCCGAGCGAGCCGACGCGCTGCCAACTGCCGTCCGCGGCCTTGCTGTAGAAGCCGTTGTAGGTGTCGCCGCCGCGCCAGCCCACCGCCAGGATCACCTTGGTCGGGTCCTTGGGGTCGATCGCGATGTCATTGGCGATGTTCTTGTACGGCGCCGCCGGATCCCCGGCCTTCGAACCACCGGGCAGGTACTCCGGGTTGGGTGCGAACTCCAGCGTCCACGGGCCCGACAGCGTGGTGGCCGAGTGGCTCCAGACGCCCCGGCTGGTCGCCGCCCAGACCTTGCCGCCACCGAAGCGCAGCGCGTGGATGATGGTGGACTCCAACTCGGCGCCGCCCACCCGGTCGCCCGGCTGGAACTCACCGTGCTTGGGGTCGGAGAGCACGTACACGCCGGTGCCGACGTACGAGGTCGCGCCGGTGTTGGACTCGCCGGTGGCGTACCAGAGCCGGCCGCCCCCGTCGAGGTTCAGGGTGCCGGTGGACAGCGTGGGCAGCCGGTCGGCGATCGGCTCCCAGTGCCCGCCCCCGGTGCGGGAGCGGAACACCCCGCCGTTGGCACCGCCCGCGTAGACGTAGCCCTCGCTGTCGGCGGCGAGACCGGTGATCCGGCCGGTCACCAGACCGGCGCCGCCGCTGGAGTTGGAGTTGACGTCCCGGTAGCGCGGGTCGTCCGCGTCGTACGGCTTGTCCGTGACGTGGTCCCAGTTGCCGCCGGTGCGCGGCATGGACTGCAACCGCGCCCAGGCCGCACCGTAGGCTCCGGGCGCGACCACGCCCGGGGCGGTGCGGGCCTCGGTGTACTGGGCGGTGCCCTCGGCGGAGTTCTCCGCCTCGTCGCCCTCGTCGTCCCCGCCCTCCGCCGCGGCTTTCGGGCTGAGGCCCGGAGCGGCTGTCGTCGCGCCGGCCGCGTGCCGCACCTTCTGGGCGTGCTTCTTCCCGATGTCCGCCTGGTGCCGCACCTGCCACGGCTGCGGTTCCACGGGTACGGGCGGCGCGGCGAGCGCCTGGGTGGTGGTCAAGCCGATCACGGTGAGCGTGACGGCGCTCAGCAGCAGCCGTCGTCGTTGCCTGGTGGGCACGGTGGCAGTCCTCCCCTGCGGCCGGCCGCGCGGTCGCGCGGACTCGGCGGAACAGGAGGACAGCCTGCTGAGCCGATCGGGCCGGGGGAAGGCCCGGGCGGTAAGAAGCGGGTAAGAGCCTTACGCTTGCCAACAGTTGGCATTCACGGAATACCGACGCACCGTCACCGACGGGGCCTGCGCGCCCGCACCCGCCGCCGGACCGCCCGCGCCGCGGCGACCGGGTCGAAGGAGCCCGGCCGCTCCCGGGTCAGCGGGTAGCAGGCGAACCCGATCAGCGCCGCACTGAAGTGGCCGATGCTGGTGTAGTCCCGGCTCTGCTGGACGCCCAGGCCGTAGACGACCAGCACCCCGGCCGCGTACAGGTACCGCCAGGGCCGCACGATCAGATAGGTGAGCACCGCGACGACCCCGGCGAGCGCGTAGCTGACGCCGTAGTCGAGGGTGTAGACGGCCCTCGGCGGGGCGAGTCCGCGGTGGATCGCCCAGCCGAGCACGCCCTCGCTGAGGTAGGTCGCGCCGACGTGCGCGAGCATCGCCACCGAGATCCACCGCAGCGTGCCGAGCCAGCGCTCGGCCGGTACGTGGAACAGGTTGTAGAGCAGGAAGTAGGACAGCCAGCCGCCGCCCGCGATCCACAGCGCGCTGGTCACCAGGACGCGGACCGGCGACACCTGCAGGTGGTGCAGGTTGGTGGAGCGCCGCTCCAGGATGCGGTCGGCGGTCACCGGGTCGACGTGCCGGATCACCTGGGTGGTGACCAGCAGGATCGCCAGCCAGAGGTAGGTGCCCGGGGCGCGCCGGACGTAGGCCCACGCCGTACGGGCGGCGCGTGCCCACCAGGGCCGCCGGCGCTCCTCGGAGCCACTGGCGGTGCTGTCGGCCATCGACGCCTCCTCGACCCTCGTCCCCTCACCCTCACCCCGCCCCGCCGTCGGCCGCCGCCGTACCGGCCCGTACGGGTGATCGGCCGGCCCCGCCGGCCGATCACCGCTGGCGTACGCTGGCGCTTCGACCTCCCGGCCACGACCGCTCGGCCACGCACCGGGCGTGCCGGCCCCGGGACCGCAGAGCAAGGGCACCAGGCACGATGAGCGATCGTCTCAGGACGAGGCCACCGACCGACACCGCCACTCCCCCGCACCCCGCGCCGAGTACGGTCGCCCGGCTGCGGCTCACCACGGCGTACGTCCTGCTGCTGACCCTCACCGCCTCCTGGCTGGCCGGCCAGGGCCACGCCGAGCGGGCCCGGTTCGTCCGGCACAACAGCAGCAACGTGCACCACATGGAGGTCGGCAAGTGGTGGACGCTGTTCACCAGCGGCCTGGTGGTCGACGGGGTGCCCGCCTGGGCGGGCATCGCGGCGGTCGCCGTCGTGCTGGGCCTGGCCGAGTGGCGCTGGGGCGCGGCCCGGGCCGCCGCCGTCTTCGTCTTCGGGCACGTGGGCGCCACGCTGCTCACCGAGGGCGCGATGTGGGTGATGCTGACCGCCCGCATCCCCGGCGCGCTCTCGCACGCCCGCGACGTGGGCATCAGCTACGGACTGGTCGCCACCGGCGCCTGTCTGCTCGCCCTGGGCCCGGTCCCGCTGCGCCGTTACGGCCTTCCGGCGCTCGCCCTGGCCCTGGCCGTGGCCTGGGCCCTGGACCAGCAACTGGCCGACGCCGGCCACCTGGTCGCCCTCGGCCTCGGCACCCTCGCCGCCCGGACCGCCTGGCTGCGCGCGCGGGCGGCACCCGCCGCGCGCTGACGCGAGGGCACCGAGGACGGGCCGGATTCCTTCGGGAACCCGGCCCGTCGCGGTCCCGGAACGGGTCCGACCCTCCGTTCCGCCCCAACCCGGCTTCTCGCCAGGTGATTCGGCCCGTCCCTCCGGACCCGGACGGCACCGTCGCACGCGGCCGGCCCGAGCTCCGCGACCGCATGCCCTTGCGTAACTCTGCAAATCTATGCCAGAGTGCGGGCATCGGATCGAATACGCCGAATCCCGTCACACAACGCTGAATCAGGGGCCCGCCCAGGCGGGTCATAGGGTGCATCCATGTCGAAGGTCTTGAGCAAGCTGCCGGTCGGTGAACGGATCGGCATCGCATTCTCCGGTGGGTTGGACACCTCCGTCGCCGTCGCGTGGATGCGCGAGCACGGTGCCTTCCCCTACGCCTACACGGCCGACATCGGCCAGTACGACGAGCCCAACCTCGCCGACGTCCCGGCCCGGGGCCGCGCGTACGGCGCCGAGCAGGCCCGGCTGGTCGACTGCCGGGCCGCCCTGGTCGAGGAGGGCCTGGCCGCCCTGGCCTGCGGCGCCTTCCACATCCGCTCCGCCGGGCAGACGTACTTCAACACCACCCCGCTCGGCCGGGCCGTGACCGGCACCCTGCTGGTCCGCGCCATGCAGGAGGACGGGGTCTCCATCTGGGGCGACGGCTCCACCTACAAGGGCAACGACATCGAGCGGTTCTACCGCTACGGCCTGCTCGCCAACCCCAGCCTGCGGATCTACAAGCCGTGGCTGGACCAGGCGTTCGTCGACCAGCTCGGCGGCCGCAAGGAGATGTCCGAGTGGCTCGCCGAGCGCGACCTCCCCTACCGGGACTCCGCCGAGAAGGCCTACTCCACCGACGCCAACATCTGGGGCGCCACCCACGAGGCCAAGCGGCTGGAGTTCCTGGACGCCTCGATGGAGATCGTCAGCCCGATCATGGGCGTGGCCTTCTGGGACCCGGCGGTCGAGATCCAGACCGAGGACGTCACCGTCGAGTTCGAGTTCGGCCGCCCGGTCCGGATCAACGGCCAGGAGTTCGCCAGCGCCGTCGACCTGGTCCACGAGGCCAACAGCATCGGCGGTCGCCACGGTCTCGGCATGTCCGACCAGATCGAGAACCGGATCATCGAGGCCAAGAGCCGCGGCATCTACGAGGCCCCCGGCATGGCGCTGCTGCACATCGCCTACGAGCGGCTGCTCAACGCCATCCACAACGAGGACACCCTCGCCACCTACCACACCCAGGGCCGCCGCCTCGGCCGGCTGCTCTACGAGGGCCGCTGGTTCGACCCGCAGTCGCTGATGCTCCGGGACAGCATGCAGCGCTGGATCGGCCACCCGGTGACCGGCAGCGTCACCCTGCGGCTGCGGCGCGGCCAGGACTACTCGGTCATCGACACCCAGGGCCCCCACTTCAGCTACCACCCCGAGAAGCTGTCGATGGAGCGCAGCGTCGACGCCGCGTTCGTGCCGGACGACCGGATCGGCCAGCTGACCATGCGCAACCTCGACATCGCCGACTCGCGCAGCAAGCTGGAGCAGTACGCGGTGCACGGCCAGCTGGCGCCGTGGAGCGGCCTGATCGGTGAGCTCGCCCCGGGCGGGGCCGCCCCGATCGCGGCGGGCACCGGCGACGCGGAGGAGTCCACCGCGCTCGACCAAGCCGCGATCGAGTCCGGCACCGACTGACCGGTCGGGCTCACGCCCGAGAGGCCGCCGCACCGGTGCGGCGGCCTCTCCCGTTCCCGCCCGCCCGCCTCACCGGATCCGCGTCACGCCCCGCCCCCGCACCGCGCGGACACCGAGCCGCGCCGGATCCCTCCTGGGGCGCGTCGTCACCGCCTCCCGCAGGGTCAGCAGGATCTCCCCGTCGTAGCGCTCCGCCAGGAGCCGGGCCAGCTCGGCGGCGCCGCTCGGCCGCGGGTCCGGCGCCACGTCCGGCAGCCGGCCCGGGGCGCTGAGGTCCTGGGCCTGGGCGGCCCAGCGCGCCGCGTCGCGCCGCTCGCCCTCGGCGCTGTAGTGCACGGCCAGGCAGTGCACGGCCAGCTGGTCCCCGTACTGGGCCGCTATCCGCCACCAGAAGACGCCGTCCGCCGTGCGGCCCATCCCGTACAGCAGGCAGCCGAGGGTGCGGAAGGCGGTCTTCTCGGCGAGTTCGAGGTCCAGGGCCAGCTCCCCCGGCGTCACGGCCCCGGCCACGCCGGCGCACAGGTGCCGGAGGTCCCGTCGCAACTCCGCCCGTCCGCCCGCTCCGGGGTGCTGCCCCGCCGCCCCCGACGGCGGGGCCGGGCCGAGGCCGGCGCCCGCTCCCGGTCCCACGCCCGGGCTCGCCCCCGGCGCCGGGGCGTGCGGCGGTCGGGCGCCCGCCGGCGGCCGGGCCGGGCGCTCCCGCGCGGCCGGTACGGGCCGACGGGCGGCGGCGAGCCGCTCGGCCAGCCGCCGGGTGAAAGCCACCGGGTCGTGGTCGTCGAACTCCCGCTCCAGCTCGGCGGAGTGCGCCCGCAGCAGGTCCCCCACCTTCATGTCCCCGCCCTCACGTCACGGCCTCCACGTCCCCGGCTTCACGTCACGGCCCTCCCCGTCCTCACGTCTCCGCTCCGCCCTCGTCCGGGTGCTCCAGCAGGTACTCCAGGTGGCGCCGCCCGAGGCTGTAGTAGGTGCGTGCGGTGGTGTGCGCGATGCCGAGCGACCGGCCGATGTCGTGGTACGACAGGCCCGCCTGGCGCAGGCGGACCACGTCCGCCTGCACCGGTGCGGCGCGCGCGAGCTCGTCCATCGCCCAGTCCAGGGCGTCCAGTTCGGCGAGCTCCTCCAGCTCGTCCTGGCTGGTGTCTGGCCGGCGCTGGGCTATCACCCGCAGCCGTTTGCGTTCGGCGCGGCGGCGTTCGCGCAGGACGTCCACCACGGCGTCCTTCACGACCTTGAAGGCGAAGGCCTGCGGATCGGCGCTGGCCAGGGCGCGGCGCCAGTTCTTGTAGAGCGTGGTGCCGGCGTTCTGGACCGCGTCCTGGGCGTCCTCGCGGTGCCGCAGGCGCTGCTGGGCGTAGCGGAGGTAGCCGGAGTTCTCGCGGGTGAAGAAGGCCTCGAAGTCGTTCGGCAGGTCGCCGAGCGGGTCCGCCCGCAGGCTCCGCTCCTCGCCCGGCCCGGGAGTGTTCACGCACGCCCCCCTCTTTCGTGGGTCAGCTGGCCGGCCCACCGGGTGGCACGCCGACGGCCCCTCAGGGGGCTCGTGGTGTAACCGTCCGGGAGGCGCGGGATGTTGACCGGATCGGGCGGACAATTGGCGAACGTTTACGTTCAGTTTCGAACAGTGCCACTGACCTGCCGAATCGGGCCGGACGACCCCGCCGCACCCCCCGCCACGTGACCCAGATCACACCGGGCGCGCCCGCGGCTTGACAAGCTCCACCCGCGACCCCCGCGACCCCCGCGGCGAGCGGCGCTACGGCGCCGGCTCCACCGCCGCCGAGTCCAGCGCGGCGGTCACCCGCTCCAGCAGTCCGCGCAGCGACGCCAGGTCCTCGACCGGCAGCCCGGTCGCGGCGAGCAGCCGACGCGGGACCTGCCCGGCCCGCTCGCGCAGCGCCGACCCCTCGGGCGTGAGCGTGACGGTGACCGACCGCTCGTCCTGCGGGCTGCGCTCGCGGCGCACCAGACCCGCCGCCTCCAGCCGCTTGAGCAGCGGGGAGAGCGTGCCGGAGTCGAGCCGCAGGCGCTCGCCGATCCGCTTGACCGGCAGTTCACCGTCCTCCCAGAGCACCAGCATCACCAGGTACTGCGGGTAGGTCAGCCCGAGCTCCCGGAGCAGCACCCGGTAGACGCCGCCGAAGGCGCGCGAGGCCGAGTTGAGCGAGAAGCAGATCTGCTGGTCGAGACGGAGCAGGTCCTCGTCCGCCAGGTCGGGGAGCGTGGTCATGACTCCATGGTACCGACCACCTTCGCGCGATTTAGTTGTGCGCAATTGAATTGCGTGCTCTAATGGTGTCACGGCAGGGCGCCGGAAGGCCCGCCGCCGCAGCGACGGCGGCACCCCGAACCCCTCCGCACCCGAGCAACCGCAGAACCCCGAGCAGCACCACGAAGGGAACCGACCATGGACGCGCTCTACACCGCAGCCGCCACCGCCAACGGCCGGGAGGGCCGCGCCGTCAGCTCCGACGGACAGCTGGACCTCGCGCTGGCGATGCCGCAGGCGCTGGGCGGCAACGGCCAGGGCACCAACCCCGAGCAGCTGTTCGCGGCCGGCTACGCCGCCTGCTTCGCGAGCGCCCTCGGCCTGGTCGGCCGGCAGTCCCGGGTGGACACCAGCGAGGTCTCGGTGACCGCCGAGGTGTCCATCGGCAAGGACGGCGCCGGCTTCGGCCTCGCGGTCGTCCTGCGCGTCGAGCTGCCCGAGTCCCTCGCGGGCGAGACCGGCGAGCTGCTGGTCAAGCAGGCGCACGAGGTCTGCCCCTACTCCCGCGCCACCCGGGGCAACATCCCGGTCGAGCTGGTCGTCGAGTAATCACGCGGTTCGCGCGCCGGCACACAGCGCCCTCCGGCGCACACCGGGCCCGCCGTACGGTTTCGTACGGCGGGCCCGTCCCCGTGCCAGAACCCCTGCGCGTCCTACGCCCCCGGCCCTCCACCGGGCTCAGTGCCACCGGGCCCACTGCGACCAGGCCCACCGCCGCCGGACCAGCCGCCCCCGGGCCCACCGCCGCCCGGCCCGTTCGCGGAACGCAACGTGTCCAGCCGGTGCCGGTACTCCTCCGCGTCGATCTCGCCCCGCGCGAACCGCTCCGCGAGCACCTGCTCCGGACCCGGCCCCCAGCCCCGGGTGCCACCCGGCCCGGCCCATGGCCCGCCACCGCCCGCCGCGGCCGCCGGACCGTGCGGGACGGGCTGCCGCGAGCGCGAGACGTACCGGAACAGGGCGACCGCGAGGAGCACGATCAGCACCAGGAGCAGCAGCGACCCGAGCGCCATCAGGCCGATGCCCCAGCCACCCATGCCGTGGCCGTGCCCGTACCCATGCCAGTGCCTCATCAGGACCTCCTCCTCCGGCCCCGACCACCGGGGCCCGCCGAGGTGATCGGCGCCTTACCACCATCGTGCGCCCGGCACCGGTGAAAGCGCTGTGAGGAAAGTCTGAGAAAACGTTCCGGCACCCATGCCGCACCCGCACGAGCCCGCGCGGGGTAGCGTGCCGCTCGTGACCCCTCACCCGCGCATGACGCACCACCCGCCCGGCGACGGCGCCCCGCCCGACGACGCCCGCTCGCCGGAGCGGCTCGTCGCCACCGGAATGCTGCGCCGCCACGCGGACCCGAGCCGGCACCCGTCGCTCGGGCACTCGCCGATCGCCTACGTGTCCACCGCGCTCTGGGCCGAACTCACCGCCCTCGCCATCGCGCCGTCCGCCGCCGAGGCCACCGCCACCGCCCTGCTGCACGCGATCGCCGCCCAGGCCGTGGACGCCGCGCTGGCCCCGGGCAACGAGCGGGCCCCGCGCGACGACCTCTACGTGACCGACCCGGCCCACATCGGCGCGCACCGCCGCGCGGTCTGGTTCCAGCGCTCCGGCCCGCACGGCCCGATCACCGCCGCCTTCGCACCCTGAGCGTTCGCCGGGCTCACCACCGGGCTCATCGCCGGGCCCGCGGGCCGGAGCCGCGCGTCAGCGCTCCACCCGCAGGCTGTGGCAGGTCCAGCTGAGCCGGTCCGGCCCCCCGATCGGCGGCCGGTCGTGGTACGTCCCGTCCGCCACCGAGAGGTTGACGATCAGGTACGCGTGCCAGCCGGACCCCACGCCGTGCAGGTCCGCGTAGACCAGCGCGTCGTCGACGTACCAGTCCACCGAGTTCGCGCCGAGCACCACCCGCAGGTCGAAGGTCGCCCCCGGGCCGATCCCGGCGCCGCCGCCGTGCCAGTACCGGAAGCCGCCCCGGACGTGGTTGGAGATCTCCAGCAGGTCCGGGTTGTCGGGGTGGTACTCGAAGAGGTCCACCTCGTTGCCGCCGTCCCGCCAGGTCCAGATCGCCGGCCAGGCGCCCAGCTCCACGGGCAGCGTCACGCGCGCCGACAGCACGTCCCCGGTACGGACCTGGAAACCGTCCGAACTGCCCTCGGTGGTCAGCAGGTTGCAGCTCCACAGGCCGCCGCTGTGCCGCCGGGTGGCGGTGAACACCCCGCCGGGGCAGTAGCCGCGGACGAGGTAGTCGAGCTTGTGGTCGCTCCGATTGGTCGGCCCCATCCGGGGATAGGCGCTGCTGCGCCCGCTGATCCACTGCCTGGTCGAAGTGAAGTCCGCGTCGAACACGACTGTCACGGCCGCCTCCCCGGTGCTCCGGTGCCTCGGCGATCCGATCAGCCGGGCACACAGAGTGAGTTACCCGATACGCTCCGCTGTATGCGAACCGGGCCGTCCGGGTCCGCGACGCACCGGTCGGGCCACGACGCACCGGCCGGCCGGGGGCTCACCCCACGGCGGCCGCGCCCCCGGCCCGGAGCCGGTCGGTCACCGAGACCACGCCGTCGACCGAGCGGCACAGGTTCAGCACGATCGGCACCAGGTGCGGCTCGGGCACGGTGCCGCTGAGCACCACCCGCCCCTGGTTGACCTCCACCCCGATCTCCGCCGGGCTGACCCCCTCGATCCGGCCGAGCACCTCCTCGACGATCTCCCGACGGATCACCACGTCCTCGCGCAGGAACACCCGCAGCAGGTCGCCCCGGCTGACCACGCCGATGACCCGCCCCTCCTCGTCCAGCACCGGCAGCCGCTTCAGCCCGTGCCGGCTCATCGTGCGGGCGGCCGCGACCACGCTGGTACCGGGCGTGGTGCAGACCGGCTGGGTCGTCATCAGGTCGGCGGCCGTGACCTCGCCGCCCGGGCCCGCCTGCGCGGACTCGGGTGCCGGGAGCAGACTGCCCGGGTCCTCCTGGGCGGCCAGGGTGCGCAGCAGGTCGGCCTCCGAGACCACGCCGAGCGGCCGCCCCTCCGGGTCCACCACGGGCACCCCGGTGATGTCGTACTCGCTCAGCAACGCCACGATCTCCCGGAACCCGGTCTCGGGCGAGACCAGGACCACGGGGCTGGTCATCACGGATTCGACGGTGGCATGCCGCACGCCGGTTCACCTCGTCCAACGCTGCTGGTCCGACCGGGCGCGGATCGTCCCGGCCGGTTACCGGCAGCATGGCGCGCGGCGGCGCCGACCGCCAGGGGCCAAGGGGCCGAACGGGTGGGACCTTGGACCCCGGGCCACGAACGCGGCCCCGACCTCCCGGCTCCCCGACCCCCGCTTCACGGAACGGCGAACAGGAGACCCCGGCGCGACGCCCCCGCCGCGCGCCCCCGATCGTCCGCCGGTCACCCCGGACGGCGCAACCATCACATGATCGACTCGTTGGACCGTCCACCACGACAGCACCACGGTTCCCGGGAGGCCCCTTTGCCAGGACGGACGGCGGGCACGGCTCCGTCGGCCCGCGGGGTCGCGGCGCGTCCGGTGGCGCAGGCCGAGGCCGCGCTGGTGCGCCACTACCGCAGGCTGGTCCGGCTCGCCTACCTCGCCCTGCCGGCCGACCGGGACCGGCACAGCAGGGTGCTCGCCGCCCACGCCGCCGTCCAGCGCGCCCTGCCCTTCCGCTGGACCCGCCGGGACGAACCGCCGGCCGCCGGCCGCCCGAACGCCGCGGACCCGAACACCACCGAGCCGGAGCAGGTGTACGCCGCCCTGCGCCTGCGGGTCCTGCGCGCCGCACTCCGCCCGCGCCCGGCCGCCCGCCTGCTGGCGCCCCGCGTCTGGGGGCTGCGGCTGTTCATCCCGCACGGCGGCGAGCAGGACGCGGAGCTCGACCACGCGCTCGCGGCGCTCGACGCCCCGGCCCGCGCCGCCTTCGCCCTGCGCGCGGTCGAGGAGCTGAGCGCCGACCGGGCCGCCGAGGTGTTGCGCCGGGCCGGAGTCACGCAGCCGGAGGAGGCGGTCGCCGCGGCCGCCGGGATCCGGCCGGGCCCCGATCCCGCGCTGCCCGCCTTCGACCCGTGCGCGGTCCGGGTGCAGCCCACGGATCTGCTGCGCCGCCGCAGGACGCTGACGGCCGCGCTGGCGGTCGGTCTGCTCGGGCTCACCACCACGGCCGCGGTGCTGGGCGGCTCCGGCCCCGCGACGCCCGCCGGTCCGGCGTCCGCGCCTCCCCCGGGCGCCGCCGACCCGTCCCGGCTGGTCCGGGTGGCACCCGACGCGTGGCAGCACACCGCGCGGGTGGACTTCTCCGCCTGGCCCGCCCGGGGCGACCGGCGGGAGGACGGCGCGCTGCTCGGCCGCGCCCTGACCGCCTGGGCCCGGCCCGGCCCGCGGACCCGCGCCGAGCCGGGCACGGACACCACCCCGCCCGCCGCAGCGCCGCAGCTGCTGTTCGCCGGGACGGTGGAGGGCGCCGGCGTGGTGGTGCTGTACGACGGCCGGCGCATCGCCCGCTTCACGGACGGCCGCGACGGGGGCCTGGACCTCGCCCGGGCCGACGACTCCGACCTGACCACGGCGGGCGCGCTGGCCCTGCGCCGCCAGGGGGCGGCGGTCCGCTACCTGCTGGCGCCCTGGGTGGACTCCGCCGAGACCCGCCGGATCGACCGACCCGACGCCCCCGCACGCCCGTTGCCGCACCCGGACGGCATCACCGACCCGGCTCCCGCCGGCGGGCTGGCCGACTGCCAGGGCGCCGCCCTGCTCCAGTTGCGCTCCTCCCCCGTGGTGGCCGAGAAGCACGCCTTCCTGCTGGCCGACCTGGGCGGCCTCGTCCCCGCGCACCTCACCTACGTGCCGCCCCCGGACCGCACCCAGCCGGACCGCGCCCAAGCCGACCGCACCCAGCCCACCGCGCCGCCCGCCCGCGAGGCCAGGGAACCCCGGGAGCCCCACGAGGCGACCGCCCAGGACGCGCTGCAGGCCTGGGCCCGCGCGGGCTGCGCCGTCCCGGACGGCAAGCCGGGCGTCAAGCAGCTGAACCTGTGGACCTTCGCCGTCCAACCGCTGCCGCAGGGTGCGGGCTCGGCCGCGTGGGTCTGCCTGCGCGCCGACCGCTGGAACGGCGAGGGCAGTGCGGCCACCGCGGTCGTCCTGCCGGCCGCCCGGGGCCCGCAGCGCACCGGCGGCGGGTCGGGCCGGGCGTGCAGCCGGTTCGAGCCGGACGCGCTGGCCTGGGCGTGGTGGCACTCCCCGCAGGGCACCGAGTACCTGCTCGCGGCGGGCAGCCGCCGGGTCACCCGGCTCACCGTCAAGGGCCAGGACTGGTCCGCCGACCGGCCCGCCCCGGACCACACCCTCGCCGTGGAGCGCCCGGCCCGCTCGGCCGTCCAGGTGGAGGGGCTGCTCGACAACGGCAACCACCTCGGCCCGCCGCGTTGAGCACCGCCCCCGCTCAGCCCGCCCCCGCTCAGCCGGCCCCCGCTCATCCCGCCGCCCGGACCCGGCCGGACGACTCCGCCTCGTAGTCCGGCAGTTCGACGCTGCTGACCTGCTTGCCCAGCTCCAGCATCCGGTCCAGCGCCCAGCGCCGGTTCAGCACCGCGTTGCGCAGCCGCAGCCCGGTCGCCGTGCGCGGCGCCAGGAACGGCCCGGTCCGGTCGCCGCCCTTCTGGCAGCCCTGGGCGTAGCCGCGCAGCAGCCGCTCGTACCGCTCGAAGGCGCTCCGGTGGTCGCCGCCCGCCCGGGCCAGCTCCCCGGCCAGGACGTACGCGGCCACCACCGCCGTGCCGGTGCCCATGCCGCCGATGGTCGCGCCGCAGGCGGCGTCGCCGATCAGGGCGATCCGGCCGCTCGACCACGCGGGCACGTCGGACCGGCTGATGGAGTCGAAGTACAGCTCGGGCGCGGTGTCCAGGCTCTCCAGCAGCCGCGGCACCCACCACCCGAGGCCCGCGAAGGCCGACCGGATCAACGCCTTCTGCTGCGCCGGGTCGTGGCGGTCGTAGCGCAGCTCGGGGGAGGCGAAGAGGCAGAAGGCACCCGCCCGGCCCGGGTCCCGGTGGGCGGCGCCGACGGACATCAGCCGGCCGGGGACGTTCAGCCCGACCGACCCGACGGGCAGCCCGAAGTCGTTCGGCAGCTGCCAGGTGGCCGCGTAGTAGCCGAGGTGGCGGACGTAGCGCTGCTCCGGGCCGAAGGCGAGCCGGCGGACGTTGGAGTGCAGCCCGTCGGCGCCGATCACCAGGTCGAACTCGCGCGGCGCGGCGTTCCGGAAGGTCACCCGGACACCGCTCGACGTCGGCGCCAGCGCGGTGATCGAGTCACCGAAGAGGTACTCGGCGCGGGCGCGGCTGTGCCGGTGCAGCAGTCGGGCGAGTTCCCCGCGCGGGACCTCCACGTCGCCGCCCGCGAACTCGGCGGGCAGGTGGAGCAGTCGGCGCCCGTCGGGGCCCACGAAGGTCATCGGGGTGCCGCCGGTGCCGAGGGCGCGCAGTTCGTCCAGCACGCCCATGCGCTGCAGCACGGTGAGGTGGGTGCGGCCGCGGAAGTCGACGGCCTGGCCGCCGTCGCGCAGCGCCGGGGCCAGTTCGACCACGGTGACCTCGAAGCCGTACCGGCCCAGCCAGTGGGCCAGGGCGGGGCCGGCGATGCTCGCGCCCGAGATCAGGATCTTGGTGCTCATGGGACCACTCCGTCCGAGGATCGAGAAACTGTGTCTGGCAGACACTGTTTGCTGCTGTGTACGGTAGACACAGTTGGAGCGGGGGGCAACCCCGAGGCAGGGCCGGAATGCGGCACCAGGACGGGACCCCGGGACGGGAGCGGACGATGAGCGAGGCGGCGAACGACACGGTGCGGCTGCTCTGGGGCCCGCCGGCCAAGCCGAGCCGGGGGCCGAAGCCGGCGCTCAGCCTGGAGCGGATCGCCGCGGCCGGGGTCGAGGTCGCCGACGCCGAGGGCCTGGGCGCGGTCTCGATGCAGAAGGTGGCCGGGCTGCTCGACTTCACCAAGATGTCGCTCTACCGGTACGTCCCCGGCAAGGCCGAACTGATCGCCCTGATGGTCGAGTCGGCGATCGACGAGCCCCCCGCGCCCGCGACCGACGCCGACTGGCGGGAGCAACTCTCCGCCTGGGCCGCCCACTTGGCCGAGTCCTTCGCGCGACACCCGTGGCTGCTGGACGCCACCGTCGGCCCCCGGATCATGGGTCCGAAGGAACTCTCCTGGCTGGAGCGGGTGGTGGCCGCGCTCGACGGCCACGGGCTGACCGGCCCCGAGCGGATGGACGCCGCCGTCCTGCTCGCCGGGCACGTGCGCGGCATCGCCGAGCACTCCCGCGCGGCCGGACCGGCCGGCTCCCCCGAGGCCGAATTCCTCGTCGCCCTCGGCACGGTGGTGCAGCGGCACGTCGACCGCTTCCCCGGCGTCGCGGCCGCGATGGCCGAACCCGGCGGGGGCGACCAGGCCCTCGACTTCGGCCTGGAGCGCATCCTGGACGGCCTGGCCGCCCTGATCGAGCGCCGCACCCGGCGGGACGGACCGCGCTGATCGAGCGCGGCACGCACCCGGACGGACCAGGCGGAACGAGCGCCGCGCGCCGGGGAAGCCGACGAGGAAAAACCACTCGGAGCACCCGGCCCCGCTCGCTACCATCGCCCTCCATGGCGATGTTCGTGCACCTGACTGCCGCGGCCAACGCGCCGCGCATCCGCCGCGCCGGGATCCGGGCCGACAGCCGCGGCCAGGGCGGGGCGCGCGGGCTCTACTGCTTCCCGGTCCTGCCCTCGTACACACTGACCCACCAATGGCTGCGCGAGCTGGCCAGGTTCGGACCCAAGGGCTCGCTGGTCGCGGTGCACGTCCGGCTGGACGACGAGCAGGAGGTGCTGGCGGGGCACTACCGCGACCGCGCCACCGGCGGCCAGCGACGGGTCTCCGCCGCCGAGGCGGTGCGACGGATCGGCGCGCTGCCCGACCCGCGCGGCTGGGAGGTCTTCCTGCCGCGCCCGGCCGCCGCCCGCGAGGTGCACCGGATCCGCGCGGTGCCGCAGGTCGCCGGCTGGCGCTACCTCCCGAACGCCCACGGCACCCGGCCGTGCACCTGCTTCGGCTGCCGGATCCGCGGCGAGTACGGAAGCCGCCGACTGCGCGAGCGCCTTCCGCACCCGCTGGACGGCCCGCCGCCGCCCGTCCCGGTCCTGCTCGCCCGGCTCGGGGCGGCGGGCGATCCCGGCGATCCGGACGAGCTGCGGTCCGTCCTGCACTGGTTCGGGATGCGCCGCCGCGGCCCGGTGGACGCCCTGGCACCACTGGCCGCCCACCCGGACCCGAAGGTGCGGGCGGAGCTGGTCTGGGCCGTCGGCGGCTGGTCCACCCCGGGCACCGCGGAACTGCTGGACGGCCTCGCCGACGACCCGCACCGGGATGTCCGCGAGGCCGTCGAGGCGGTGCGGGACCGCTGAGGCGGTGCGGGAGCGCCGAGGCCCCGCACCGCCGTCAGGAACCGCCGGCCGTCGTCAGGAGACGCGCTTCAGCTGCCAGGAGTTCTTGTCGAAGCTCGGCACCGCGGAGTACTGACAGCCCGCGCTGTAGAAGCTGCTGACGATGGTCCAGCCGGCCGGCGGCCAGGTGGAGGCGCAGGCGTTGACCACGGTGCCGACCGGGTAGCCGGTGAGCTGCATGATCTTCTTGGTGTTCGGGTTGAACCCGGAGCCGCAGCCGCCGCTGTTCCACCACTGGACGTCGACGTAGCCGCCCGGGGTCAGCGAGGAGGAGCACATGGTGCTGGTGTCGCCGGGAGCGGCCTGAGCCGTTCCCATGGTCAGGGTCAGCGCGGCGGCGACAGAGCCGACGGTCAGGGCGGCGGCACGGAGGCGTATCACGGGGTGGGCTCCTCTCGGTGACGCGGGACCTCCGCGTCACCGCCCATTCCTATCGGCGCCACCGGTGTGTCCGACAGCGGCTTTCCGGCCCGTCCGGCGGCGCGATCTCGCCCCTCCGTACCCGATGCGATCCGCCGTTGCGGCTCTGACCTGCGGGGTCGTCCGCCGACATGCCCGTTCGGCCGATCCGGGTGATCATGGGACGAACGGCGTCTCCGGCAATGGGGCGCGCCGGCCGTTCCCGGTGCCGCCCGGAAGGTGGACTGCGATGTTCCAGATCCTGTGGATTCTGCTCATCGGCTTCGTGCTGGGCGTGCTCGCCAAGCTGATCCTGCGCGGACCGCAGTCGATCCCCTGGTGGCTGACCATGCTGCTCGGTGCCGCCGGGGCCTGGCTCGGCAACGCCGTCTCCGGCTGGATCGGCGTGCGCCACACCTCGGGCATCGACTGGATCCGCCACATCCTGCAACTCGCCTTCGCGGTCGGCCTGGTGGCCTTCGTCGCCCCCGCCTGGAGCCGGTCCCACCGGCCCCGGTGACCGGGCACCCGGCGCTCAGCCCACGTGCACGGCCGGGCGGCGCGCCCGGTCCGGCTCGGCCTCGCGCAGCACCTCGCGGGTGACCGGCGCGATCTCGCCCTGCCCGAACAGGAAGAACCGCAGGAACTGGGCGAAGGGGTTGCCCTCGGTCCACTCGAAGTAGATGTGCGGCTGCTGCCCGGTCAGGTCCCGCACCTGCAGCAAGAGGGCGGCCAGCGCGTTCGGCACGCTGGAGCTCTGCAGCGACAGCACCCGGTAGCGCTCGTGCAGCACCTCGCCGTGCACGGTCAGCTCGGCCTCGAAGTCGGACGGGTCGAGCACGGTGACCTCGACGAAGACCAGGTCGTCCTCGGCCGGGATGTCGTTGTCCCGGCGGATCTGGTGGATCTTGTCCCGGTACTCGGCGAGGTCGCGGCTGTTCGGCTCGTTGGCGATCAGCCGCAGCGGGCGGTGCATGTAGTCCCGGACGAACCGCTCCGCGACGTCGTCCAGCACCACGTCGGTGACGCGCAGTTCGAAGGCGCGCTTGAGCCGGGAGAGGAAGGAGACCAGCATGATGCCCGCGATGAAGCAGGCACCGATCTTCACGCCGTCCGGCCGCTCGGCGATGTTGACCGCCGTGGTGTAGAGGAACACCGCGGCGATCACCGCGAACCCGGCCCGCCAGCCCGGTTGGCCGGCCTTGTGGGCCGCGATGGTGACGGCGATGGCCGCCGAGCTGATCAGCACCAGCACGCCCGTGGCGTACGCGCCGCCCTGGGCGTCGACGTTGGCGTCGAAGATCCAGGTGACCAGGAAGGCGATCAGGGTGAGCACGATGACGGTCGGCCGCACCGCCCGGGCCCAGTGCGGCGCCATGCCGTAGCGCGGCAGGTAGCGCGGCATCAGGTTGAGCAGCCCGGCCATCGCCGAGGCGCCGGCGAACCAGAGGATGGCGATCGTGGACAGGTCGTAGACGCTGCCGAACGCGCTGCCGAGGTTCTCGTGGGCGAGGAAGGCCAGCGCCCGCCCGTTGGCCTCGCCGCCCTTCTCGAAGGCCGCCGGCGGGATGAGCAGCGTGGTGATGAAGCTGGTGGCGATCAGGAAGCAGCTCATGATCACGGCGGCGGTGGTGAGCAGCTTGCGGGTGCCCCGGATCCGGCCGGTGGGCTTCTCCTCGGTGTCCTCCGGGTCGCCCTCGATGTGCGGCATCACGGCGACGCCGGTCTCGAATCCGGAGAGGCCGAGCGCCAGCTTGGGGAAGACGACCAGCGCGACGCCGATCATGGCGATCGCGTTGCCGTGCTCCGCCGTGAGCGCGTCGGTCCAGTCGCTGAACACGTGCGGGGCCTTGAGCACGTGCCAGAAGCCGTTGACCACCACCACGACGTTGAGCGCGAGGTAGACCGCGACCAGCACCACGGCCAGGCCGATCGCCTCGCCGAAGCCCTTGAGGAAGACCGCGCCGAGCAGCGCGATCATGATCAGGGTCAGCAGGACCTGCTTGCCGCCGAGCACGCTGGTCAGGTGCGGGTTCTCCACCAGGTGCGCGCTGGCGTCGGCGGCGGACAGCGTGATGGTGATCATGAAGTCGGTGGCCGCGAAGCCGAGCAGGGTCAGCACGAAGAGCTTGCCCTGCCAGAACGACAGCAGCCGCTCCAGCATCGCGATCGAGCCCTGTCCGTGCGGACTCTCCTGGGCGACCCGCCGGTAGACCGGCAGCGCGCCCAGCAGCGTGACGATCACCAGCACGATGGTGGCGATCGGCGAGACCAGGCCGGCGGCGAGGGCGGCGATGCCGGGCTGGTAGCCGAGCGTCGAGAAGTAGTCCAGGCCGGTCAGGCACATCACCCGCCACCAGCGCTGGCCCTTCTCGGCCGGTGCCTCCGCGTGCGGGCCGGGGTGCTGCTTGGCCATGTCCGCCAGGCCTTCCAGCATCCACTCCCGGAACCGCCCGCCCCTGGTCGGACGGGCAACCCCCGGTTCTGCCGAACCCGACGAGACCACGTACACCCCTGTCCACGACTCGGCCGGCCGCCTACGGGTCCGGGCCCCCTGCAGCCGCCGGACGGCGGGCCTGGTCAGGCTAGGTGACCGGATCGCGCCCACCGGGCAACCCGGCGGGCCGACACGCCACGGTGCGCCCGTACGGCCCTCCCGGATGGCGGACGGAGTCCGGCCGTGCTCGGCGTCCCCGGCGCGTTGGAACGCACACCGCCCTCGCGAGAGGGAAGGATGTCCACTCGTGTTGACGCGTTGGGTTGACGCGTCGGACCGGCGCGAACCGGTCGGCACCAGCTGCGAACCACAGGGAGGCCGCGGTGGCGGAACCGAGTCGGCGGAGGATCCTGGGCCTGGGCCTGATGGCGGCCGCCGCCACCTCCTGCGGCCCCCGGCCCCCGGCGGCGGCCGCCGCCGCGCACCCCGCCGACGGCCGACCGACCGACCCCGGCACGGGCGACCCCGCCGCCGCCGGGCACAGCGGGGCGACGGCCCCGCCCACGACCGACCCGAGCAGCGAGCGGGACCTCCCCGGCACGCCCGGCTGGGAGATCACCGACCCCGGCCCGGACTCCGCCATCGAGGGCTTCGCCGACCGGGTCAGCGTCCTGCCCGGCGAGCCCTTCGGCCTGCACGTCTCCACCCCCGCCGCCGCCTTCACCGTCTCCGCCTACCGGATGGGCTGGTACGGCGGCGCCCGCGCCCGCCTGGTCTGGCGCCGCGAGCACGTCCCCGGCGGCCAGCAGGCCGCACCGCACGTGGACCAGGCGACCCGCACCGTGCTGACCGGCTGGCAGCGCACCCTCGCCGTGGACACCGCCGGCTGGCCGGAGGGCGCCTACCTGCTGCGCCTGGACGCCGAGGACGGCTCCGGCCGCCGCTACGTCCCGCTCACCGTCCGCTCGGCCGTCACCGTCGGCAGGACCGTGGTCATGAGCGCCCCGGCGACCTGGCAGGCCTACAACGAGTGGGGCGGGTACAGCCTCTACAACGGCCCGACCGGCGGCCTGGCCACCCGTTCGCTGAAGGTCGTCTTCGACCGGCCGTACGCCTACGACCACGGCGCCGGGCTGTTCCTGGTCTACGAGGCGCCGCTGGTCGCCCTCGCCGAGCGGCTGGGCCTGCCGCTCGCGTACACCACCGGCATCGACGTCGCCCGCGAACCCGGCCTGCTGACCGGCGCGACCACCGTGGTGTCACTGGGCCACGACGAGTACTGGTCCCCCGAGCAGCGCGCCCACGTGGTCGCGGCCCGCGACGCGGGGACCAATCTGGCGATCCTGGGGGCCAACTGCTGCTTCCGCCGGGTCCGCTTCGAGCCGACCGGGCTCGGCCCGGACCGCACCGTGGTCTGCTACAAGGACGCCTGGGCGCAGGACCCGGGGTACCGGGCCGGTGCGCCGGCCACCACCGACTTCCGGGTCGGCCCGGGCGCCGACCCGGAGAGCTCGATGCTCGGAGTCATCTACGACGGCTACCCGGTCGACGCCCCGTACGTGGTCACCTCCCCCGGGCACTGGGCCTTCGAGGGGACGGGCGTCACGGCCGGGGCGTCCTTCCCGCACCTGGTCGGCGTGGAGTACGACCGGGTGGACACCGCCTTCCCCACCCCGCGGCCGATCGAGGTGATCGCCCACTCCCCCGTGGTCTGCGAGGGCCGCCCCTCCCACGCCGACACCGCCTACCACACCGTGCCCGGCGGCGCCGGGGTCTTCGCCTCCGGCACGATGCGCTGGGTCGAGACCCTGGACGCCCAGGGCCCCGGGGGCGGCAAGGCCGACCACGGCATCGACTCCCGGGCCGGGGACATGGTCCGCAAGGTCACCGAGAACGTCCTGCGCGCCTTCGCGGCCGGCCCGGCCGCCCGCACCCACCCGGCCCGGGACAACCTCGGCACCGTCTACGGCACGGCGTAGCGGCCCGCTCGGCCGGCGGCCGGCGGCGGTGGTTCGAGGCGGCCCCCAGGGACCCCCGGGGGGACGCCCCCGGGCCGGAGGGGCCCCGCGCCCCCCGATACACTCGCACGGTCCAACCAGCGCAGGTCGTCCAGGCAAACCGACCGGTGCGGCACGGCTGCCGACCGGCGAGGGTCACGAGGGATACAGAACATGGTCGAGGGCTCCCCCAAGGTCGTTGTGGTCGTCCCCACCTACAACGAGCGGGAGAACCTCCCCGTCCTCGCGGGCCTGCTCGCCGAGCTCCCGGTGCCCAACCTCCACCTGCTGGTGGTCGACGACAACTCGCCCGACGGCACCGGCGAGATCGCCGACAAGCTCGCCGCGGACTCCGGCGGCACCGTGGGCGTGCTGCACCGCACCGAGAAGGACGGCCTCGGCCGCGCCTACCTGGCCGGGATGACCCGGGCCCTGGACGAGGACGCCGACGTCGTGGTCCAGATGGACGCCGACCTCTCGCACCCGTCCTCGGCGATACCCGAGATGGTGCGGACCCTGCTCGCCGACGACACCGCCGTGGTGCTCGGCTCCCGCTACGTCGCCGGCGGTTCCACCGCCGCCGAGTGGCCCTGGCACCGCAAGGCCCTCTCCGCCTGGGCCAACCTCTACGTCAACACCATCCTCGGCCTGGGCGTCCGGGACGCCACGGCCGGCTTCAAGGCCTGGCGCGCGAGCACCCTGCGCGCCATCGACCTGCCGACCGTGCAGAGCAACGGCTACTCGTTCCAGGTCGAGATGAACTACCGGGTCGTCAAGCGGGGCATGACGATCCGCGAGGTGCCGATCCGCTTCGAGGAGCGGATCGAGGGCGCCTCGAAGATGAGCGTGGCGGTGCAGGTCGAGTCCGCCCTGGCCCCCTGGAAGCTGCGCTTCCACCGCGACCCCCGGTCCTGAGCCCCGGGGCCGCGGCGGCAACCGGCCGCCCCGGCGGGCTCGTACGGGTGCCGGACGGGCCCGGGCGCGGTGTGCGGAGCGGATCCGGGGAAAGAAGGCCGACATGGCCCTTCTCCCGGAGTCACTCACGGCCCTGATCCGCCGCAGCGCCCGAGACCCCTTCGTGGTCCAGACCGTACGGGCCACCGTCGCCGCCACCCTCTCCTACGCGGTGGCGACCCAGCTCAGCAGCGAGCCCGCCCCGCTGACGGCGCCGCTGACCGCGCTGCTCGTCGTCCAGGTCACCGTCTACTCGACGCTCAAGACCAGCGTCCGCCGGGTCAACTCGGTGGTCGTCGGCGTGCTGATCGCGATCGGCTTCAGCGCCGTGGTCGGGCTCTCCTGGTGGAGCCTCGGGCTGATCATCCTGGCCTCGCTGGTGGTCGGCCGCTTCGTCCGGGTGGAGGAGTTCGTCCAGGAGGTCGCGATCAGCGCGATGCTGATCCTGGGCGTCACCAAGCTGGCCTCCCAGGCCTGGGACCGGGTGCTGGAGACCCTCATCGGCGCCGCCGTCGGCCTGCTGTTCAACCTGCTGTTCGCACCCCCGGTCTGGGTGGACACCGCCGGGGAGTCGATCGAGGACCTCGCCCGGCGGGCCCGCCACCTGCTGCTCGACATCGCCGAGGAACTGGGCCGCCCCACCCCGGTCGCCCGGGCCGCCGAACGGCTGCACGAGGCCCGCCGACTGGACCAGGCGATCGCCGATGTGGACGGGGCGCTGCGGCAGGCCGAGGACAGCCTGCGGTTCAACCCGCGGATCAGCGAGGGGCTGCTGTCCCGGCTGGTGCTGCGGACCGGGCTCGACACCCTGGAGATCTGCGTCGTCGTGGTCCGGGTGCTGGCCCGCTCGCTGACCGACCTGGCCAAGCGGCGCGCGCCCGGCGAACGGCTCTTCCCGCCGGAGGTCGCGGTGGGACTGGAGGAACTCCTGGACCACATCGGCGGGGCGCTGGTGAGCTTCGCGGTGCTGGTGACCACCCAGGTGAGCCGCAACGCCGAGGAGGCGGAGGACCGCCTCACCGCCGAGCTGGCGGCGGCCTGGGCCTCCCGGGAGAACGTCGCCCAGGTACTGCTGCGCAGGGTGCAGGAGCACCCGGAGGCCTGGCAGCTGCACGGTTCGATGCTGGCCGAGGTGGACCGGATCCTGGACGAGCTGGACCTGGAGCACCGCAGCCGCCGGCTGATGGAGGAGCTGGACCGGGCCTCGGTGGCGAACCGGGAGCGCTTCGCGCGCTTCGCCCGGGTGCGCCGGTTCCTGCGCGGCGAGCGGTGGCGGGGACGGGGGCGGGCGAGGAAGCGGCGCCCGGCGGCGGAGGCCGGGCGCTGATGCGGTGCCCCGCCGCACGGGGCACCGGGGCATCACGGCACGGGGGCAGCGGGGCATGAGGGCACCGGGGCCAGCGGGGCACCGGGGCATCACGGCACCGGAGCAGCGGGGCAGCGGGGCATGAGGGCGCCGGGGCGTCAGGGCATCAGCCAGGGCTGCTGCGGGAGCGGGTGGCCGGTCTCCAGGTAGGTCTTGAGGTTGGAGAGCACCGCCGACCAGCCCTGCTCGGCGTCCGCCCGCTCGGCCTCGTCGGCGAGGTTCTCGTGGGTGACGGTGAGCCGGGTGAGGTCCCGCCAGTCGCGGATGTCGAAGGTGACCCAGGTGGGCCCGCCCGGGCGCCGCTCCTCCGGACCGGCCCAGGTGGTGACCAGCCGGTGCGGGCGGTCGGCCGTCTCGACGGTGCCGACGACGTCGGCGACCCCGGAGTCGTCGGTGCGCCGGTGCTCCCAGGGCTCGCCGGGCAGCCAGGTCGAGACGTTGCGGTGGCCCCAGTAGAGGCCGGACTCGTCGGCGTTGGTGAGCGCGTGCCAGACCCGTTCGGGGGTGGCCCGCAGGTAGACGATGCTGCGGTGGGTGTGGGTGGTCACGGCATCAGCCCTCGGCCGCGTCGAGCAGGGCCCGGATGTCCAGCTTCTGCATCCGCAGCATGGCCGCCATCACGCGGTCGGCCTTGGCCCGGTCCTCGCCTCCGACCAGGTCGAGCAGGACCTTCGGCGTGATCTGCCAGGAGAGGCCGAAGCGGTCCTTGAGCCAGCCGCAGGGGCCCTCCTGGCCGCCGTCGGCGGTGAGCTTGGCCCAGAGCTCGTCGACCTCGCGCTGGTCGTCGCACTCCACCTGCAGCGAGACGGCCTCGGTGAAGCTGAACTCGGGCCCGCCGTTGAGGGCCACGTACTCCCGGCCGGCGAGTTCGAAGTCGACGGTCATGACCGTGCCGGGCACACCGGGGCCGGCCTCGCCGAAGCGGGTGACGCGGGTGATGCGGGAGTCGGGGAGCAGTGAGGTGTAGAAGGCGGCGGCCTCTTCGGCCTGGTCGTCGAACCAGAGGAAGGTGCTGATTTTCTGCATGCGCCCGACGGTATCGGCGGGCTCCGACAGGCGGGCCGAGCCACGGCCGGGGGTCACCGGTTCGGCGCCCCCGGCCGTGGCCCGCACCACGGCCCGCGAGGTGACTAGTGCACCCGGCCCGCGTAGCGCCGGACGAAGCGCTGACCGGTGTGGGCGGTCACGATGACGTCGTAGCGGCCCTGTTCGTCCAGCGGCCAGGCCAGGTCGACCTGCTTGCCCGGCTCGACCCGGACGGTCCGCGCGCTGCCCGCGAAGTCGTGGGGCGCGGCGGTGAAGGCCACGTCGGTCATGCCGTCGTTGACCAGCTGGAGGATGAGCTTGCCGTTGCCGCGCAGGTCGGCCGTGACGATCGGGACACCGATGTCGTTCTGGCCGTCCTGGCCGTCCTGGCCGTCCCGGACGACCGTCCCGGCGAAGCGGCGGACGAAGCCGTCCGGGCCGTGCACGGTGAAGTCGTAGCGGCCGTTGGTGCCGGCGGCCTCCCAGACGTACCGGGCGGTGGCGCCGGGGGCGACGGTGTACGGGGTGCCCGCGAAGGGGAGCACGATGTTCGGGTAGACGGTGTACGGGAAGGCCACCGAACCGTCGTTGCTCATCGTGCAGGTGACCCTGCCGGTCGTGCGGTCCACCTCGACGTCGGCCCACGGCTGGTACGGCAGCGGGCGGTGCGGGCGGTCGCCGCGCTCCTGGACGGGCATCGACTGGGCCCCGACGGCCGGCAGCGCCACGCCGGGCAGCTTGGTGCCCGCGTCGGCCTTGGCCATCAGGGCCTTGGTGTCGGGCAGCTCGGGGATCGAGTACTCGGGGGCGGCGAAGTCGAAGCAGCTGGTGAGGTCGCCGCAGACGGCACGGCGCCAGGCCGAGATGTTGGGCTCGGCCACGCCGGTGACCTGCTCCATGAAGCGCAGCACCGAGGTGTGGTCGAACACCTGCGAGTTGACCCAACCACCGCGTGACCAGGGCGAGATGACCCAGAGCGGGACGCGGTTGCCGAGGCCGATGGCCCGTCCGTGGGTGAACTCCTCGGGGGTGCCGGGCTCCGGGGTGGGCGGGACCATGTGGTCGAAGTAGCCGTCGTTCTCGTCGTACATGACCAGGAAGACGGTGTGCTTCCAGACGTCCGGGTTGGACGTCAGCGACCGCAGCGCCTGGTCGACCCAGTGCGCACCGTAGGCCGGGCCGGCCTCCGGGTGCTCGGAGAACAGGTAGGGCGCGACCAGCCAGGAGACGGTCGGCAGGGTGCCGTCCTTGCAGTGGCGGTCGAAGTCGGCCGGGTCGAACCTGGTCATCGCGTTGACGTACCGCGGGTCGTCCGGCGGGAAGGCGTGGAACTGCTTGAAGTAGGAGAGCGCGTTGTCGTCGTAGTCGCCGGTGCGTTCGTCCTTGCTGGGGTTGTGGTAGACGCGCCAGGTGACGCCGGCCGCCTGCAGGCGCTCGGCGTAAGTGGTCCAGTCGGCCACCGGGTTGTCGGTGACCGGGGTGTTGTCGATCCACGGACCGGTGGTGCCGTCGCGGCCGGGGCCGGCGGTGCCGGTCCACAGGTAGAGGCGGTTGGGGTCGGTCGGGCCCGCCAGCGAGGTGAAGTAGGCGTCGCAGACGGTGAACGCGTCGGCCAGGGCGTACTGGTAGGGGATGTCGTCCCGGGTGAAGTAGCCCATGGTGCGCTCGCCCTTGGCGGCGATCCACTTGTTCATCGCGCCGTTGTTGATGGCCTGGTGGCCGGTCGCCCAGTCGTGGGCGAGGCCGCCGGCGTTCTGCGCGTTGTACTTGGCGGTGTCCATCCGGTACGGCAGCATCACGCCGCCGTCGCTGCGCCGGCTGTCGGGCTGGCGGAACACGTCGGTGCCGTCGGGGAACTGGAGCGCCTGCTTGTCGCCGAAGCCGCGGACCCCGGCCAGGGTGCCGAAGTAGTGGTCGAAGGAACGGTTCTCCTGCATCAGGACGACGACGTGCTTGACGTCCTTGACGGTCCCGGTGAGCCGGTCCCCGGCGGGGGCGGGCGCGGCCTCGGCCGGGGCGGCGCCCAGACCGGTCAGGGCGGCGGCGCCGACCGCCGCGGTGGCGCCGACGAAGGTACGGCGGGAGAGCTCGGGCATCACGAACCGGCCTCTCGGAGCTGGAAGGTGGCGACGGCGGCGGCGGTGTCGGAGGGCCACTCGTTGGCGGCGGCGTTCGGCTCGGGCTGCGGCCAGTCGGCGACCAGGGTGTGCGCCTCGACCAGCTTCAGCGGGCCGGCGTACTGGACGTAGTCGGTCCGGTCCTGCGGCTCGGGCCGGTCGCCGCGCTTCTTGCGGGTGGGCGACCAGGTGGCGCCCGGCGCCTTGGCCGGGTCGCGGTTCTCCTCGCGGAAGGCGTCGGTCAGTCCGGCGGCCTGCAGTGCCACGGTGACCGGCCACTCCAGCGGGCCGACCCCGCCGTGCGCGGCGGCGGTGGCGGCCGTCCAGTCCCGGTGGGAGGGCGAGGAGAGCGCCCCGCCCACCACGACCGGGAGCTGCCGGGCGAGGTCCGCGCGCACGGCGTCGGCCAGCGCCCTGGCCTGCTTCAGCCGCAGCGAACCGTTCTCGGCCGCCAGGACCTGGGCGGCGGTACCGCCGTCCTGGAGGGCGTACGGGCCGTAGCCCGTCTCGTCCAGGTGCGCGGCCCAGAAGCGGACGGCACGGCCGCCGGGCAGCCGGACGGTGGCCGCGACGGCGGGCAGGTCGGCGGTCGGCGCGGTGACGTCGGCGAGCGGGTGGCGGCTGAGGATGCCGACGCTGCCCGGGCTCTGGTGGGCGTACCAGCCGAGGGCGTCGGCCAGGGTCCTGGCCCGCTCCCCCGCGGTCTCCTGCAGGGCGAGCACGTCCAGGCCCTGGGCGAGCACCACCCGCAGCTGCTTCTCCAGCGCGTCGGTGTGGGCGGCGCCGGCGTCGTGCAGGTTCCAGCTCGCGACCTTGAGGCGCGGCGGCGCGGCCGGATCGACGACGGGCACCAGCACCGTGACGGTGTCGGTGGCACCCGTGCTGTCCTTGACGCCGACCACGACCACCTCGGGTCCCTCGCCGGGGGCGGTCGGGGCGGTGCCGCCGAGCGTGCCGTCCGCGCTGACGGAGGCCCAGGCCGGGCCGCTGACCTTGCGGTACGTGGCCGAGCCCGGCGCGTTGCCGGCCGGCCGGGACCAGAGGCCGCCGAGCCTGACCGACACCACGGCCCCCGGGAGGACGGGCGTGGCGGTGAAGGAGTCCACGGCGGCGTGCGGACGGACGACGGCCGGCTTGGGACGGAAGGCGAACGGGGCGCTCCGGGCGAGGATGCCGTAGCCGTCCTTGGCGAGCAGGTAGGCGGTGTACGGGCCGCCGGTCAGCGCGGAGGTGTCCAGCTGGACGTCACCGGAGGTGCCCGGGGTGTACTTCCAGAGCAGCGAGGAGCCGGTGCCGGGCTGCCGGCTGCCGTCGTAGAGGCCGACCCAGTTCTTGGCGTCGGGCGCGTCGGTGCTCCAGTGGAAGGTGAGCCGGTCACCTTCGGCGGGGTCGGCGGATGAGGTGAGGGTCAGGGCGCTGCCAGCGGCCACGGTGGTCCTGTCCGCCGCACCCGGGGGCCCGGTCCGCCGGAGGACGGCGCACGGGGTCGGGTGCGGCTGGTCACGGAGTCAGGGAGGGAGGGTTCGCCGCGGTCGGCTGTACGGGCAGGTGCGGACTGCTCCGCACAGTTGGCTGTACAACTGCGGGCGGCCTCATTCATCCGAAGGTCAGCGACCGGGACGTGAACGACGCGTGACGGGTCGTCGGGCGGTACGGGAACTTCAGCGGGCACACGAAGAGGGCCGCGACGGGTGAACCGTCGCGGCCCTCCGGTACGCATCACCGGACTCGGTCCTGCCCTTGGGTGGCGCATCAGGCCGGGTGTCGGGCCGGGGCGTCTGGCCGGGTGTCCGGCCGGCGCGCCAGGCGGACACGTCAGGCCGGGGCTCCGGCCAGGGGATCAGGCCAGGGCGAGGAACAGCTTCTCCAGCTCGGCCTCGCTCATCGGCGCGCCGTCCTCGTCGGCAGCGGCCATGCACTGCCGCATGCCGCTGGCGACGATCTTGAATCCGGCCCGGTCGAGGGCGCGCGAGACGGCGGCGAGCTGGGTGACCACGTCCTTGCAGTCCCGGCCCGCCTCGATCATCGCGATCACTCCGGCCAACTGGCCCTGCGCGCGACGCAGCCGGTTCAGGACCGCGCCGACCGACTCCTCGTCCACCTGCATGCCGGGGCCGCCTTTCCGATCGACTGTCGAGGGACAAGTGTACCCCGAGGGGTATTGTTCCCCGGCGGGCGGAGCCCGCACCGACCGTCGCCCTCGGGCAGCCCTCAGCGACGCGCCAGCCGCCGCTCGCCACCGGCGCCGGTCGCGTACGGAAGCTCGTAGTGCGCGAACACGGCCGGTTCGTCCTCGGCGGGCAGGATGTCGTCGGGCCCGATCGCGGGGGCCTGCTTGACCTGGTTCTTCGGGTGCGCCACCCGGACGTAGTCCGGCCCGACCACGGCACCCTCCAGCGGGACGAACACCAGACGGCGGTTCCCGGCCCAGCCGACCGTGACGGTGGCGAAGAACGGCTCGTCGCTGGCCGTCTCGACGTAGACCGACTCCAGCGAGCCGATGCGGTGGCTCTTCTCGTCGACCACGGCGTGTCCGCGCCACTCACGGATGTCTGCCATTGCGATTCCCACGGCCCGGACCTCCCGTCGCCGGATGCTCGATCGCCCCGATCCCCCATCCTGCGCCGGGACGGCCGGGAGTGCACGGCGGGCCGTCGGCACGCGCACGGCCGTTCCTCGGTCCGCACGGGCTACGAAAGGGACATACGGGGGCGACCCGGCCAACCGGCACCCGGGCCGTGACCTGGGCTTTAGGCTGTCCGCCAGCAAGGCCGTATGTAGATCATCAGACTTTTACCGGTGAAGTTCTCCGGGCGAAGGGGTGGCAGCCGTGGAATACGAGTCCATGTGGGAGCCCGGCGGGGCCGTGACCGCGGCCGACCTGCGGCCCGACATCCCCCACCCGGCCCGGATGTACGACTACTACCTCGGCGGGAAGGACAACTTCCCCGCCGACCGGGCCGCCGCCGAGAAGGCGCTCGCCGCCAACCCCGAGTTCCGCTCCACCGCCCGGGCCAACCGGGGCTTCCTCACCCGTGCGGTGCGCCGGGTCGCCGGCCTCGGCATCGACCAGTTCCTCGACATCGGCACCGGCATCCCCACCGCCGGCAACACCCACGAGATCGCCCGGGCCGCCGACCCGGGCGCCCGGGTCGTCTACGTCGACAACGACCCGATCGTGCTCAGCCACGCCCGCGCCCTGATGGCCGGCGCGGGCCGCGGCCACACCACCGTCATCCAGGCCGACCTGCGCCGACCCTCGGAACTGCTGGACGCCGTCCGCGCCGCGGACCTGCTCGACCTCTCCCGCCCGGTCGGGCTGGTCCTCGCGGCCGTCCTGCACTTCCTGCGCGACGAGGACCAGCCGTACCGGGTGGTCGCCACCCTGCTGGACGCCCTGCCCGCCGGCAGTCACCTGGTCCTCTCGCACGGCACCGCCGACTTCATCCCGGCCGAGGTCCGCGACCGGGTCACCGGCGTCTACGACAAGGCCACCGCCCCGCTCGTCGGCCGCAGCCGGGCCGAGGTGCGCGCCTTCTTCGACGGCCTGGACCTCCTCGACCCCGGCGTGGTCACCGTCCCCCTCTGGCAGCCCGACACCGACCCCGCCCCGGGCGCCGACCGCGTGAGCATGTACGGCGCGGTGGCCCGCAAGCCCTGACCCCGGACGCGAACCGGGCCACCGGGCGCGGATGCCGTCGAACCCCCTGCGACCGCGTGCGCGCGGACGGTGCGGGGCCGACATCGCCGAGCACGACCTCCGGCAGGCGCCCTGCTGCTGTGACGGCTCCCGCGATCCCGCATTGATACGATCTTGGAATCCGCACGTTCATCAGACCCCGAGGAGAAGCGATGAAGCGCACTGTGATCGGCCGTCTCGTCGCCATGGCGGTCGCGACCGCGGCCCTGGCCGCCGCGGGTGTGGCGGTCGCGGCGGCCGGCGCGGCCCAGGGCACCGCTCCGTCCTCCGCGCAGGTCGTGGCCGGCGACCACTTCATTCTCTCCGTCGCGAACGCCGAGTGAGGCGGGTCGGCCGCACGGGCCGACCCTAGGCCCCGCCCGCACCGAGGAGGCCTCGGGGCGCACTCCCGCCGGCGGGGATCGGCGCACCCGCGTTGTCCGCCGTCGTCTCCGTCGGGAGCAGGGTGGGTCCGAGGGCCTACGGGGAGGGGGCGAGGAGGCGGCGCAGGACCGGGGCGAGGTGGTCCGCCTGGGGGCCGGGGAGGGCGGCGGCTTCGGCCGGGGAGCCGACCAGGGCGATCCGGTCCAGCTCCGGCCGGGTGCCGAGTGACCGGTGGGCGGCGCTCAACTCCTCGTAGCAGTCGGACAGTTCGGCGGACGGGCGGGCCGGGGCGAGGTGCAGCACGCCGACGTTGCCGTGTTCGCCGCGGACGAGGTGCCAGCGGGTCAGTTCCTCCGGGGCCGTGAACACGCCGGTCTCCTCGGCGAGCTCCCGGGCGGCGTGGCGGCGCAGCGCGGGCGGGTCGAGGGGTTCGCCGGGCGGGGGCGGTTCGGCTGAGCCGCCGGGCAGGCACCAGCGACCGGGGTGGGCGGTCGGGGAGGCCGAGCGGCCGACCAGGATCCGGCCGTCGTCGGAGGGTTGGACGACGGCGACGTACAGGGAGCTGACCCGGGTGGTGGCGCCCGGGACGAGGCGCAGGGCGAAGCGGCGGTAGTCGATCCGCGCCCAGTGCAGGACGAGCGCGTCGGGGCCGTCGGGGGCGAGACCGGTGCAGGCGACGGCCGGGCCGTCGTGGAGACCGGGGTTCGCCCGGGTGGCGCGCTCCCAGGCGCGCTCCGCCGCGGCCCGCTCCGCCGCCGGGAGGGGCGGCGCGGGGGTCTCGACCAGGCGGATGCCGGCGGGTTCGAGGAGTTCGACGGTGACGGACGCGGCCGTCGTCGCCGAGGCCCGCATGTCTTCGGTCATCTCGTCATGGTGGCAGGGCCCCGGGTTCCGCGGCGGCCGTTCCGAATTGACATGATCGGACGACAAGCCCATGAATCATCGGGCACGGAAAGCCAGTTGGCGCGCGATGCGCCGGATCGTGGGCGAATTCAAGGGCCGGAGGGAGAAATCCGCTCCGGGTACGCACAGGGTGCGCGCACCCGGAGCGGAGCCGTCCGGAGGTCAGAGGTCGACCTGGATCTCGGCGCGGTGCCGGATGTACTCGTCGGGGTGGGAGCGGGCGATCGCGACCGCCGCCTCGACCAGACCGTGCAGCTCCGCCGGGTAGGCGCGCGGCACCAGCGGGAGACCGGGGAGGATGCAGCGCCGGACGTCGAGGTCGTCGTTGGCGACGAACTCGCGCAGCGCGGTCTCGTACCAGGTGTCCCGGACGCTCGCGCCCTCGTCGGCGGCCGCGCCGTTGAGGCCGTCGCCGACCGAGAGCGCCGTCCAGTACCAGGCCCGCGCGGCACCGGCCCGCTCCGGGTTGGTGCCGGTGCGCAGGTAGCCGAGCAGGGCGAGGCGGACCCGGCGCTGCCCGAAGGCGAGCAGGGCGGGCTCGACGAACCGCCGGTTGAAGCTCGGGTTGGGGTCGTGGACCGCAGCCTCCAGCAGCGCCTCGAAGTACTCCTCGGGCAGCTCGGACCGCCCGGCGACCGCCTTGTGGACCTCCCATCGAGCCGCACTCTGGTAGTCGGGACCGGGTGCGACCTCGGCCCCGATCAGGCGGAGCAGACGCGCGAGCCTGAGGTCGAACGCCTGTGATTCGTCCGCCGTACGCCCGGGCAACGGCTGGAGAATCCGCACCTCGCCGGCCGTGTCCTTGGTTTCCACGAACATCCTCCTCATTCTGAGTCACCGGCAGACTACTCGCCGATACACCAGTTCGGAGGTCGTTTTCGGCCAGGGCCGGAACGTGATCCGTTTCCGCTGCGGAATTTTGACGGACCCTCAGTCCGCAACCGGCTCAAATGCCGCGAGTGGCCAGGTCCGTGGCCCGTCCCTGGCCGCCCGGTGGGGCACGGGTCGACCGCGGTCAGGACGGACGGCCGGGCGGGACGAGACCGGACTGATAGGCGATCGCGACGAGTTGGGCGCGGTCCCGGGCGTCGAGCTTGGCCATCGCCCGGTGCACATGGGTGCGGACGGTGAAGGGACTGACGACCATCCGCTCGGCGATCTCCTCGTTGGTGAGGCCGGTCGCGGCCATCGACATCACCTCGCGCTCGCGGGCGGTGAGGACGGCGAGCCGCTCGCTCGGCGGGCCCGCGGCGCCCGGGTCGGGTTGGGCCAGGAGCTGGTCGATCACGGCCCTGGTGGCGGCCGGTGAGAGCAGGGCGTCGCCGGCCGCCACGGTGCGGACGGCGGCGAGCAGTTCCTTGGGGTCGGCGCCCTTGCCGAGGAAGCCGCCGGCGCCCGCGCGCAGTGCCTGGGCGACGTACTCGTCGATCTCGAAGGTGGTGAGGATGAGCACCCGGGTGCCGGCCAGCTCCTCGTCGCCGCAGATCTCGGCGGTGGCACCGAGGCCGTCGGCGCCGGGCATCCGGATGTCCATCAGCACGATGTCGGGCTTGGTGGCGCGGGCCAGTTCGACGGCCTCCCGGCCGTCGGCGGCCTCGCCGACCACCTCCATGTCCTCCTCCGCGTCGATCAGCAGGCGGAAGGCGCCGCGCAGCAGGGCCTGGTCGTCGGCGAGCAGCACCCGGATGGTCATGCGTGGTCCCTGTCCTCTCGAACGGCGTGATCTTGTCGGCGGACCGCCGGAATTCCGCCCGTTTGTCCACGCCCGGTCCGGCCCTGGGCGCTGCGGCCCTGGGCGACGTGGTCCTGGCCGACGTGCTCCCGGCCGACCCGGACCCGGCCGACGTGGTCCTGCCCGTCGTCGCGGGCGCCGGTGCGCAGGGGCAGCTCGGCGGTGACCAGGTACCCGCCGTCGGCCTGCCGGTCGGCGCTGAGGCGGCCGCCGACCGCGCCCGCCCGTTCGCGCATGCCGATCAGCCCGAAGCCGCTCTCCCCGGGTACGGGTGCGGGCAGCAGCGCGGCGCGTGGGCGCCCGGTCGCCGCCGGACGGCCGTTGGCGACGGTGACCGCGACCCGGCTGCCGCTGTAGGCGAGGGTGATCTCGGCGTCGGCGCCGTGGGCGTGCTTGGCGACGTTGGTCAGCGACTCCTGGACGATCCGGAAGGCGGTGAGGTCGACGCCGGGCGACAGCGGGCGGGGTTCGCCCCGCACGGTGAGCCGGACCGGCAGTCCGGCCCGCTCGAAGGAGCCGATCAGCTCGGGCAGCCGGTCGAGGCCCGGGGTGGGTTCGAGCGGGGCGGGCTCCTCGGCCCGGCGCAGCAGGCCGACGGTGGCCCGCAGCTCCTGGAGGGCCGCGCCGGTGGCGTCGGTGATGTGGCTGAGCACCTCGCGGGCCTGGACGGGGTGGCGGTCCATGAGGTGCACGGCGATGCCCGCCTGGGCGTTGGCCAGGGCGATGTGGTGGGCCACCACGTCGTGCAGGTCGCGGGCGATCCGGATCCGCTCGTCGGCGACCCGGCGGCGGGCCTCCTCCTCGCGGGTGCGTTCGGCGCGTTCGGCGCGCTCCTCGATGGCCGCGAGGTGGGCGCGGCGGTTGCGGATGGAGTCGCCGAGGGCGCCGGGCAGCAGGGCCCAGGCCAGCACGCCGATCCGTTCGCCGATCGGGCCGCCGGGGCCGAACAGCAGCGAGATGCCGGTGAGCAGGACGGCGGTGGTGATCGAGGCGCGCAGCGCCGTGGCGCGGTCGGTGCGGACGGCGAGGAAGTAGAGCGCGAGCAGCAGCGGGGCGGCAAGCATCGGCGTGAGCCGGGGGCTCGACCAGGCGAGCAGCATGGTGCAGAGCAGGGTCACGACGGTCACCGCCCGCGGGAAGCGGCGGTGCGCGAACACGGCGACGGCGGAGACCAGCGCGATCACGCCGGTGGTCGGGTCGGGCAGGACGAAGCGGCCGCTGCCCTGGTCGACGGTGGCGCCGAGGCCGGTGACCGCGAACAGGGCCGCTCCGCCGGCGGCGTCGAGCAGCCGGGGGTGGTCGCGGCGCAGGCGGTGCCGCCAGGTGTCGGTCATGGTCGTGCTCTCCGGGTCGGGGTGCCCCGGCCGCGCCCCCGCCGGGCTCCGCCGGTGGGGTGCCGCGCCGCGTCCGGGTGGGGTGCCGGGGGCTGGTCGGGGGCCTGCGCGCGAGCGACGGCCCCCGACAGCAACGGTAACGGTAGGGACTCGAACCGGTGTCCGAGCCGACCGGGACGGACCGGGGCGGGCCGGGGCCGCCCACGGCGTGCGTCAGGGCTTCTCTGACGCGCCCTAAACGCTGACCGTCTCCCGGGCCGGGGCCGGTTCGGCGGCGGGCGTCTGCAGCTTGCTGCCCTCGACGTCCACGTCCGGTATCAGCCGGTCGAGCCGGCGCGGCAGCCACCAGGCGCGGCGGCCGAGCAGGGCGAGGACGGCCGGGACGATGGTCATCCGCACCACGAAGGCGTCGAAGGCGACGGCCGCGGCGAGGCCCAGGCCCATCATCTTGATCATCGGCTCGCTCATCCCGATGAAGCCCGCGAAGACCGCGATCATGATGAACGCCGCGGCGGTGACCACGCGGGCGTTGTGCCGGAAGCCGGTGACGATCGCCTCACGGGGCTGCTCGCCGTGGACGAAGCCCTCGCGGATCCGGGTCACCAGGAACACCTCGTAGTCCATGGCCAGGCCGAAGACCACGCCGATCATGAAGATCGGCATCATGCTCATCACCGGACCGGTCTGCTCCACGCCGATCAGGTCGGCCAGCCAGCCCCACTGGAAGACCGCGACCACGGCGCCGAGCGCGGCGGCCACCGAGAGCAGGAAGCCGAGCGCCGCCTTCAGCGGGACGAGCACCGAGCGGAAGACCACCAGCAACAACAGGACGGCGAGGCCGACCACCACCGCGAGGTAGGGCAGCAGGGCGTCCGTGAGCTTCTGCGAGACATCGATGTTCATCGCCGTGGTGCCGCTGACCAGGACCGTCGCCCCGGTCGCCGACTTCAGGCCGGCGGCGTCGCCGCGGATGGTGTGCACGAGGTCCTTGGTCTCGGCCTCGCTCGGGCCGGTCGCCGGTATGGCGTTGAGCAGGGCCGTGTCGCCCGCCTTGTTGAACATCGGCGGCGCCACGGTGACCACGCCGGGCAGGGCGGCGACCTTCTGGGACACCGCGTCGGCGGCGGCCTTGGGGTCGGCGACGCCCTTGGCGTCCACCAGGACGGTCAGCGGGCCGTTGAAGCCGGGGCCGAAGCCCTCGGAGAGCAGGTCGTAGGCGCGGCGCTGGGTGGTGGAGGTGGGCTTGGCCTCGTCGCCCGGCAGACCGAGCCGCAGGTCCAGCGCGGGGGCCGCGAGCACGCCGAGGCCGATCACGCCGCCGAGCAGCACCGCGAGCGGGCGGCGCAGCACGAAGCGGGCCCAGCGGGCGCCGCCGTTCTCCCCGGCCGCCGCCGGCGCGGCGTCGCCGCGGGCCTTGCGGACCTTGCGCGGCAGCACCTTGCGGCCGAGGAAGCCGAGCAGCGCGGGGACCAGGGTGAGGGCGACCAGCACGGCGATGACGACCGTCCCGGCGGCGGCCATGCCCATCTTGGCCAGGATCGGGATGCCGACCACGGACAGCCCGGCCAGGGCGATCACCACGGTGAGGCCGGCGAAGACCACCGCGGACCCGGCGGTGCCGACGGCCCGGCCGGCCGCCTCCTGCGGTGTCCGGCCCTCGGTGAGCTCGGCCCGGTAGCGGGAGACGATGAACACGGCGTAGTCGATGCCGACCGCGAGGCCGAGCATCATGGCGAGCGTGCCGGTGGTGCCGGACAGGCCCAGTGCGCTGCCGAGCGCGGTGATCAGCGCCATGCCGAGGCCGACGCCGACGACCGCCGTGAGCAACGGCAGGCCGGCCGCGACCAGCGAGCCGAAGGTGATCACCAGGACGACGGCGGACAGCGCCATGCCGATCGCCTCGCCGCTGCCCCCGGCGCCGGGCTTGGCCATCAGCGCATTGCCGCCGACCTCGACCTTGAGCCCGGTGTCCCGGCCGTGCCGGGCGGCCTGCTCCAGCGCGGCGGTGGCGCCCTCGGACAGCTCGCCGGCCTTCACCGAGTAGCTGACCGTCGCGTACGCCGTGGTGCCGTCCTTGGAGACGGCGCCCGCCGTGAACGGGCTGACCGCGCCGGTGACCTGCTCGGCGTGGGCGAGCTCGTCGACCGTCCGCTGGACCGCCTGCCGGTGGGGCTCGGCGGTGATCTTCTGCCCGGAGGGCGCGACGAACACCAGCCGGGCCGCGGCACCGTCGGCGTGACCGCCGGGGAACCGCTCGTTCATCAGGTCGAAGGCCTTCTGCGCTTCCGTGCCGGGCATCGCGAAGCCGTCGTCGGGTGCGGCGGGCGCCTTGGCGGCGAGGACTCCGCCGACCGCCAGCACGGCGACCCAGAGCAAGGTCACCAGCCGGCGCCGGACGAAGGCCCATCGGCCCAGGCGGTAGAGGAACGTGGCCACGGGAGAGCGGACTCCTTCGGATGCGGATTCTCGGCGGGGGCGCGCCACGGGCGGGCCTTACGCCCCCTCGGGCGCGGTCCGCCGCAGCGTGACCCATCCTTGATCGCCGCCCCCTGCTCCGTCGTCATCCAGGCGCAGGCCGTTTGTGTACTGCGGACGCAGTACGGCCCTCCCCCGTACGGAGGAGCGCACGCCGGGTGTCCGGAGTAGCCCTCCTACCTGCGGCGGAAGCAGTCGGGTCACCCGTGCGGGCGGCGACGACGGGCAGTGACCCCGCCGGTCGAAGTAGCGTGATGTGCCTGACCCGACCGTTTCCATACGGTTCGGGAGGATCCGACCCGATCGGTGCTGCTCGCGCAGCCCGCCGCCGGAGGTGCCCCATGGGCGTTCCAGCCGCCCGCATCGTGTTCGACGAGAGCGACCGCGCGGCCGTCGCCGAGGCGGTGGCCGAGATGCTCACCACCGGCGCCCTCACCCTCGGTCCGTGGACCGAGCGCTTCGAGCAGGCCTTCGCCACCGAGCACGGCGCCTCGCACGCCGTCGCGGTGAGCAGCGGCACGGCCGCGCTGGAGATGATCCTGCGCACCGTGGACGTCCGGGGCCGCGACGTGGTCGTGCCCGCCGTCACTTTCTACGCGACCGCCGGCGCGGTGGTCCACGCGGGCGGGCGGCCGGTCTTCGCCGACGTCGACCCGGCCACGCTGGCGCTCTCCCCCGAGACCCTGGAGGCGGTCCTCACCCCGGAGACCGCCGCCGTCGTCCTGGTGCACATCGGCGGACTGGTCACCCCGCGGGTCGACGAGCTGCGGGCGCTGTGCGACCGGCGCGGCATCCCGCTGATCGAGGACGCCGCGCACGCCCACGGCAGCAGCGTCGGCGGACGCGCCGCCGGGACCTTCGGGCTGGCCGGGGCCTTCTCCTTCTACCCGACCAAGGTCACCACCAGCGGCGAGGGCGGCATGATCCTCACCGAGTCGCCGGAACTGCGCGACGAGGCCCGGATCTACCGCGACCAGGGCAAGGGCTCCTTCACCACCAACCACCACGTGCTGCTCGGCTACTCCTGGCGGATGAGCGAACTCCACGCGGCGGTCGGCGCGGTGCACCTGCGCCGGCTCAAGGAGTTCATCGAGACCCGCCGGGCCGTGGCCCGCCGCTACGACGCGGCGCTGGCCGGACTGGACGGCCTGGAGCCGGTGCTCGAACCGCCCGGCTGCCGGAGCAACTACTACAAGTACGTGGCGCTGCTGCCGCCCGGCACCGATCGCGCGGCGTTCAAGCGGGCGGTGGCCGAGGAGTACGGCGTGCGGCTGTCCGGCGAGGTCTACGACCTGCCGCTGCACCTGCAGCCGGTGCTCGCACCGTACCGGCGCGGGCCGCTGCCGGTGGCCGAGGACGTCTGCGCGCGGCAGGTCTGCCTGCCCGTGCACTCCGACATGACGGTGGACGAGACGGAGCAGGTCATCGAGGCCGTCTCCGCGGTGCACCGGCGGCTGGCCGGCTGACCGACCGGCCGGAGCGAAGGGAGCAAGAACGTGCGGATAGCCGTCACCGGAGGCTGCGGATTCATCGGCTCACACGTCGTGGACCACCTGATCGCGGCCGGCCACGACGTCCTCGCGGTGGACACCACCGACAAGTACCTCAACCCCGACGCCGAGCACGCGCGGATCGACGTCCTCGACCTCAAGGCCCTCACCTCCGCCCTGGCGGGCAGCGAGGTGGTCTACCACCTCGCCGCGATGGCCGACGTCGAGCAGGTCTCCGCCGACCCGGTCCGCGCCGTGCGGGCCAACATCGACGGCACCGAGGCCGTCCTGGAGGCCGCCCGGCGCAGCGGACTCAGCCGGACCGTCCTGGCGAGCACCGTCTGGGTCTACGGCGCCGCCCTCGCCGGCGAACAACTCGGCGGCGAAGAACAGGAGTTGGACGAGCACGTACCGATCGAGCTGGAGCACAGCGGCCACCTGTACGTGGCCACCAAGCTCGCCGCCGAGATGCTGGTGCACAGTTACCGGGAGCTGTACGGGCAGCACTTCACCATCCTGCGCTACGGCATCCCGTACGGGCCCCGGATGCGCGACGAACTGGTCGTCGCCCGGTTCGTCCAGGCCGCGCTGGCCGGCCGGCCCATCACCATCGCCGGCGACGGGCGGCAGAGCCGCAACTTCGTCTACGTCGAGGACCTCGCCGACGCCCACGTCCGGGCGCTCTCCCCCGCCGCCGAGGACCAGACCTTCGCCCTGGAGGGCTCCACCGCCGTCTCGGTGCGCGACATCGCCGACACCGTCGACGACCTGCTCGGGCCCGTCAGCATCGAGCACATCGGCGGCCGGAAGGCCGACTACGCGGGGCGGCGGATCTCCTCCGCGCAGGCCAAGCGGCTGCTGGGCTGGTCGCCGCGGACCAACTTCGCGGACGGCGTACGGCGTTACGCCGACTGGTACCGGGCCGCCACCACCTCCACCACCGCCTGACCGGGGCCGCCCGATGCCGCACGCCCTGCTGATCTCCGGCTCGCTCGGCCAGGGCCACGACGTCATGGCCCAGGCCTGCGCGGACAGTCTGCGGGAACACGGCTGGACCACCGACACCGTCGACGCGATGGCCCTGCTCGGCCGGCGCTCGGGCGCGGCCGGGGAGGCGGTGTTCCGCCGGTTGCTCGACCTGCCCGGGGTGTACGACGCCTTCCACTTCTCGGCACTGCGGCCGGGCGCCCGGCTCGCCCTGCTCGCCGACGCGGCGGCCCGCTCCCGGCTGGTCCCGGCGCTGCGGCGGCTGGTCGAGGCACAGCGGCCGCAGCTGGTGGTCTCGGTGTTCGCCACCGCGACCTCGGCGGTCAACCGGCTGCAGGAGTGGGGGCGGGGGCGGGAGTTCCGGCACTTCGTCTTCTGCACCGACGTGACGCCGCACCGGCTCTGGGTGCAGGAGGGCACCGACCTGTTCCTGGTCACCTCGGAGGTCGCCGCCTGCGCGGTGCGGCGGTACCGGCCGGAGGCCGACATCGCCGTGCTGCCCGCGCCGCTGCGGCAGCCCTTCTACCGGCCGCCCGAACGCGCCGCGGCACGCGGGGAACTGGGCGTGCCCGTGGACGCCCCGTGCGTGCTGCTGATGTCCGGCTCCTGGGGGCTCGGGCCGCTCGCCCGGACCGCCGCCTCGCTCGCCGCCGCCGGACCGCACGTGCTCGCCGTGGCCGGGCGCAACCGCGAACTCGCGCGCCGCCTGCAGGCCGCCGCGCGCCGACAGCCCCGGCTCCACCCGTTCGGCTACACCGACCGCGTCCCCGCCCTGATGACCGCCGCCGACCTCGTCGTCACCAGCTCCGGTGACACCTGCAGCGAGGCCCGGGCGCTCGGCCGGCGGCTCCTGCTCCTCGACGTCGTCCAGGGGCACGGGCGCGACAACCTCCAGCACGAACTCGAACTCGGCCACGCCGACGTCACCTCCGCCCGCCCGGCCGAGGTCGTCCGCAACGCCCTCGCGGCGCTGCGCCGGCCGTCGCCCCGCCCGTCCGCCGGCGCCACGCCGGACGCCTGGCGGGAGGGGTTCGGGGCGGCGCTGCACCGGGTCGGGCTCGGGTAGCTCCACCGGCGGGGCCTGCGGACGGGGCTCAGGAGAGCGGGAGCGCGTGGTCGCGGAGGGGGCTGGTGGCGAGGCGGCGGGCGCCGTCGAGTCGTACGGCGGGAGCCGCGCGCCGCAACGGGGCTGCGGGCGGACGACGGGGGAATGCGGACGGGGCTCAGGAGAGCGGGAGCGCGTGGTCGCAGAGGGGGCCGAGGGTGAGGCGGCGGGTGCGGCAGTGGGCGGCGATCAGGGGCAGGGCGGCGAGGGTGGCGCGCCAGGAGCCGGGCGCGGAGGTGCAGTCGGAGTCGTGCAGCAGGAGCGTCGCGCCGCCGGTGAGGCCGGGGCGGGCGGTCGCGTAGACCGAGGCGCCGGTGGCCTCCGCCGTCCAGTCTCGGCCCCAGGCCGTCCACAGCACGCTGCGCAGGCCGAGCCGGCGGGCCGCCAGGGCCGGACCGGCGGTCAGCACGCCGTACGGCGGGCGGTACCAGAGCGGGCGGGCGCCGCAGAGCTCGGTGACCGCCTCGCTGGCGCGGCGCAGTTCGCGCAGGTCGCGGGCCGGGGCCGGGTACCACTGCTGCCGGTGGTGCCAGCCGTGCACGGCGACCTCGTGGCCGCGCCGCACCAGCTCCCGGCCCAGTGCGGGAGCGCGCTCCAGCATCGCGCCGAGCAGGAAGAAGGTGGCACGGGCGCCGAGTTCGTCCAGCGCGTCGAGCACGTACGGGGTGCTGCGCGGATCGGGGCCGTCGTCGAAGGTCAGCGCGATGTGGCCGGCCGCGGCGCCGTGGCCGGCCGTGCGGCGGGCCAGGGTGCGGCGCAGCGGGGGCAGGCGGACGGCGGCCGGGGCGAGGTGCAGGAACTCCACGGCGGCCGCGGCGGCGAGGGCCCTGCTCGCGGTCTTCACCCGGGGCTCACCCGAAGCGCGAGGCCATCCGGCGGAACACCCCCGGCGCGACGCCGTGGACGCGGGCCGGGAAGCCGAGCCAGTGCGGGACGTAGAGGCGGTCGCGTTCGGTGCTGATGGTCGCGATCACGGTGTCCGCGACCCGCTCCGCCGAGACGGCGCGCGGCCGTTCGCGGTGGTAGGGCGTGCCGCGCCGGTCGAAGAACGGGGTGTCCACCGCTCCCGGGAGCACCAGGCGCACTCCCACGCCCGTACCGCGCAGCTCGTACCAGAGGCTCTCGGCGAACATGCTCAGCCCGCCTTTGGTGGCCGCGTAGCCCGACTCGTCGCGCACGCCGACCTGACCGGCCATCGAGCCCAGCAGCACGATCCGGCCGTGCCGACGCTCCAGCATGCCGGGCAGGAGGAGGCGGACCAGGCGCAGCGGGGCGGCGAGGTTGACCTCGATCATCCGGTCCAGGGTGTCGGAGGGGGTTTCCGCGAACGGACCGCGCCAGCCGAGACCGGCGCTGGCGACCAGGGCGTCCACCCGGCTGGCCTCGGCCAGGGCCGCGTCGGCGAGCCGGCGCGGGCCGTCCGGTTTGCCGAGGTCCTCGGGCAGCGCCAGGCCGCCGGTGCGCTCGGCGGCCTCGTCGAGGCGGGCCCGGTCGGTGCCGGAGAGCAGGGTCTGCCAGCCCGCCTCGGCCAGCCGGACCGCGGTGGCGAGTCCGATGCCGGAGGAGGCGCCGGTGATCAGCGCGACCGGGCGCTCGGTCGGCGCCGACCGCCGGGATCGGGGGTGGGGTTCCGACCGGGGTTCCTCCGTCATCGCGCACCTGCCGCTCTGGGGCCGTCTCGCCGTCGTTCCGTCACGCCGTCCGTTTTGTCCGGCAAGTCACCTTCGCACGGCGGAGCCGTCCGGGCTACCGGGGCGGGACGGCGGCGGCTCCGCGCCGCGGCCGGGCTCGGCCCCGGCGCCCGGCCGCGCGGCCGACGGTCCGGCCGAGCCGCCCTCCAGTTCGCCGAAGCGGGACAGCAGGAAGGTGCCGCCCACCGCCACCGCGAAGCCGGTCAGCGCGCACCACTCGAAGCCGGGCCGCGCGGCGTCGCCGAGGGCCGCCACCCCGACCAGGGCCGGGCCGAAGGTCTCGGCCACCGTCCCGGCGGCGGTCGCGGCCGTCACCGTGCCGCGCTGCAGGGCCAGCGCGTACGCGAGGTAGCCGCCCAGGCCGCCGACGGCCAGGGCGTAGGCGGCGGGGTCGGTGAGCACCGCCGACGGGCCGGAGGCGTCCATGACCCGCACGGCAAGGCTGGTCACCCCGAAGCCGATCCCGGCCAGCAGGCCCAGCCCGGCGGCGGCCGCGGTGCCGTTGCGGCGCACCAGGACCAGGGTGGCGAGCAGCATGACGGCGGTGGTGGCGAGCAGCGCCCAGTGGAAGGCGGCCGGGGCGTGGTTGCGGCCCTCCTCCCCGGAGCCGAGCGCCAGCAGGGTCAGGCCGACCACGACGGCGACGATGCCCGCGAGGTCCGCCCGGTGCAGCCGAGCGCCCAGCAGCCAGACGGCGGCCAGCGCGGTGACGGCCAGGCTGGCGTTGGTGACAGCCTGCACCAGGAAGAGGGGGAGGGTGCGCAGGGCGACGATGCTCAGCACGAAGCCCACGATGTCCAGCAGCGTCCCGGCCAGGAACTGCCAGGAACGCACCAGCGCGGCCAGCAGGCCGGCCCGCACCCGGTCGGCCCGCGGGGCCGAGCGGGCGCCGCGCGCCTGGAAGACCGCCCCGAACCCGAAGCAGACGGTCGCGACCAGCGCGGTGGTGAGTCCCAGCAGCATGCGTCTCCCAACGTCGTGGGGCAGCATCGGTCCACCACCAGTCTGGGCCCGGCGGGACGGGGGCGCACGGGTGACGGGCCACGCCGGAAGCGGGGCCGGGCCCGGCGGTCGACAGCGCGGCGGAGGGAGCGGCCGGCCGGCGGAGCGGCCCGCCCGGCGGGGGGGTGCCCCCGCCGGGCGGGCGGTGCCCCGGCAGGGGGTGCTCCCCTGCCGGGCGGGCGTCAGCCCAGGACGGAGGCGAGCAGGGTTGCGGTCGTGGCGACGAGGGCTTCGTCCTTGACGGCGGCCTCGTCGGGCCTGGTGGTCAGGACGGCGAGGACGACCGGCGCGCCGGCCGGGGTCCACGCGATGCCGACGTCGTTGGCCGTTCCGTACCGGCCGCTGCCGGTCTTGTCCGCGAGGGCCCAGTCCGCCGGGAGGCCCTTGCGGAAGCGGTTCTTGCTGGTCGTGTTGCCGCGCAGCCAGGTGGTGAGCTGCTCGCGCTTGGCGGGCGGCAGGGCGTGGCCGAGGGTGAGGCGGCGGTAGGTGCGGGCGATGGCGCGCGGGGTGGTGGTGTCGGTGACCCGGTCCGGTTCGGCCGAGTTGAGTTCGGTCTCCCAGCGGTCGAGGCGGGTGATGCGGTCGCCGGTCGAGCGGCAGAAGTCGGTGACGGCCGTCGGTCCGCCGAGTTCGCGCAGCAGCAGGTTGCCGGCGGTGTTGTCGCTGTGGTCGATGGCCGCCTGGCAGAGCTCGGCGACCGTCATCCCGTCCGCCAGGTGCTGCCAGGCGGTGTCCGAGGTCTCCTTGCCGCCGGCCCTCGTGATGTCGTCCGCCGTGTAGTGGATCCGCTTGGCGAGGAACTCGCCGTCCCGGTCCAGGTCGCGCAGGACGGCGGCGGCCGCGAGGGTCTTGAAGACCGAGCACATCGGGAACAGTTCGTCGGCGCGGTAGCGGACCGTCCGCCCGGTCGACACGTTCTGGGCGAACACGCCGAGGCGGGCGCCGTGTTCCCGCTCCAGGGCGGCGAGCCGGCGGTGGGCGTCGGATCCGCCCTCCGCGTACGCCGGCCCGCCGGTCGAGGCCGTGACGGCGACGGCCGCTCCGAGGCCGAGCCCCAGGACGGCGCGGCGGCTGGGTCGGGCTTCCGAAGACTGCGTGGACATGGTCCCCCCTCTATCCGAATGTCGCGGCCGGTAGCCGCTTCCGGAGTCACAGGACGCCACCCGCGCCCCGATGGTTCGTCGACGGCGGAAATCGGAGGGGAAATGATCCGGACGGGTCACGGTTTGAGAGCGACCGCCGCGTACAGCGAAGCCTCCGCGGCCTGGATGGCGGGCTCGTCGGCCGACGGGCGCCAGTGCGGTGTCGGGACGGGCCCCGGGGGGAGGAAGGTCCAGCCCACGAAGAAGCGGACGAACTCGGGGAGGGTGCGGGCCTGCCCCACCGTACCGGCGGATTCGTAGATGCGGGTCAGGTCGGCGATGTCCTGCGGGGCGAAGTCGGGGGTGACGTGGGAGATCACCAGTGCGCTGCCCCGGGCGAGCACGGACTTGAGGTGCTCGACGAGCGCGTGCGCGCCCAGGTCGTCGGGGACGAAGTGGAGCAGGGCGTTGAGGGAGAGGGCGACGGGGCGGTCGAGGTCGATGGTGTCGCGCAGGCCGGGTGCGGCGAGCAGCCGGTCGACGTCCCTGACGTCGGCCTCGACGTAGGCGGTGCGGCCCTCCGGGGTGCCGGTGAGCAGGGCCTGCGCGTGCGAGAGGACGATCGGGTCGTTGTCGACGTAGACGACCCGGGCGGCGGGGTGGACCCGCTGGGCGACCTCGTGGAGGTTGGGCGAGGTGGGGATCCCCGTGCCGATGTCGAGGAACTGGTCGAAGCCGGCCTCGGCGAGGGCGCGGGTGGACCGGTGCATGAAGGAGCGGTTGGCGCGGGCGGCGGTGCGCAGCCAGGGTGCGACGGCGAGGGCGTGGCCGGCGGCCTCGCGGTCGGCGGCGAAGTTGGTGAATCCGCCGAGGAAGTAGTCGTACATCCGGGCCGAGTGCGGCACGTTCAGCCGCAGGTCCACTCCGTCGAACAGACCCATCGCGTCTCCCCCTTGCTGCGGCACTGGATCGCATGACTGCCCACGGTATCCGGGAGCCAACCGCGGGCCGCACCGGCGTCAACCAGTCACCAGATCCCATGAGATGACGATCTGTATTCACTGCGCAGCCTGGAGTGACAAGCCTGATGGAATGAGGATGGTCACGGACAGCCCGACCCTCGGGTGGCCCGGCGAGCAGTCGACGGCCACGGAAAGCAGGCTCGATGACGATCGACAGGGGTGCCCCCGTGCGCGGGTACCGGGCCGGCACGGCAGTGGAGTCCACCGGTGGGCCGGAGCCGGAGAACACGGTCGGCACGGACCTCGGTCTCCGCCTGGACCTCACCTACGCGGCCTTCTGCGAGACGCATGAACCCGCCTGGCACGCCCTGGCGTTGACCAGGATAGGAAGCCAGGCCGACGCCGCCCTGGTGGTCGAGGCGGTCAAGTCCGACCTGGCGCGCTGCTGGCCCCAGGTGCTGCGGTTCGAGGAACCGGCCGCGTACGCCTGGCGGTTGGCCAACCGGCACGTCTCGGACTGGGTGTCCGCCGAGGAGCCGGTGGAGGTCGAGGCGGTCACCTTCGCGGCGGTGATCGGCGCGTTCAAGCAGGTGGCGAACGGCCTGCTGCACAGCGAGGCGGACGAGGTGCGGCTGTACGCGGCGATCCTCGACCTCCCGGACCGCCAAAGGGACGTGGTGATCCTGCGCTACCTGCTGGGCCTGCACGTCAAGGTGATCGCGGCGTACCTCGGCCGACCGGTGGCGACGGTGCACTCCAACCTCCGGCACGCCCGCGAGCGCCTGGCGCGCCGGCTCGGGGTCGGCGAACTCCCGGACCGCGGAGGTGACCTGTGACGGACGGGCGGCCGGTCGAGCCCTCGCCGAGCGGGGCGTGCACGACGGGCGGGGGGCGCGCGGTGTTCCACGTGCCCCGGGCCGAACGCGCCCACGCCGAGCGGATCGCCGAGGTCCGCCAGGCCCGGCTGACGGCCGCCCCGGCCCACCTGCCTTCGGAGCACGAGCAGGCGGCCTTCGAGCTGGGCCTGGTGGTGGCCCTCGTCCTGGGCGCGCCGGACGCCTCCCGCGGCCTCGACCTGCTGGTCAACGCGCGCCGGATCGAGCCGGAGGGGGCGGAGGTGTTCGGGGCACTGCTGTACGCCACCGGCAAGGAGGAGGGCGCCGAGTTCTGGTGGCGCTTCGCGGCCGGTTCGGGCAGCGGGACGGCCGCCTACTGCCTGCACCTGCACCACCTGATGCTCGGCGAGACCGAGGACGCCGACTACTGGCGGGCCTGGTCGGACCAGCTGGCCACCGCCGAACGCCCGACCGGGCCACGCCCCTTGCGGATGACCAGACCGCTGCTGCCGGAGGACGTCCGGCGCGACATCCTGTCCCGGGTGCACCGCGGGCTGGCGCCGCAGCTGCCGCCCGCACTGGTCGCGGTGATCGACCGGCTGCCGCTGCAGGGCGACGACGCCGAGGAGGTCCCGAGCCCGTGGGGGCTCACCTCGGGGGCGACCTCCTCCTGTTCGTGGGACCTCGCGCGGGGGCTCGCCGCCGACGGGGCGGACGCGCCGGAGTGAGGGGGGACGGTCCGTCGGGGTGGGCGGCGAGGACCCGTCGGGGTGAGCGGACCGCGGCGACCGCTGGTCATCCCTTCAGGTGAGTCGGGCGCATCGGGCGAGTCGGGAAAGCCGGTCAGTCCGCACACGTCGGTCGGGGTGGGCGGTTCAGGTGGGTGTCGGGGCGCCTTCAGGTCAGGACGAGCGCTTCAGGTGAGGGGCGGGCGCTTCAGGTGAGGGCGGAGAGCCGGGCGACGATCTCCGGGTCGCGGCCGTGGCCGGACTCGACCTCCTCGCCGTCCGGCGTCGCGCGCCGGACCACGTAACGGTGCGGCGCCATCGCGGTGTCGCGCCCCGGCAGAGCGGCGACGACGGCACGGTGGGCGGCGGCCGGGTCGAGTGCGGGATCGGCGGTGGTGATCTCGGCTACCAACTCGTTGTCCCTGAAGGCGAGTCGATGGCTCCCCACGGCGGCGTCCAGCAGGTCGCGGACCGCCGCGAGGTCGATCCAGTTGCCGTCGACCAACCGCCACTCGTCATCGCGCGCGTCGGCCGACGGGCCGAGCACGGCGGGCAGGTCGGCGAGCAGCACCGGGCCCTCCGCGGCGGCCGCGAGCACCGCGAGCAGGGCCCGGGCGAAGCCCTCCGCCTCCTCGGGGTCGAGCACCTGGGGGCAGGCGACGAGGACGAAGTCCAGGCTGCCGGTGATCCGCAGGATGGCGAGCATCAGCCGGACCGGCAGCACCGGGCTGGGCAGCGGGGTCAGTTCGGGATCCGCGGACGGGAGCGGTTGCGCCTGCGCCACGGCGGGCGGGACGGTGAGGCTCAGGTCGTTGACGACCACCTGGCGGGCGAACCGGGAGCCGCGCCGGTGGGCGACGTCCTCGACCAGCTGCCAGACCTGCTCGGCGTCCAGGATGCTGTGCCAATAGGCTTTCAGCGAAGCCGACTTGGCGCGCCCGATCAGCTGGTCGAGGTCCGCAGCATCGGCGTCCAGCAGGATCAGCGCGTCCTGCGCGAGGGTGCCGACGTGGTCGATCAGCTCGGCCTGGTGGCGGTTGGCCGAGAGCGCCGACATCACCAGCTCGCCCCGGCGGCCCGCCCGGTGGGCGACCAGCGCGGCGAACGCGGCGAGCAGGACCACGGACGGGCTGGCGCCGACCCGCCGGCAGACGGCGGCGAGGTGGTCGGCCCCCGCCTGCGAACGCACCATCAGGGCGGCGTGGTCGCGCGGCGGGCCGGTGACGCGCGCGTCGGCGAAGACGGTGTGCGGGCCCGTGCCCAGCACCCGGGCCCAGTGCCGCAGGCTCGCCGCCGCCTTCCGCCGGCCCTGCTTGCTCTGCTCCGCAGCCGCGAGCCGCAGCGGGGTGGGGGCGGCGACCGCGGGCAGCTGCTTCCCGGCGGCCAGGGCGTACCAGTCCTGGATGAGGACGGCGGTGGCGGCGCCGTCGGCACCCGCGTGGCAGACCACGGCGGCCAGGCGCAGCAGCCGCTCGCCCCGGGCGACCAGGGTGAACCGGATCCGGGGCGCCGCCGTGAGGTCGAACCGGACGGGGAGGTCCTCCCGACCCAACCGGGCTGCCAGCGCGTCCAGTCGTCCGTCGTCCTCGGTGCCGCCGTCCACCACGGCCACGGTGAACCGGCCGCTCGGGTGCACCACCTGGCGATCCGGGAAGCCGTCCGGGCCGGAGCCCACCGGGAAGGAGGTCCGCAACGACTCGTGCCGCTCGACCAGCAGGCGAAGGGCGACCAGGCCCGAGGAGAGCGAGGTGCCGGGCGGCACCGGCCAGACGGAGTCCTTGTTGATCTGCTCCGGGGCGGAGCTGCGGATGCAGCGGATCATGTTGTCCTGGCCGCGGGTGAGCGGGCCGGAGCCGCTGCTCGCGGCCGCGAACCGGACGGCGATCCGCCGGTCGGCCGGCCGGCCGCCGCTCGGAGCCGCGGCGTGCGGGGCCGCCTCGCGGGGAGGCGTCTCGCCGGGGGCCGTCTCGCGGGGGATCAGGTCGTGCGGAGTCACGTCGTTCGCGCCTTTCGGCTCGCCGGGAGGGGGCTGGGGCCTGCCCTGGGCCGGGATGCGATCGGGACGCTACCAGTGGCCTCGAAGGTTGGTCCAGACCACAGTCGACCGCATTCGATGGATCGTCAATTTCCCTGCCATACAGATGAGTTGACATGTAACGGCAGTTCTCCGAGCGTGGCCACCGCGGCCCGGAACGGCCCCGGGACCGGGACGTCGCAGAGCCTGACCGGACCGGGACCGAGGGCGCCCGGGTCCCCCACCAGCACCGGGGACGGACCCGCCACCGACACCCCGAAGGACTGCGTCAGCCGCCCGCCGTACGCCTTCACGCAGGCCTCGCGGCGGCACCAGAGCGCGGTGAACCGAGCCGCCCGCTCGGAGGGCTCGGCCGGCTCGGCGACCGAGCGCGCCTCCTCGAACGGGAACCAGCGGGCCGCCATCCGCTCGGCCGTCCGGGCGTCGTGGAGCCGCTCGACGTCGACACCGACCGCGCGCCCCTCGGCGAGGGCCAGCACCCCGAGCGCACCCGAGGCGGACCAGCTCACCCCCAGGCCCTCGGCACCCTCGACCTCGGGCTTCCCGTTCGGACCGCGCCGCCAGACCAGCCCGGCCGGGCGCACCCCGAGCCGGGCCCCGACCAGCTGCCGGACGGCGCCGCGCACCACGGTGAAGCGGCTGCGCAGCTCCGGACTCGCGCCGGCCGTCCGGGCGCGCTCCCGCGGATCGAGCAGCTGCCACAACTCCTCGACGAAGCTCGCGGGTTGCTCCGCATCGATGCACCAGAACCCGATCCCGGTCACGGGAGCGTCAGCATGCTGAGCACCCCGAGCCGCCGGTCGTACCCGGCGAGCAGGACCGGCCGCTCCCGCGCCCGCCAGCGTGGCAGGTGCTCGGCCAGCCGCTCCCAGAGGCCGGTGAACGGCTGGGCCGGTGGGGCCTGTTCCGGGTCGAAGCCGCCGTCGAGCACGACGTCCACCCCGGGCCCCAGCTCCTCGGCCCGGGCCCGTACGGCCTGCTCCGGCAGGGACGGCGCCGGTGCGGCCTGCTCCGGTGCGGCCTGCTCCGGTGCGGACGGCGCCGGGGCGCCCGGGAACTGCCGAACGGCCAGGCCGGGGCCGGGGGCCTCCTCGCAGACCAGCACCACCGCCGCGTGCCGCTGCGGCAGTGCGACCGGCTCCGACGGTTCGTAGTGCAGGGCGGTCTGCTCGGCGAGCACCACCACGGCCCGCCGGCAGGCGCCGGTGCGCTGGTGCTCGGCGGCCAGCCGCAGGGCGGTGAACGCGGCGGCGGTGCCCTGGTCGCAGATCGCGAAGGCGAGCGGACCGCCGGGTACGGAGCGGCTGAGCGCGAGCGAGGACGGCGCGCCGGGGCGGACGTCCGGGGTGTCGAAGGCGAGGATCAGCAGGTCCACCGGCTGGTCCTCGGCGAGTGCCTCGCGCAGCAGTCCGGCGGCGAGCTCCTCGTAGGAGTGGCCGGCGCCCTCGCGCAGCAGGTCCTCGCGCAGGGGCAGGCCGTAGGGGCGGACCAGGTCGGAGACGAATGCCCGCAGGTCCGGGTCGAGCGCGGTCTCCGAGCGGCCGTCGGAGCACCGGGCGAGCGCCCGGGTGATCCGCAGGCCGGAGGGGCCGGGGGCCACCCGGTCAGTCCTCGGGGATGACGTGTCCGGCGACGTACTCGGCGAGCCTGGTGACCGAGCGCAGGTCGTCCTCGGTGATCTGCTCGACGTCCACCTGGATGTCCAGGGACTCCTCCAGTTCCAGGATGAGTTCGATGGTGCCGGCGGAGGTGAGGCCGAGGTCGTCGAAGAGGCAGGCGTCCTGCGGGATCTCGGGCAGTTCGCGCTTGAGGACGCGCGGCAGGAGTTCGCCGATGCCGTGCAGGATGCGCTCCCGCAGCTCGGGGTCAGTGGTCTGGACCACGGGTTCTGACATGGGGGTACCGTCCCGTCGTACGTGGGAAGTGCGCCCTGAGGGCTTCGGGATGTGGCCGACGATCCCCGGTCACTGACCGGTCGTCAGCACTGCAGGGCCATCGCGGAGAAGGTGGCTCCGACGCCGGCGGCGGCGATCAGGTAGGGGTCGCCGCGGCGGAGTAGCCCCCGCGTGGAGGCGGTGTGAAGATTGATGAGGCCGTCTGCAGCGAAACTGTGCCCGACCGACCGCACGTTGTCCAGCACGACTTTCTCGATCGGGTAGCCGATGCGGCGCGCGATCATCCGCCAGGAGGCCTGGTTGACGTTGTGCGGGAGGATCGCGGCCAGGTCGGAGAGGTCCAGACCGGCCTGGTCGAGGGCGGCCTCGATCGCCTCGACCATCACGTTCGGGTACTCGCGCTGGTAGCGGGCGAGCAGGTCCGGGTCCCCGGCCAGCCGGCCGTCGAACTCCGGGCGCTGGCGCACCGCGAAGGAGAGCACCCGGTGGCGCTCGCCACCGGCACTGACCAGGCAGGCGGCCGCGCCCTCGGCGAAGATGCCGGTCTCGGGCACCACTTGGGCGTCCTTGGTGAAGGTCTTCTCCCCCGCCAGGACCAGCGCGAGCGCCGCCGGATCGGGATCGGAGGCCAGCAGCCGCCCGGCCAGGTCGATGGCCAGCAGGCCCACCGCGCAGGCGTGGTGGGTCACCGTGAAGGCGTTGGCGTGCGCGAGGCCGCGGGCGGCGAGCAGCTCGTGCAGGGGGTTCAGCGGGTGGGGCACCGCCACCGGCATGCTGCGGGCGTGGATCACGAAGCGGATGTCGCGTTCGCGTCCGCGCAGCTCCGGCAGGCCGCCCAGGGCGGCGTCGAGCAGGTCGGGCAGCGTCCCGGCCGGATCCAGACGCAGCTGGTCCAGGCCGTGGAAGCGGCGGAAGAGACGGAGTTGACGTGGGGTCAGGCCGATGCGCTCGCCCACCGCCTCGATGGGCACGGCGTGTGGGGGGAGGTGAACGGCCACTGCCTCCAGTGCGGTCACGCGGGCTAGTATTCCGACGCCCGCCGGGTCGCACAAGTGATCTCGAACCCCGAGACGCGCCCGCGGGCCCCCGCCGCCGAGGCGGCCACCCTCCCGAATCCGTCGACCGCTCGCCGGTGCGGCCGCCCTTCGCCGCCGCGCCGCCGGGCAGGTGGGAGCTCTGTCATGGCACACCCCGAACCCCCTTCCCCCGCGGCCCGGTTGGATCCGGAGCTGGTCGCGCTGCTGGTCGAGGCCGCCGGCGGGCCGCCCGGTTGGGCGGGCCGCGTCACTCCGGACGCCCGCCTGGACGGCGACCTGCTGCTGGACGAGACCGAACTCGCCGTGCTGGCCGAGCGCCTGCGCGAGCGCTTCGGCCCCGCCGCCGACCTGGCCGCGCTGCGCTCCGCGCTCGACCTGGCCGCACTGGAGGCACTGACGGTCGCCGACCTGCAAGGACTGCTCCCCGAGGAGGGTGCCCGATGACCCGGTTCCTGCTGGTGATGCCCCCGTTGACCGGACACGTCAACCCGGCCGCGGGCATCGCCGCCGAGCTCACCGCGCGCGGCCACGACGTCGCCTGGACGGGGACGGAGTCGGTGCTGCGGCCGCTCCTCGGCGCCGACGCCCGGGTGCTCGGCACCGGCACCCGGGCGTTCCGGGCGCAGGGCGGGCACGGACTGGCCGCGCTGCGCTCGCTCTGGGAGGGCTTCATCCTCCCCTACGCGCGGTTCACCGCGAAGCCGCTGGACGCCGCCGTCCGGGAGTACCGGCCGGACGTGCTGCTGGTCGACCAGCACACCCCGGCGGGTGCGCTGGTCGCGCACCGCCACGGGCTGCCGTGGGCGAGCTTCGCGCCCGGGGCGATGGAACTGGGCCGCCCGTACCGGGCGTTGCCGCGGGTCGAGGCATGGATGACCGGGCTGCTGCGCGGGCTGTGGGAGCGCGCGCGGCTGCCGGCAGAGAAGTACGTGGACCCGCGGTTCTCCCCCGCCCTGGTGGTGGCGACCAGCGGTCCGGCGCTGACCGGCTCCACCGTGCCGCCCTCGCCGGCCCTCGCGGCGGTCGGGCCGGTGATCGCGGACCGTCCGCACGATCCCGGATTCCCGTGGGAGCGGCTGCTGCCGGGCCGCCGCCGGGTACTGGTGACCATGGGGACGCTGGCCGGCGAGCTGGGCGCGGACTTCCTGGCCCGGGCCGTCCGGGCGCTGGAGCTGTGCGGCGGGTCCGTGCAGCCGGTGTTCGCGGCGCCGCGCGCCCTGCTGCCCGAACTCCCGCCGCACGCGCTCGCGGTGGACCGGGCACCGGTGCTGGAGCTGATGGCCCGCGGCGAACTGGACGCGGTGCTGTGCCACGGCGGGATGAACACCGTGGGCGAGGCACTGGCGCATGGACTGCCGCTGGTCACCGCGCCGATCCGGCACGACCAGCCGTTCGTCGCCGCCCGGGTGGCGGCGGTCGGGGCCGGGCCGCGGGTGCCGTTCGCCCGGGTCACCCCGGAGCGGCTGGCAGCGGCGCTGCTGGCCGTCCTCGGGACGACGGCGTACCGGGACAACGCGGTTCGGGTCGGGAAGGACCTGCTGGCCGGCGGCGGCGCGGTGGCGGCCGCGGACCGCTTGGAGGCGCTCGGCCGAGCCGACTGCCCCGGAACCCTTTAGCAGACCGGGAGATCACACGTCCATTGGTCTAGGCCATTGTCTCCGGGTCGGAGTTCGCCCTAGGGTGTCGCAGCAGCACCGCCCTCCGCAGGTGCCGAGCACCGCCTTCCCAGGTGCCGTGGCAGCCCTTCCCCGTACGGGAGTTCCGGTTGATCGAGACCACGGGACTGCGCAAGTCCTACCGCAAGAAGACCTCCCGCCGCGGCGACGGGAACCAGACCGTCGACGCCGTCCGCGGCATCGACCTCTCGGTCGCCGCCGGCGAGATCTTCGGCTTCCTCGGCCCCAACGGCGCCGGGAAGACCACCACCCTGCGCATGCTGGCCACCCTCATCCGCCCCGACGGCGGGCAGGCCGCCGTCGCCGGCGCCGACCTGTTCACCGACCCGGCCGGGGTCCGCCGCCGGATCGGCTACGTCGCCCAGGGCGGCGGCACCACCGACAACGTCAGCGCCCGCGAGGAGCTGGTGCTGCAGGCCCGGATGTACGGCGCGCCCAAGGCGCGGGCCGTGCAGGCCGCCGAGGACGCGCTCAAGGCCTTCGACCTGGGCGAGTTCGGCGACCGGCCGTGCGCCACCTACTCCGGCGGCCAGCGCCGCCGGGTGGACATCGCGCTCGGGGTGATCCACCAGCCCCGGGTGCTGTTCCTGGACGAGCCGACGGTCGGACTGGACCCGGCCAGCCGGGCGCACGTCTGGGAGGAGATCCGCCGGCTGCGCACCGAGGGCATGACCGTCGTCGTCACCACCCACTACCTGGACGAGGCCGACGCGCTCTGCGACCGGGTCGCCATCGTCGACCACGGCCGGGTCGTCGCCGAGGGCACCCCCGAGGCGCTCAAGCGCGAGATCTCCGGCGACGTCGTGCTGGTCGGCCTGGACGGCGGCGAAGGCGTCGCCGAACGGGCGGCCCAGGTGCTGCGCCCGCAGCCGTACCTGCACCGGCTGGAGGCCGACGGGGACGAGGGGCTGCGGCTGTACCTGGAGGACGGCGCCGCCGCCATCCCGCAGCTGCTGCGCGCCCTGGAGGCGACGGGTGTCACGCCCGGCACCGTCCAGCTCCAACGGCCCAGCCTGGACGACGTGTTCCTGGCCCGCACCGGCCGCTCGCTGCGGCAGTCCTGACCCGCTCGCCCTGCGGGGCCCCGCAGGGCGAGGACCCGTACGACCTCCTGGGGAGACCGTGAAGCTCGCCCGCGACACCTGGCTGGTCTTCCAGCGCCAGCTGCTGCTCATGATCCGCACCCCGGTGTGGATCGCCGTCGGCATCATCCAACCGCTGTTCTACCTGCTGCTGTTCGCACCGCTGCTGAAGAAGGTGCTCGCCCCCGAGGGCGCGAACAGCTACGCCGACGCCTACCAGGTGTACGTACCGGGCCTGTTGGCGGTGCTGTGCATCTTCGGCGGGCTGTTCACCGGTTTCAGCCTGCTCGGCGAGCTCAAGGCCGGGATCATCGAGCGCTCCCGGGTGACCCCGGTGAGCCGGCTGGCGCTGCTGCTCGGACGGGCGCTGCGGGAGATGGTGGCGCTGCTGGTGCAGGCCGTCCTGATCACCCTGATCGCGCTGCCGTTCGGCCTGCGGGTGAGCCCGCTGAACCTGCTGCTCGCCTATCTGCTGCTGGGGCTGCTGGCGCTGATGACCTCGGCGATCTCCTTCGGCATCGCGCTGATGGTGCCCGCCGACGCGGCGATGGCACCGGTGGTGAACACCCTGGCGCAGCCGATCGCGCTGCTGTCCGGGGTGCTGCTGCCGCTCACCCTGGCGCCGGAGTGGCTGCAGCGGCTCGCCCGGTGGAATCCCTTCTACTGGGCGGTGGAGGGCATGCGCGCGCTGTTCTCCGGGCACGCCGGGGACAGCGTGGTCTGGCAGGGGCTGCTGGTGGTCGTGGTGATGACCGTCGTGGCGGTGTACTGGTCGGCGCGGCTGTTCTCCACCCGGGTGCGCTGAGACGCCGACGTCGAAGGGGCCCGGCTCACCCTCTGGGCCGGGCCCCTTCGGCGGATCCGCGCGCGGCCGTCACGAGCCGATGAAAGCCGCCAACTTCGCCACGCCGTCGATGATCTGCGCCTGCGTCAGGGAGCTGATCGAGAGCCGCAGCCGGTGCTCACCGCCGCCCGCCGGGTAGAACGGCGCCATCGGCGTCCACAGCACCCCGTGGTCGCGGGCGCAGCGTTCCATGGCCGCGTCGTCGGCCGTGAAGGGCACCGTCAGGACGGCGAAGAAGCCGCCGTCCGGCCGGTTCCAGGAGACGCCCAGGCGCCGGCGCTCGGAGGCCGGGAAGTGCCGGTCCAGCTCCCGCAGCAGGGTGTCCATCCCGGCCGCGTAGTGGGCCGTGGCGCGGGCGTTGGCGGCGCGCAGCCGGCAGTCGTGCGCCAGCAGCATGCCGCCGATGACGGCCTGGCTGAGCGCGGGCGTGTTGACCGTCGTCATGCTCTTCAGCTTGGCCAGCTCGTCGGCCAGCAGGCGGCGCCGGCCCGCGGGGCCCACCACCTCCTGGTCGGCGACGACGTAGCCGAGCCGGGCGCCGGGGAAGCAGGTCTTCGCGAAGGATCCCAGGTGGACGACCCGGCCGTGCCGGTCCAGCGCCTTCAGGGTGGGCCGCGGGCCCGGCGTGCGGGCGAAGAAGCCGTACGGGTTGTCCTCGATGACCAGGACGCCCTCCTCGGCGGCCGCCTCCAGCAGCCGGGTGCGGGCCGCGACCGGCATGCTGGTGCCGGAGGGGTTGGCGAAGTCCGGGACGACGTAGAGGGCGCGCGGGCGGCGGCCCTCGGCGCGGACGGCCCGGGTGGCGGCGCGGACGGCCGCCGGGTCGGGGCCGCCGTCCGGGCCCTCGGGGACGGGCCGGGTGGTCAGGTCGAGCAGCCGGGCGGCGCCGGTGACGCCGACGTAGCAGGGCGAGCTGACCAGCAGCACGTCGTCCGGTCCGGCGCAGAGCGCGCGCAGGGTGAGCAGCATGCCCTCCTGGGCGCCGACCGTGAGCACCAGGGCCTCGGGGGCGACGGTCAGGCCCTCGTCGTTGGCGAGGGTGCGGGCGACCAGGTCGTTCACGATGCCCTTGGTGGGGCCGTACTGGAACAGCGTGGTGCGCACGGCGTCCCGGTCGAGGCCGCGGTCGGCGAGGTGGGCCAGGAAGCGCTCCAGGTGCGCCGGGACGTCCTCGGGCTCGAAGAAGCCCTCGTAGGGGCGGCCGGGGGCGAAGGAGACCGCTCCGGGGTAGCGGGTGGTGACCTCGTTGAGGAAGGTCATCGCGTCCAGCAGCGGGTCGGCGAGGGAGGCGTGCAGGTCGGCCGTCGAGAGCTTCACCGCAGGGCCTCCCGCAGCCGCTCGGCGGCGTACGCCTGGGCCTCGGCGGCGGCGTCCAGGGTGCCGGTCATGGCGAAGAAGCCGTGCGGCACGCCCTCGTAGCGGCGGAGCTCCACCGGGACCCCGGCGGTGCGCAGCGCCTCGGCGTACTGCTCGCCCTCGTCGCGCAGCGGGTCGTACTCGGCGGTGAGGACGGTCGCGGGCGGGAGTCCGGCCAGGGTGGCGGCGCGCAGCGGGGAGGCGTACGGACCGGCGCCGTCGGCCCGGTCGGCCAGGTAGTGGCCCCAGTACCAGGCGACCGAGCGGCGGTTGAAGAGCAGCGGGTCGTCGTGTTCGCGCAGCGAGGGGGTGTCGGCGCGGTGGTCGGTGTTGGGGTAGACGAGCAGCTGGTGGCGCAGGGCGGGGCCGCCGCCGTCGCGCAGCAGCAGGGTGAGGGCGGCGGTCAGGTTGCCGCCCGCGCTGTCCCCGCCGACCGCGAGGCGGTCCGGGTCGATGCCGAACTCCTCGGCCCGGGCGACGAGTTCCAGGAGCGCCGCGCGGCAGTCGTGCAGGGCCGCGGGGAAGGGGTGTTCGGGGGCGAGCCGGTAGCCGACGGAGGCGGTGAGGCAGCCGACGGCGTTGGTGAGGCGGCGGCAGACGGCGTCGCTGGTGTCGGGCGAGCCGAGGGTCCAGCCGCCGCCGAACAGGTAGAGCAGGGCGGGCAGTCGGCGGCCTGGCGGTTCGGGGCGGTAGAGCCGCAGGGCGAGTTCGCCGCCGGGGCCCGGGAAGCGGTGCTCCTCGACGGCGGCGACCGGCTCGGGGGTGCCGGCCGCGGCGCGGATGTCGGCGAGGTCGGCGGCGCGGGCCTCGGCGAGGGTGAGGGTGTAGAGCGGCGGTGCGCCGCTGCTCGCGCGCCGGGCGCGCAGGGCCTCGGCCTGGGGGTGCAGGGGCATCGGTGGTGGTCCCGTTCTGGGGCGGCGGGGTTCGTCGGTCGGGGCTCGGCGGTCCGGGGGCCCGGTGGTCCGGGGGCTCGGTGGTCCGGGGGCCCGACGGCCCGGAGGTGCGGCCGTCGGGGTGCGGGCTCAGGGCCTCCGTGGGCGGTCCGGGGCGGTCAGCGATCGGCCTCGACGTAGATCGTCTCGTCGGTGCGGAAGGCCGTGTCGAGGTCGGCCACGTCCGCGCGCAGGCCCTGGCGGTAGGCGCAGTGGCGGATCTGCTCGGGCGCGAAGCCGGCCAGCGTGAGGACGTGCCGTAGCTCGTCCAGGTCGTAGATCCACTGGTGGCCGTAGTGGCGGAAGATCTGGTTGACCAGGAAGGCCGGGCGCGCGGGCATCGGCGGGCCGAAGCCGAGGGTGGTCAGCCGGCGGCGGTGCTTGGCGAGGAAGCCGTCACCGGTGGCGTAGCCGACCAGGTAGCGGGCGAGGTCGGGGGTGGTCAGCCGCAGGACGCCGCCGGGGCGCAGCACCCGGCGGGCCTCGCGCAGCCAGCCGACCGCGACGGGCACGGTGACGTGCTCGATCAGGTGCTCGGCGTACACCCAGTCGACGCAGGCGTCGGCGAAGGGCAGCGGCCGGGCGATGTCCAGCTGGGTGAACCAGCGGTCGCCGTCGACCCGGTAGAGGGTGCCGGGCTCGGTCGCGGCGCCGCTACCGGTGGCGGTCAGGGTGGCGAGGTCGGTGCCGAGGCCATGCGGGTGGGCGGTCCGGAACGCGGCGAACTCGATGCCGGTGAGGCCGAGTTCGCGGAAGCCGGCGTGGTCGTGCGGGAGCCCGCCGGGGTGCGCTTCGAGCGTGCCGCAGGTGGCGACGTCGGCGCTGAACTCGTCCAGGCGGACGGCCAGGCCGGCGGGGTCGTCCCAGTCCCAGCCGGGAAAGCGGTCAGTGGTCTGCTCGGTCATCCGGGTCTCTCTCTCGAAGGTACGCGGGGCGGGGTGCGGGTGCCGCGGGGTTCAGCCGGCGGCGCCGCACGGCCAGCGGGCGAGGGCCGTACCGTCCAGGTCGGCGAGCCGGGGGCGGCCCAACAGGGCCAGGGTGTGCTCCAGTTCCTCGCGCAGCAGGTCGAGCACCCGGTGCACGCCGGCTTCGCCGTCGGTGGCGAGGCCCCAGAACACCGGGCGGCCGATCAGCACGGAGCGGGCGCCGAGGGCGAGGGCGACGGCGATGTCCGCGCCGGTCCGTACGCCGCCGTCGAGCAGCACCGGGAGCGCGGCCGGGACGGCTTCGACGACCTCCGGCAGGGCGGCCAGGGCCGGCACCGCCCCGTCGAGTTGGCGGCCGCCGTGGTTGGAGACCAGGACGGCGTCGGCGCCGTGCTCGACGGCGAGCCGGGCGTCCTCGGCGGTCAGGATGCCCTTGAGGACCAGCGGCAGCCGGGTGCGCTCGCGCAGCCAGGCGAGGTCGGCCCAGGTCAGGGCGGGGTCGAACTGCTCACGGGCGTGCTCGGCGATGCCCGAACTCCCGCTGGCGGCGCGGTGGCTGGTGGACATCAGGGCCGGGTCCAGGTTGACGGCGCGGACGGCGGGCGGGATGGCGAAGCCGTTGCGCAGGTCGCGCAGCCGGCGGCCGATCCTGGGCGCGTCCACGGTCAGCACCAGGGCCCGGTACCCGGCCGCCTCGGCGCGCTCCACCAGGGCGGCGAGGGCGTCGCGTCGGCGCAGCCAGTACAGCTGGAGCCAGAGCGGGCCGGTGGCGGCCCCGGCGATCTCCTCCAGGGTGCGGCTGGCGAACATCCCGGCGACCAGCAGGGCGCCGGCCCGGCCGGCGGCGCGCGCGGTGGCGGTCTCGCCCTCCGGGTCGACCAGCCGGTGGTAGGCCATCGGGGCGATGCCGAGCGGGAGGGCGAGCGGCGCGCCGAGCAGGGTCAGCGCGGGATCGCAGGCGGAGACGTCGACCAGGGTGCGCGGACGCAGCGCATAGCGTCCGAACATCTCCCGGTTCGCCGTCAGAGTGCGTTCATCACCACTGCCGCCTTCGATGAAATCCCATATTTCCGGCGGAAGTTGTGCGCGCGCGGCGCGCTCGATCCCGGCCAGCGTGAGTGCGCCCACGGGCATTCCTCGTTCCCGGACGGCCACGCGCGGACCGGTCCCGGTTCGGCAGCGTAGGAGCAACGGCCACATTGGTATAGACCTTGATTTGACCAAACGTCTGTGCCATGGTCTGGCAACGGAATTGACCGCTTTGGTTGTGAACGGCGTTCATGTCAAATCCCCTCACGTGTGTGGAGCCGCGTTGACCGGCTTTTCCCTCTCTTCAGTTCCGCATTCCGCACCGCCGCACTCGGACGCCCCCGGCGACTGGGTCGACCGGCTCCTGCTGGCCGGCCCCGGCGACGAGGAGTGCCTGCACCTCGGCGCGCCGCTCGACCGGGACGCCCTGCGCGCCCTGGTCGCGGAGCAGTCCGTACGGCTGGCGGCCGCCGGACTCGGCCCCGGCGGGACGGCCGCCCTGCGACTGCCGCCCTCGGTGGCGTTCGTCGCGGTACTGCTGGCATGCTGGCGGCTCGGCGCCCAAGTCGCCCTGCTCGACCACCGGTTGACCGACCACGAGGTCGACGCGGCGGTCGCGCGGCTGGCCCCGCAGGTGCTGGTAGGCTCCGCCCACCGGCCCGCGGCGGCGCTGCGCGGCTTCTCCGAGGTGGACCCGGTGGCCGTCGCACTGCCGGACGGACGGCCGGCCCGCACCGGGCACGCGTTGGTCCAGCTCAGCTCCGGATCGACCGGCCCGGCCAAGGTCATCGCCCGGACCGCCTCCGACCTGCTGCGGGAACTGGACTGCTACGGCAGGCTGGTGGAGTTCCCGGGCGAGGGCGAGCGGGTCGTCCTGCTCTCCTCGGTGGTGCACGTGCTCGGGCTGGTCGGCGGGCTGCTCAACGGCCTGTACGCCCACGCCGCGCTCACCGTGCCGGAGCGGATGACGGCGGCGGGCATCCTGGCCGCGGTCGCCGGCTCCGACCGGCCGACCACCGTCATCGGAGTGCCCTTCCACGCCGAGCTGTTGGCGGGGACGGTCGCTCCCCCGCCGCTGCCCCGGCTGCGGCGGATGATCGTCGCGGGGGAACTGGTCCGCCCGGGCCTGCCCGCGCTGTTCACCGGGCGCTACGGCGTCCCGCTCGGCACCATGTACGGCATGACCGAGACCGGGGTCATCGCCACCGACCTCGACGGCACCCTCCACCCGGCCAAGCGCCCCGTCCACGGGATGCGACTGCGCCTGGTGCAGGGCGAGTTGCAGCTCGGCGCGGCGTCCTCCCCGTACCCCGGACCGGACGACCCGACGCGCTGGTCGGACGGCTGGCTGCACACCCGGGACGCCGCCGAGCTGTCCGGGGCCGACGGGCTGGTCACCGTGCTCGGCCGGCTGGACTCCCAGGTCTCGATCGGCGGGCTGAAGGTCGACCTCACCGAGGTCGAGCAGACCCTCACCGCACTGCCCGAGGTCCGCGAGGCGGTGGTCGTCTTCGACGGCGGCGCGATCGAGGCCTACCTGGCCACCGAACCCGACGCCGACCTCGCCCTCCTCCAGGACGGACTGGCCCGCCGCCTCGCCGCCTACAAGCGGCCTCGCCGGCTCGCCCTGCTCCCCGCACTGCCCCGCACCGCCACCGGAAAGCTGCTGCGCGACCCGGCCGCCCTGCGCGACACCGCCACGGCCGCCGTCACCGCCGCGCCCGCCGCGCGCTGACCGCACGCACCGCACGCACGCACCCCCCCGACAGGCCCGACAAGGAGTCCATCACCATGCAGGACCGCATCCGCGCCTTCGTGCTCGCCGCCCTCACCGAGATGCAGTACGACGTCTCCGAGGTCACCGGCGACACCGACCTCGGCCCGGCCGGGCTGGACCTCGAATCGCTCGCGCTGGCCGACCTGTCGGTGCAGGTCGAGGACGAGTTCGGGATCAAGTTCGACCTGGACGAGATGGAGACCACCGCGCTGATGACGCTGGACGAGTTCACCGCCGACGTCGCCCGGCGGATCGACGCCCTCACCGCCTCCCCCGCCGCCTCCGGCAGTGCCGCATGACCGGCTCCCCCGGCGCGGACGGCGCGGACGGCGCGGACGGCGCGGACGGCCTCCCGGACCGGACCGAGGTGCTCACGATGCTGGCGGCGTTCGGGCAGCGCGCCGCCGACACCGTGCCCGAGGAACTCGGTTCACTCGAACTCACCTGGCTGGTCGCCGAGTTCGAGCAGCGCTACGGCCTGCAACTGGACCTGGACGACGAGAGCTTCGGCGCGGTGCGGACGGTCGACGACGCGACCGGACTGCTGCGCGACGCCGTCCTGGCCGGGCGGCGCGCGGGCGCGCAGCCGTGACCGGCCTCGCCACGGGCGCCGGCCCGCCCGGGCCGCTGGGGCGGGCCGGGCCGGTCGTCACCGGCGTGGGCGTGCTCAGCGCCGCCGGGCGCGGGCTCACCGCGCTGACCGCGGCGGCGGTCCACGGCAAGGCGGCGTTCGCTCCGGTCACCCGCTTCGACGTCAGCGGTCGCCGCACCACCCGGGCCGCCCTGTTGCCCGACGCCCTGCCGCCCGACTCCGTGCTGCCGGACTCCGTGCTGCCGGACTCCGTGCGCCCCGGTGCCGCACGTCGCCCCACCGAGCCTCCGGCCGGCGCCGTCCCGCCGGCCGAATCGGTGCTCGACGCGATCGGCCAGGCCTGCCACCAGGCCGGGCTGACCCCCGCCGACCACGCGGCGCTGCCCGTCCTGCTCGCGCTGCACAGCGACGAGCGCACCCGCGTGACCGCCACCGCGGTGGCCGCCGGCCTCCGCGCGAGCCGGGGGGCACCGGGCGTCACCCGGGTGTACACCGGCGCCTGCGTGGCGGCGGCGACCGCCGTCGCCGATGCCGCCGCGCTGGTCGCCACCGGGCGGCACGAACGGGTGCTGGTCGCCGCCGTGCACCTGGTCGGGCCGGGCGTGTTCGCCGTCTTCGACGCCGGGCGCGCGCTGGCCAGGGACGGCGAGCTGCGCCCGTTCAGCGCCGGGCGGACCGGCACCCTGCTCGGCGACGCGGCCGCCGCCGTCGTGGTCGAGGCCGCCGCGGCCGCCGACCGGCGCGGTGCCACCGTGCTCGCCCGGCTGGCCGGCTGGGGCCGCTCCGGGGACGCCCACCACGTCTGCCGCCCCGAGCCGGACGGCACCGGAGTGGCCCGGGCGGTCGAGGCCGCGCTCGCCCGCGCGGGCGTCGCCCCGGCCGAGGTCGGTTACGTCAACGCCAACGGCACCGGCTCGCCGCTGTCCGACCTCGCCGAGGCGCGCGCCCTGCGGCGGGTGTTCGGCCGGCACACCGACCGACTGCCGGTCAGCTCCAGCAAGTCCGTCCACGGCCACGCCCTGGAGGCCTCGGCCCTGCTCGAACTCGCCGTCACCGTCGGCGCGTTGGAATCGGGCCTGCTGCCGGTCAACGCCGGCTGGCTCGGCCCGGACCCGGACGTCGGCCTGGACCTCGTCCTGGACGGCCCGCGTGCCGCCCGTCCCGCCTACGCGCTCAGCCTCAACTCCGCCTTCGGCGGCGCCAACACCGCCCTGCTGCTGGCCCCTGGATGACACCGACACCACCATGACCTCCCCCGCCGACGACACCCACGGCCTGCGGGTCCTCGCCGAGGCCCGCCGCCCCGCCCCCGGCCCGGACGGGCCGCCGCCACCGCTGCCCGGCTTCGCCGCCTCCGGTTTCAACCCGCTGGTCGCCGACACCGCCGACCGCTGCCTGCGCGCCCTGCACGACGAACCGCCCGCCCCCGGGAGGACCGCGCTGCTGCTGGCCAGTGCGAGCGGTGACCTCGTCACCGCGCGGGCCATCGAGCAGAGCGCCGAACCCGGACGGCGGACCGGTCCGCTGCTGTTCTTCCAGTCCAACCCCAATGCCGTCCTCGGGCACATCGCCGCCCACTGGGGCCTGACCGGCCCGGTGGTGGCGATCTGCCCGGCCCGGCCCGCGGCCCCCGGGCGCGTCCCGGCGGACGCGTACGAGCTCGCCGCGCTGCTGCTCGCCGACGGCGACGCCGACCGGGTGCTGGTCATCGCCGCCGAGCAGACGCCCGACGGGGACCACGCCACGGCCGTCCTGCTCTCGCACCCCTCGGTCTGACGACCCGCGACCTCCGTCCGGAGCCAGAGGACCCGCGACCTCCGTCCCGCGTCCTGAGGGCCCACAGCCCCCGACCCGCCGCGCCGCCCGCGCGCGGCCGACCGACCCCTGCCACCCGATCCGCCGCCCGGGCCGTCCACCGGCCCCGAGGGAGGGACCCACCCCCGTGACCATCCGCAGTCTCCGCACCCTGCTCGCGGACGACCCCGACGTCGGCGCCGGCAACGTCCTCACCACCCGGATCGCCCTCGGGCTGGACGTCGACGAGCCGCTGCTCACCTTCGACACCCCGGTGGACGACCACCCCGCCTGGCAGCCGCTCACGCTGCGCGAGCTGGACCGCGCCGTGCGGGCCCGCGCCGCCGCCCTGCACGCACTCGGCATCACCCGGCGGGACCCGGTCGTGGTGTACGCGAGTGCCGCCGCCGACCACGTGCTCGCCTTCCTCGCCCTCGCCCGGCTCGGCGCCATCCCCGCGCTGCTCAACCCCAACCTGGACGGCGAGCGCGCCGCCCGCTACATCGCGCGCCTCGGCGCGGCCGGTGTCCTCGCCGATCCCGCCCACCTCGCCGCCCTGGCCGGCCACGACCCGGGCGCGCCGCTGCTGCCGGAGATCGGCGCCCTCGGCGCCGGCGACCCCGACGACGCCCCGGAGCCGTACCGGCACTGGTCCGGCGACCCGGTGGCGATCACCCACTCCTCCGGCACCACCGGGATGCCCAAGGCCGTCGTCCACTCGCACGCGAGCCTGTACGCGGCGATCCGCCACCGGCTGCGGCTGCCCCGCCCGCAGGGCCAGGACCGGATGCTCAGCGCGCTGCCCGCGCCGCACGCCGCGACCGTCATCGCGCTCAACCTGGCGCTCAGCTCGCACACCCGACTGGCCTTCCTGTCCCGGCAGTCCGGCGACGGCGTGCTGGCCGCGATCGAGCGGTGGCGGCCCACCGGGGTGATCGGTTTCGCCGCCACCTGGGCCGACCTGGCCCGCCACGACCTCGCCGCCCGGGACCTGAGCTCGGTCGCGCTCTGGTGGAACACCGGCGACTGCGCGCACGAGGTGCACATCCGCCGCCTGATCGCCACCGGCAGCCGGGAGGCCGTCACCCGCGCGGGCCGCTCCCGCGTGCCCGGTTCGCTGTTCGTGGACGGCCTCGGCTCCACCGAGATGGGCCACTCGCACTTCTTCATCACCCACGGCCCCGGCACCGAGCGGTACGGCCGCTGCGTCGGCCGCCCGCACGCCTTCGTCGACTGCGCTGTGGTCGGCCCGGACGGCGAGCCGCTCGGGCCCGGCGAGGTCGGCGAACTCGCCACCGCCTCACCGACCTTGGCGCTCGGCTACTGGAACGACTCGGCCACCACGTTCCGTACCCGGATCCGCGGCCGCTTCCTCACCGGGGACCTGATGTACCGCGACGAGGAGGGCTACTACTACCACGTCGACCGGGCCGTCGACTCGGTCGAACTCGGCGGCGGCGAGAGGCTGTTCACCGCGATGTCGGAGGAGCGGGTGCTCGCCGCCCGCCCGGACGTGCTGGACTGCACGGTGGTGGCGGTCCGGGACGGCGAGCGGGTGGTCACCGACGTCCTGCTGCTGCTCGCCGAGGGCGCCGACCCGGCGCTCGACCGCACCGAGGACGTCCTCGCCGCCCTGGACGGGCCCACCGCCGCGACCGTCCGCCGGGTCTCCGTGGTCTCCGGGGACGACATCCCGCTCGGCCCGACCGGCAAGGTCCGCAAGGTCCTGCTGCGCGAGCGCCACCTCGCGGCGGCCCACGCACAAGCGGCGGCCCACGCACGAGCGGCGGTCGGCGCACGAGCGGGGGTCGGCGCGTGAGCAGCACCGCGCGCCTCGGCGCCGTCGTCACCGGCATCGGCCTGGTCTCGCCCCTCGGCCGCAAGCCCGCCGAGGTGTTCGAGGCGCTGACCGCCGGACGCTCCGGGGTGCGCGCCGTCCCCGAGGGCCACGCCGCGCACGGCTGGCTGCCCGCCGCCGGGATCGCCCCCGCCGTGGACGGCCGGGAGGTGCTGCCGCCGACCGAGACCCGCTGCGTGGACCGCTTCGTGCTGCTCGGCCTGGCCGCCGCCGACGACGCGCTGGCCGATGCCGCCCTGGTGGTCGGCCGGGACGCCGACCCGCACCGGACCGCCGTGGTGCTGGCGACCGGCGGCGGCGGACTGGAGACCTTCGAGCAGCAGTCGCACCGCCGGCTGGAGCGCGCCCGCCCGGGCGTCAGCCCGTACCTGCTGCCGGGCATGCTCTCCAACATGGCCGCCGCCCGGGTCGCCATCAAGCACGGCATCCGGGGCTACAGCTCCGCCGTGGTGACGGCCTGCGCGGCCGGCGCCCAGGCGATCGCCGAGGGGCTTCGGCTGGTCCGGGCCGGTGACGCGGACGTGGTGGTGTGCGGCGGCACCGAGTCCTCGCTGCACCCGACGATCGCCGCGGCCTTCACCAACGCCCGCGCGCTCGCCCACGGTTGGGACGATCCCGAGCAGGCGAGCCGGCCCTTCGACGCCCGGCGCAACGGCTTCGTGCTGGGCGAGGGCAGCGCCGTCCTCGTCCTGGAGAGCGCCGAGCACGCCGAGGCCCGCGGCGCGGCCGGCTACGCGGAGGTGCTCGGCTGGGGCGCCTCCACCGACGCCCACCACCCGACCATGCCCCGGCCGGACGGCACCGGCGCCGCCGACGCGATGCGCGCCGCGCTCGCCGACGCGGGGCTGGCCCCGGGCGACATCGACTACGTGAACGCCCACGGCACCGGCACCAAGCTCGGTGACGTGGCCGAGACCGCGGCCCTGCACGCCGTCTTCGGCGCGCACCCACCCGCGGTCAGCTCCACCAAGGGCGCCACCGGCCACCTCCTGGGCGCCGCCGGCGCTCTGGAGGCGGCGGTGACCGCCCTGGCGGTGGCGAGGGGGACGCTGCCGCCCACGCTCAACCTGACCGACCCCGACCCGGCCTGCGACCTGGACCACGTCCGGGGCGCCGCCCGGTCCGCCCCGGTGCGCGCCGCGCTGAGCAACGCCTTCGCCTTCGGCGGCCACAACCTCAGCCTCATCCTCGGCCCGGCCACCCGGGCCGCCCGGTAGACGCCGTACCGGGCAGCGCGCCGATCCACGACCCGCCATCCCTCCGGGGGGAGATCCCGTTGTCCATCCAGACCATCGTCCACGCCGAATTCCACTGCGCCGACGCCGACAAGGCCGCGGCCGAACTCTGCGCCGACTACGGCTTCACCGCCGCCGATCCGACGCTCGGCCCGGGCGGCACCCGCACCGTCGAGCTCGGCCAGGGCACCATCCGGCTGCAGCTGACGTCCGCCGTCGACCCCGGGCACCCGGTGGCGGCGTTCGTCGCCCGGCACGGGGACGGCGTCGCCGTCCTCGCCCTCGGCTGCACCGATCCGCGGGCCGCCCTGGAGCGCGCCGAACGGCACGGCGCCCGCGTGCTCGACCGCGCGGGCGCCCTGATCGCCGGCTTCGGCGACACCGCGCTGCGCTTCGTCCCGCTGCCCGCCAACGGATCCACCGACGGATCCACCGGCGCGCCGACCGCCGGAAGCGGCGCGGAGCCGCACCTGCTGGACCGGCTCGACCACGTCGCGATCTGCCTCCCGGCCGGCGAACTCGCCCCCTGCGTACGGTTCTGCGAGGCCGCGCTGGGCTTCCACACGATCTTCGAGGAGTACATCGAGGTCGGCGAGCAGGCCATGGACTCCAAGGTGGTGCAGAGCCCCTCCGGCGCGGTCACCTTCACTCTGATCGAGCCCGACACCAGCCGCCGTCCCGGCCAGATCGACGACTTCCTGGCCGCCCACGGCGGCGCCGGCGTGCAGCACCTCGCCTTCAGCACCCGCGACATCGCCACCGCCGTCCGGACCGTCCGCGCCCGCGGCGTGGAGTTCCTGACCACCCCGGCCGCCTACTTCGACGTCCTGGCCGAGCGCTTCGGCGAAACGGCCATCCCGGTGGAGACCCTGCGCGACCTGCACGTCCTGGTCGACCAGGACCACGGCGGCCAGCTGTTCCAGATCTTCGCCCGCTCGACCCACCCCCGGCGCACCTACTTCCTGGAACTGATCGAGCGCCAGGGCGCGGGCACCTTCGGCACCGCGAACATCAAGGCCCTCTACGAGGCCGTCGAGCGGCACGGCTCCGCCGCCGCCGTCTGACCGCCTCCGTCCGCCCCCGCACCCCCACACCTCCGCACCCTCCCCGCACCTCCCCGCACCTCCCCGACCTCCGAAGGAGGCCCGCACGATGACCACGACCGCCGCGTTCCGGCTCACCGAGGCCGAGCACGCCCTGCTGCCCACCCCCGAGGAGGTGGCCCACTACCGCGAGCGCGGCTGGTACCTGTCCCGCCGGCTGTTCGGCGACGAGGAGCTGGACACCCTCCAGGCCGCCACCGAGCTCTACTACGCCGGCCACCGTGACCGCGAACTGCCCGCCCGTCCGCCCCGGTTGGCCGCCTGGCAGCCCTCCGACGGACCGGTCCAGCGGCACAACGACTACGTCCACTACGAGAGCGAGGCGGTCGGCGCGATCCTGCGCAAGCCGCTGGTCGGGGCGGTGGCCGCACTGCTCGCCGGGGCCGAGGAGATCCGGATCTTCCAGGCCACCCTGATCTACAAGCCGCCGGTGCCCGAGGAGCCCAGCAACCGGGTGCCGTGGCACTTCGACAAGCACTACTGGCAGACCTGCACCTCGCAGGAGATGCTCACCGCCTTCATCCCGTTCCACGACTGCCGGGAGGAGAACGGCACCATCACCATGGTCGACGGCAGCCACCGCTGGCGGGAGCTGCCCTCCGGCGAGGACTCCACCCGGCACTTCGCCGACCGCGACCGCTCCGAACTGGACGGCATCCTGGCCGCCAACGCCGCCCACAACGGGCAGCGGGTGACCAAGGTCCCGATGTCGATCCCGCGCGGCCACATGTCCTTCCACCACTGCCGCACCTACCACGGCAGCGGCCCCAACCTGGCCTGCTACCCGCGCCGGGCCGTCTCGCTGCACCTGCAGGACGGCGCCAACGAGTACCGCCGGCACGACCGGGCCGACGGCGAACCGGTGGTGTACAACCACGACGTGCTGGTGCGCCGCACCCCGGACGGCCGACCGGACTACGCCGACCCGGAGTTCTGCCCGACGGTCTGGCGGGGCCGGCCGTGACGGCTCCCCCGGAGGCGGTGCGCGCGCCCGGCCGCCCGGCGCCGCTCGGCACGCCCGCCGAGCGCTACCGGATGCTGCGGCTGATCCGCGGCTTCGAGGAACTGGCGCTCGGCCTGGTGAAGTCCGGCGGGATCCCGGGCGGCATCCACCCGTACATCGGACAGGAGGCCGTCGCGGTGGGCGTCTGCGCGGTGCTGCGCCCGGCCGACCGGCTCACCAGCACCCACCGCGGCCACGGCCACGTGCTCGCCCGGGGTGCCGCACCGCACCGGCTGCTCGCCGAACTGCTCGGCCGGGTCGGCGGGTTGAACGGCGGCCGGGGCGGCTCCATGCACGCGGCGGACCTTTCGCTGGGCATCCTCGGCGCCAACGGCATCGTCGGCGCCGGCGCCCCGATCGCGGTCGGCGCGGCCTGGGCCGCCCAGCAGGCCCAGGCGCACCGGAAGCAGTCCCCACAAGCCCGGGCCCGGGAGGACGGGACCGAGCAGGGGGAGCCGGACGGCGGGTGCCCGGTGGCGGTGGCCTTCTTCGGTGACGGCGCGCTCAACCAGGGCGTCCTGCTGGAATCGCTCAACCTCGCCGCGATGTGGCGCCTGCCGGTGCTGTTCGTCTGCGAGAACAACGGCTACGCCACCACCCTGCCCGCCGCCACCGCCGTCGCGGGCAGCGCCACCGGGCGGGCGGCCGCCTTCGGCATCCCCGCCGAGGAGGTGGACGGCATGGACACCGAGGCCGTCCGCGCCGCCGCTCTGCGCGCCGTCGAACGGGCCCGGACGGGCGGCGGCCCCGGCTTCCTGGAGTGCCGCACCTACCGCTACGAGGGCCACCACACCATGGAACGCCGGATGAAGCTGCGCTACCGCACCCCCGAGGAGGTGGAGACCTGGCGCGAGCGGGACCCGCTCCCCCGGGCCGCCGCCCTGCTCGACCCCGCAACCGTCGCCCAGCAGGACCGCTCGGTGACCGAACTTCTCGCGGCCGCCGAGGAGTTCGCACACACCTCCGCCCACCCGGACCCGGCGGGCGCCCTGGACCACCTGTACGCCGACGGGCTGCGGCCACGGGCGGGAGCGACTCCGTGACCAGGCTCTCGTACACCAAGGCCCTCAACCGGGCGCTGGCCGACGAACTCGCCGCCGACCCGGCGGTCTGCGTCTTCGGCGAGGACATCGGCGCCGGTCTGGCCGGGCCCACGCTCGGCCTGCTGGACCGCTTCGGCCCCGGGCGGATCGTCGACACCCCGCTGTCCGAACAGGCCTTCACCGCCCTGGCGATGGGCGCCGCGCTGGCCGGCCGTCGCCCGGTGCTGGAGTTCCAGATCCCCTCGCTGCTGTTCCTGGTCTTCGAGCAACTCGTCAACCAGGCGCACAAGTTCTCGCTGATGACCGGCGGCCAGGCGGCCGTGCCGCTGACCTGCCTGGTGCCCGGCTCCGGCTCCCGGGACGGCTGGGCCGGGCAGCACTCCGACCATCCGTACAGCCTGTTCGCGCACGCCGGGCTGAAGACCGTGGTGCCCGCCACCCCGACGGACGCCTACGGGCTGCTGCGCTCGGCGATCCGGGACCCGGACCCGGTCGTGGTGTTCGCGCCCGCCGCCGCCCTGCCGGTGCGCGAGACCGTCACCCGGGAGCTCGTGCCCGTCCCGCTCGGCCGGGCCCGGATCCACCGCCCGGGCACCGACGTCACCGTGGTCGCCGTCGGACACCTGGTGCACGACGCGCTCGCCGTGGCGGAGGAGGTCGCCGAAGAGATCTCTGTCGAAGTCCTCGACCCACGCACGCTGTACCCCCTAGATTGGGCCGCGCTCGCCGCCTCGCTGGAACGTACCGGCCGGCTGGTCGTGATCGACGACTCCAACCGCAGCTGCGGCTTCGGCGCGGAGGTCCTGGCCACCGCCGCCGAGGACATGCGGCTGATCGCGCCACCCCGCCGGGTCACCCGCCCGGACGGAGCCGTCCTGCCCTTCGCCCCCACCCTCGACCGCGCCCTGCAGCCCACCCGCGAACAGCTGCGGCACGCGCTGTACGGCGTCATGAAGCACCACCACTGAGCGACAAGGAGCCCGCATGTCCGCCAACCGCTACCACTGGGACCGCTCCCACCCCGGCCTGACCAGCCTGCAGCGGGCCATCGACCCGCTGCGCCACGAGGTGGTCGGCCACTCCGTGTACCGCGAGCTCACCAGCATCGAGCGCGTCCGCACCTTCCTGAACAGCCACGTCTTCGCCGTCTGGGACTTCATGTCGCTGCTGAAGAGCCTGCAGCGCGACCTGACCTGCGTCGAGGTCCCGTGGGTCCCGAGCGGCCCGACGGCCAGCCGCCGGCTGATCAACGAGATCGTGCTGGTCGAGGAGAGCGACGAGCTCGGCGAGGGCTACACCAGTCACTTCGAGCTCTATCTCGAGGGCATGCGCCAGGCCGGCGCCGACACCCTCCCGGTGACGGAGTTCCTGGGCCTGCTGGGCGCCGGCAGAGCCGTACCGGAGGCCCTGAAGGCGGCCGAAGTCCCGCAGGCCGCCGTCGAGTTCACCGGCACCACCTGGTCGATCATCGAGCACGCGCCGCTGCACTGCCGGGCCGCCGCCTTCGCCTTCGGCCGCGAGGACCTGATCCCGGAGATGTTCACCCAGGTGATCGCGATCGAGGACCCGGAGGGCGTGCTCACGGTCTTCAAGGACTACCTCGCCCGGCACATCGAGGTCGACGGCGAGCAGCACACGCCGATGGCGATGCAGATGCTGATCGACCTGTGCGGCGACGACCAGGCCAAGTGGGACTCCTGCGCGGAGACCGTCCGCACCGCGCTGCGGGCCCGCTCCGCGCTGTGGACGGCGATCGAGCGCTCGTTCCCGTAGCCGTCAGACCACCTTCGGCAGCACGGCCGACGACCCGGGCAGCTCGTCGGCCGCCGTACGGTACCGGTGCAGTGCCGCCCGGCCCTCCGCCCCGCGGACCCGGGCGGCGAGCCGGGCCGGCAGCACCACCGTGCTCAGGTACCCCTCGCCGCGAAACCCCTCGACCGTCCAGCTGACCCACGGCAGCGGGTAGTTGGCGGCGGGGCTGAAGAACACCGGGCGGTTCCCCTGGAAGCTCACCCGGTAGGCCCCGAAGCGGCTCCAGTTGGAGAAGCTGAACCGGCGCTCCCCCGGGTCGAAGCCCAGGGGCACGCACTCGCGCAGCCGGGAGCGGCCGAGCGCGGCCAGGAAGCCCAGGTTGGAGCGGAGGTTGAGGTGGGCGGTCGGGAACTCCTCGACCGCCGACCGCAGCGCGCCGGCGAGCGCCGCCGGGCCGTCCCCGGGCCGGTGCGGGACGTGGACCTCGCTCAGCAGGTTGCCCACCAGGGCGGGCGGGAGGCCGAGCCAGCGGCGCGCGTTGACCGGGACGGTCAGCATCCGCTCGACGCCGTCGCCGTCCAACTCCCGCAGGGTGTGGAGGAGATGGGCACAGAGCACGTCCCCGGAGGACAGCCGGCGCCCGGCCGAAGCTCCGAACCGCGCGCGCATCCGGGCCACTTCGGCGTCGGTGAAGGCGATCTGGACGGTCCGGTTGGCCCGCGGACCGGCCGCCACCTCACGGACCAGCAGCTCCGCCTCCTCGTGCGAGGGCACCCGGAAGCCCGGCCGGCCGCAGTCCTCGGCGGGCAGCACCCGGTCCAGCAACGCGTCCTGGTCGGCGACGAGTTCGGCCTCCGGCAGCGCCTCCCCCTCGACCGCCGCCGACCAGATCCGCAGCAACAGCATGAAGCTGTGCAGGTCGCCGATCGCATGGTGCCAGGAGCAGCCGAGCACCGTCCCGCCGTCGGCGGTCCCGGTCATCCGGACGGTGAGCAGCGGAGCGCCGCCGGTCCGCGCGCCAGGGGCGTCCACCCGGTCGACCAGCTCGGCGCCGGGAGCGGTGACCCGGGCCATCGCCTCGGCGAGCGTGCCCTCCACGGCGTAGGCGCCGAACGGCACACCGGAGTCGTCGCAGACCGCTTCCAGGACGCCGTCGACGGTGCGCAGCCGTCCCGCGAAGACCGGCACCCGTTCCAGCGCGCGGGCCAGTCCGGCGGCCAGCCGGTCCTCGTCCAGGGTGTGCTCGAAGCAGAGCACCACCGAGACGGCGAGGTCGGCGAGCATGGTGTCCATCAGGCCGCAGCGCAGCACCCGCCCGGTGGCCCGCCCGGCGCGGACGGTCCGGGATCGGCGCAACTGGGGCCAGATGCTCATGGGTTCCGTTCCACAGCACTCGACGACACTCGGCAGGACTCGGCCCCGCGGTGGGACGACCACGCGGCACCGCTCGGCCACCCGGCCGCGCCCGGTGCGCGGGCACGCCGAACGATAGTGCCGCGCGCATCCAGTGGTCCAGTCCAATCCCGCAGTCCGGCAAGGCTCTTCGGACCGGCTCTTCGGACCGGCCCCGCCGAACCGGCCCTACCGGCCGCCTCTTCCGGAAAGGCCCCGCGGACCGCCCGGCGATAGAATTCCGAGCATGGGAGAGCGCCCCGGCGCACTCACCGCGCCGCCCCTCGTCCTGGTGACCGACACCGACTCCCAGCTGATCGACCCGGCCCGGGCCTACCACCTCGGCCGCGACCCGACCAGCGAGATCGTCCTGGACGACCCCCGGGTCTCCTGGCACCACGCGATCCTGCGCGCCACCGACGGCCACTGGCTGCTGGAGGACGTCGGCAGCACCAACGGCACCTTCGACGAAGGCCACCGGGTCGTCCGCGAGGACGTCGGCCCGGGCACCAGGCTGCGCTTCGGCGATCCGGCCGACGGCCCGTCCGCGACCTTCGCGGGCCTGCCCGCGCCCGCACCGGACGAGCGCCCGTCCCTGATCGCCCCGCAGAGCTCCGGCACCTTCCGCAGCCCCAGCGCCGTCCTGCAGCTGCCGGACCACACCGTGCGGATCGGCCGCTCGTACGACAACGACCTGGTCCTGGACGACCTGGTGGTCTCCCGGCACCACGCCGAACTGCGCGAACTGCCCGACGGCGGACACGAGATCGTCGACCTGGGCAGTCACAACGGCACCTACCTCAACGGCAGCCCGGTCCAGCGCGCCCCGGTCGGCCCGGCCGACATCATCGGCATCGGCCACTCCGCGCTCTGCCTCTCCGACGGCCACCTGGTCGAGTACACCGACACCGGCGAGATCTCGCTGGACGTCCAGCACCTGGTGGTACGGGTCGGCCCCGACCGGCGGGTGCTGCTGGACGACGTCGGCTTCCCGCTGCCCGAGAAGGCGCTGCTCGCCGTGGCCGGCCCGAGCGGCGCGGGCAAGTCCACCCTGCTCAACGCGCTCACCGGGCTGCGCCCCGCCGACGAGGGCACGGTGCTCTACGACGGACGCGACCTGTACCGCGACTACGCCGAGTTGCGCCGCCGGATCGGCCTGGTCCCGCAGGACGACATCCTGCACACCCAGCTCACCGTCCACCGCGCGCTGTCCTACGCCGCCGAGCTGCGCTTCCCCGGCGACACCGACCCGCACGAGCGGGAGGCCCGGGTCCTGGAGGTGATCCACGAACTGGGCCTGGACGGCCGGGCCGACCAGGTGATCGCCAGCCTCTCCGGCGGCCAGCGCAAGCGGGTCAGCGTCGCCCTGGAGCTGCTCACCAAGCCGTCCCTGCTCTTCCTCGACGAGCCCACCTCCGGCCTGGACCCGGGCATGGAGCGCTCGGTGATGCGCATGCTGCGCGGGCTGGCCGACGACGGCCGCACGGTGGTCGTGGTGACGCACAGCGTGCTCAGCCTGAACGTCTGCGACCGCCTGCTGGTGCTGGCCCCGGGCGGTCGGACGGCCTACTACGGGCCGCCCGGCGAGGCGCTCGACTACTTCGGCTACCAGGAGTGGCCGGAGGCCTTCGAGGCCTTCGAGAACGAGGACCACGCCTCCTGGCAGGCCCGCTTCCGCGCCTCCCCGCAGTACCGGCGGTACGTGACGGCCGAGGCGGTGCCCGCGCTGCCCGTCCCGGTCCGGGCGCCCGAACGGGCCCCGGCGATCGGCCGGGAGAAGCCGCAGGGCTGGTTCTCCCAGCTGGGCACCCTGGTGCGCCGGTACGCGTCCGTGCTGGCCGCCGACCGGCTGTTCCTCACCATCATGGTGGTGCTGCCGTTCGTCATCGGCCTGATGTGCCGGGCGATGGCCGGGTCCCGCCTCACCCCGGTCAACGCCGTCAACTGCCTGCTCACGCTCTGCATCGGCGGTCTGCTGACCGGCGCCGCCAACTCGGTGCGCGAGCTGGTCAAGGAGCGCGCGATCTACCAGCGGGAACGCGTGGTCGGGCTGTCCAGATCGGCTTACCTGGTCTCCAAGGTGGTGATCCTCGGCATCGTCACGGTGGGTCAGGCCGCGGTGCTCACCGTGGTCGGCCTGGCCGGGGTGGACCTCTCGGCGGCGGTGCCCACGGGGGTCGTGATGCCGCAGCTGCCCGAACTGATCATCGCGGTGGCACTGCTGGCGTTCTCGGCGATGATGCTCGGCCTGGTGGTGTCGGCGCTCGTGGACAAGGAGGAGGCCACCATGCCGCTGCTGGTGCTCCTCTCCGTCGTCCAGATCGTCTTCAGCGGCCTGATGCTCAAGCTCTACGCCGTCCCCGGGCTGGAGCAGTTCGCCTGGCTGATCCCGTCCCGCTGGGGCATGTCGGCGATGGCCCGCACGGTGGAGCTGCACACGCTCTTCCCGAACGACATCACCCAGGACCCGATGTTCCGCCACCAGCGGTCCGGATGGGAGCTGAGCATGGTCATGCTGCCGGCCCTGTCCGCCGCGTACGGGCTGGTCGTGCTGGCCCTGCTGCGGCGGCACGAGCCCGCGATCATGCGGAAGTGACGTGCGGACGCTGCGCCGGGCGCCGAGCCCGGTGCTGGTGCGCCCACGGCGACGCCGGGTCGGGCCGGGCGGCCACCGGTAGAGTGGGAACAGCCCTGTGGTGCGATTCGTGCCGCGCGCGGCGGGGGTCGCGCGGCGGAGGAAATGTAGCCGCCCATGGACGAGTTCGCGTTCCGCCCCACCCATGTCGCCCCGCCGGGCGGACTGGCCTCCTGGACCGCCCCGGATCCGGCCCGGCCCTCCGCCCGGCTGGACTCGCTGCTGCCGCTGCAGCTGCTCGGCCACCAGGGCGACTGGGCGCAGGTCCTGTGCTCCAACGGCTGGACCACCTGGGTGGACGGCCGTCTGCTGGTCGCCCTCCCGCAGCCGCCGCCGGCGGCCGGGGGCCCGCCCGCCCGGACGGCCGACCCGCGCCCGGCGCTGGCCGAGGCCGAGGGCGCGCTGGCCCGCTACCGCGCCCTGCTGGAGGACCTCGCGGCCGGCACCCTCGACCTGGAGTCCTTCCGGGACCTGGCCCGCGGTCTGCGGCTGGGTCTGGTGGTGGACGGCGAGGCGCTCTGGGTGTTCGACCCCGTGCACGACCGCTGGTGCTACTGCGACGGGCTGCAGCTGCAGACGTACGCGGCCACCGACCGGCCGCCGCCCTCCGTCCCCCCGACGCCGAAGCCGGCACCGGCCCCGGGCCACACGCCGACCCACACCCCGGCCCACGCCCCGGCGCCGCCGCCGGCCCCGCTCCCCGGGCACCCACCGGGTCCCGCACCCCGGCCGGGCGAAGCACCGGCGCCCGGCCCGTACGCCCCGACCCAGGCCGGTGAGCCGTGACCACCGCCGACCGGCCGTCCGCCCCCAGCCTGCCCGCCGGCCTGGTCGGGCGGAAGGTCGCGGGCTACCGGCTGGAGAGCGAGATCGGGCGCGGCGGCATGGCCGTGGTCTACCGGGCCAAGGACCTGCGACTCGGCCGGACGGTCGCGGTCAAGCTGCTGGCCCCCGAGCTCGCCCGCAACGAGGTGTTCCGGCAGCGGTTCATGCTCGAGTCCGAGGCCGCCGCCGCGATCGACCACCCGCACATCATCCCGGTGTTCCAGGCCGGCGAGCACGACGGCATCCTGTTCATCGCGATGCGCTACGTCGAGGGCGGCGACCTGCGCTCCCTGATCAACCGGGGCGGCCCCTTCGCGGTCGAGCGGACCACCCGGCTGGCCCTGCAGATCGCCTCCGCGCTGGACGCCGCGCACGACCACGACCTGGTGCACCGGGACGTCAAACCGGGCAACGTGCTGGTCGCCGCCGGGACGGACAGCGAGCACCCCGAGCACCTGTACCTGGCGGACTTCGGGCTCACCAAGAAGTCCCTCTCGCTCAGCGGGCTGACCAGCGTCGGCCAGATCGTCGGGACGCTCGACTACGCGGCGCCCGAGCAGATCTCCGGCAGGCCGCTGGACGGGCGCTGCGACCAGTACAGCCTCGGCTGCGTGGTCTTCGAGATGCTGGCGGGCGCCCCGCCGTTCCGCCGGGAGAGCGACCTCGCGCTGCTCTGGGCGCACCTCAACGATCCGCCGCCCGCGCTGGACGAGCACCGCACCGACCTGCCGTCCGCCGTGGCGGCGGTGGTCGCCCGGGCGCTCGCCAAGACGCCCGAGCAGCGGTACGCGAGCTGCCTGCAGTTCGTCGCCGAGCTGCGCGCGGCGTCGGCTCCCGCCCCGGTCCGGTGGGGCGGCGAGGGTCCGCCCACCCAGGTCGTGCCGGCGGCCGTCCCCGGCCGGACCGCGGTGCCCGAGCCACCCGCCTGGGCCGCTCCGGCGGTCCACCCGCCGCTGTGGTGACACCCGCCGAAGGGAGCGCCGTGCCATGAACGCCGTGAGCCAGGTCTTCGCCATGGTCGCCGCCGCGATCCACCTGGTGGTGTGGCCGTTGGAGAGCTTCCTGTACGGCCACCCGCGGGTGCGCTACCTGCTCACCGGCAACACCGCGGACGCCCCCGAGGTCCGGCTGTGGCGGTTCAACGTGGGCTTCTACAACCTCTTCCTGGCCCTCGGCCTGGTCGCCGGCCTGGTCCTGCTGCACACCGGGCACAGCGCCTCGGGCCGCGCGGTGATCGTCTACATCGGCGCCTTCATGCTCGCCGGCGGGATCACCCTGTTCGTCTCCGAGCCCAGACTGTGGCGCGGCGCGCTCGGCCAGGCCGTCCCGGCGGCGGTGATCCTTCTGGCCGAGGTGATCTGACGCATCGCCACCGCTTCCGACCGCCGCCGCGACGGGGCTACAATCCGGCTGCCCTCCGCGACCGGCGCGGCGGCGCGGCAGGGGGTGGCGGAGTGGCACGGTCCTCGATCGGCGACCGGTACGTCGTGAGCCTCGGCTGCCGCGCGAGCGTGGAGCACGGGCTCACCACGACGACGGTCAAGTGGAGCGTCACCCATCTGCCGACCGGCGGCGCGCCCCGGCCCAAGAGCGGGGACCAGGAGATCTCCCTCATCTGCCCGCGCTGCACCCGCGCCCTCGCGGTCCGGGTGGAGAGCGCCGCCCGGGCCCGGGCCAAACAGCTGGTGCACCGGGGCCTCGGCTGGCTGCTGCTGCTCTCGCTCCTCGTCACCGTCCCCCTGCTGATCGACCTGGGCGGCCGGACCGTCGAGGAGGGCGACCAGCGGACCACCGACACCATCGGCCTGCTCGTCGCCCTGGCCGCGGCGGGGGCGATCGTCGGCCCGTCCCTGCTGTTCAGCGCGAAGGTGCACAGCGGCGTCGGGAAGCTCCGGCTCGTCCGGGACGACGGCACCAAGACCGCCCTGGTCCAGGGCCACCGGTTGTTCTGAACCGGCTCAGGCCCGCTCCTCCGTGAGCTCGCCCCGGTGCCGCACCCGGGTGGCGAGCAGCGCGCCGAGCGCACCGGTGAGCAGGCCCCAGCCCGCCGCGAGCGGGACGGACGTCCAGAGCACCGGGCGCAGCACGAGGCTGCCCCCGGCGAGGCCGGCCAGCGGGTTGGCACCGCCGAGGGCGGAGCCGAGCAGGTCGGCGAGGCCGCCCTGGCCGAGGCCGACGCCGAGCACGGAGAGCCCGTACTCGGCGTCCATCCGGGTCCACAGGCCCACCAGCAGCACGGTGACGGCGGTGGCGAGCCCGAAGCGCAGGGCATGCCGCCAGAGCCGGACGCCGCGCGGCGAGCGCCGGGCCGCGAGGAAGGCGGCGGCGAGCAGCAGGACCGCGGCCAGCGGCAGCAGCCACCAGGCGCGGGCGTCCTGGTCGGCCAGGGTGCCGAGGTCGACCGTCGCCTGCTGCCCGTCCGGCGCGTGGAGCACCTCGGCCAGCGCCTTGGGCACGGGCAGGCCGAGCCCGCCCTCCAGCCGGCCCCGCCACTCGGCCCCCAGCCCGAGGCCGAACGCCAACCAGACCAGATCGGGCAGGGCGAGCACCACCACGGCCAGGGTCTGCCGGGCGTTGCCGTGCACGATCGCGGTCAGCACACCGGCCACCGCGCCGATCGCCAGACAGGCCAGCAGCACCGCCCAGAGTGCGAACGCGGCCGGACGGACGGCCAGTTGGTAACGCACCAGGGCGGGCGGCAGCGGCGCCCGCCGGGACACCGCGAAGGTGGCCGCGAGGACGAACAGCAGCCAGGCCAGCCCGATGCCGACCGTGCTCGGCGCCTCGGCGTGGAAGCCCACCTCCGGAGTGAGGCCGAGGGCACCGCCGATCGACTGCACCAGGTCGTTGCCGAGCGGGACGACGAAGCTGTGCCGGGCTCCGAGCGTGAGCAGGACGAGGGCGAGCACCCAGACCACCACCGTCCGGACGATCCGGCCGAGCAGCTCGCCGCCGCCGGCCACCGCACGGAAGCGCAGTTGACGCAGGAACACCTCGGCCATCGCGACCGCCCCGACCACCGAGACGGTCAGCGGCATCGCACTGATCCCGGCATCCACGGCGGCGAAGTTTCCCGCGCCGCCGTCGAGTTGGACGGACCCGCCGACGGCGAGCGCCAGCGTCGCGGCGACCACGGAGGGGAAGCCACCGTCCGGGAGGTCGTCGGCGCCGGCCAGCCAGATGCCGAGCGCGGCCACCGCCGCCATCGCGACCACTCCCGCCAGCACGACGGCGAGCGCGTCCAGCCAGCCGCGGACCGCGCCGGGCGGGCCCACGGCCCGGGTGGTGGGCTGCTGCATGCCGCCTCCTGCTCGCTCGTCGGACGTCGCCCGCCGGTTCCGGCCGACCCTGCGGCGGTCCGGTTCGCCGGTTCCGGCCGGCCCCGGGACGGGCCGGCTCCGCCCACCGGGTGTCCGGTCGGCGGGCCGGCCCCACCGGGTGTCCGGTCCGCCCGGTCGGCTTCCAGGGTGGCCGACGGACGGTGCGCACGCTCGGCGACGGCCGGCGCACCTGCTGTTGCGGCGTACGGGACGCCGGGGGAGAAATGGAAACCGATGGCAGGAGCTTCCTGTGCCGGTCGTGATCGCCGGCCACCTGCGAAACGGAGCCTCGATGACCTCCCAACCGCCGCCGTCCGGCCCGCCGAGCGAGCCGCCGTACGGCCCTCCCTCCGGTCCCCCTTCCGGCCCGCTGGCCGGACGGCCGTCCGGCGGGGGCGCGTCCGTGCCCCCGCCGCCCTCGGGCCCGCCCGGGGACTCCGGACCGCCTTCGGGCGGGCGCAACGGATCCAGTGGATCCGGCGGCAGGCCGCGCAGGCCGTGGTGGCGCTCCGGGAAGGGCCTGGCACTGGCGGCGGGCACCCTGGCGGTGGCCGTGGTGGCCACCGTGGTGATCGTCAACAACCAGGGCAGCCACGACGAGGCCGTCCCGGCCGCGAACGAGGTCGCGCTGCAGGCACCCTCCGATCCCGGGCCCGACCCGTTCACCCCGTCGGTGGAGACCCAGGGGATGAGCGCCCCCGCTCCCGCGTCCAGCCCGGCACAGCCCGGCGGCGCGACCTCCCACCCGGGTGGCGGAACGTCCAAGAGCGGTTCACCCGCCGCCCTGCACAGCGTCGAGGGCAGCTCGAACGGGCTGTACGGCGGGGTGATGGGCAAGTCCAGCTGTGACACCGAGCGGCTGATCGGCATGGTCTCGGCCGGGGACACCGGGCGGGCCTGGTCCTCCGCCGTCGGCATCGCGCAGTCCGACATCCCCGGCTACCTGCGCTCGCTGACGCCGACGTACCTGCGGGTGGACGCCCGGGTGACCAACCACAACTACAAGAGCGGCGCCGTGGTCGAGTACCAGTCCGCCCTGCAGGCCGGCACCGCCGTCCTGGTCGACAACCAGGGCGTGCCCCGGGTGCGCTGCTCCTGCGGCAACCCGCTGAAGCCGCCGAAGTTGGTGAGCAACGCCAAGTACACCGGGAAGGCCTGGTCGGGCTTCCAGCCGACCACGCTGGTCGTGGTGGTGCCGGCGCCGCAGCCGGTGACCGAGATCATCCTGGTGAACGTCGAGACCGGCGGCTGGTTCGCCCGGCTGACCGGCCGGATCGAGATCGTCGACAAGCACGTCGAACAGCCGAAGGGCCCGCTGGTGCCGGGCATCCCGCCGCCGGCGACGTGGCAGCCCTCCACGCCGTCGGGCAAGCCGACGACCTCCGGGTCCACGACCTCGGGATCGACCACCTCCGGGGCCACGACCTCGGGGTCAACCACCTCGGGCTCGACCACCTCCGGCTCCACGACCTCGGGGTCGACCACCTCCGGCTCGACGACCTCGGGGTCGACCACCTCCGGCTCGACGACCTCCTCGGGCGGGCCGAGCTCCTCGACGGCGACGTCGAGCACCACCTCCACAACCGCCACCGGTGCGACGGCCACCACGACCAGCGCCAAGCCGACCGTCACCAGCTCGGCCCCGCCCACCACGACGACCCCGAAGACGCCGACGCCGACCACGACCTGTGCGACCACGGCGCCCTCGACCCTGTCCCCCTGCCCGACCACGCCCAAGCCGAGCTGACCCGGCGTCCGTCCCCACCCCCCTCTGCCACCGTCCGCCCCGGCCGGTGGCAGCGGCCCGTCCGGGGGCGGCGGCCCGAGCAGGGAGGAATTCGCTGGTCAGGAGGGTGACGACGGGGCAGAGTGGCGCCATGGACACCACGCGGGGCTTGGACGCCGACGGATGCATCGCCCGGGAGGGCGCGCTCGACAAGGTGCCGGCCGCGTTCGGGCCGGTGGTCGGGGCCGTCCGTGAGCGGATCACCGCCGCCTTCGACCCCACCCGGCTGCACAGCGCCTACCTCTACGGCAGCATCCCGCGCGGCACCGCCGTCCCCGGCGTGTCCGACCTCGACGTGCTGCTGGCCCTGCACCACGAGCCGACGGCGGCGGACCGGACGGACGCCGCGGCCGTCGAGGCCGCGCTCGACGCCGAGTTCGCGCAGATCGACGGGGCCGGCGTGCTGCTCTTCGCCACCGGCACGCTGCTCAGCGAGCTGGAACGCCACGACCTGGGCTGGTTCGTGGCCTGTCTCTGCACCCCGCTGCTCGGCCCGGACCTCGCGGCCCGCCTCCCCCGTTACCGCCCCACCTCGCTGCTCGCCCGGGAGACCAACGGCGACCTCGCCCTGGCCCTGCCGGGCTGGCGCGAACGCCTGGCCGCCGCCGGTACGGAGGCCGAACTCCGGGCCCTCAGCCGGTCGGTCACCCGCCGGGTCGTCCGCACCGGCTTCACCCTGGTGATGCCCCGCTGGGGCGGCTGGACCAGCGACCTCACCGCCTCCGCCGAGGTCTTCGCCGCCCACTACCCGGAGCGCGCCGACCAGATGCGCCTGGCCGCCGCCACCGCCCGTACGCCGACCACGGACCGGGGTCTCCTCGCCGGGTTCATCGACGACCTGGGCCCCTGGCTCGCCGCCGAGTACACCGCCGTCCACGGCGAGAAGGCCCCGCGTCCCTGACCGGCGCCCGGTCCGGGCGGCTCCGGCCCGCCCCGGGGACGGCCGGGTCGGACCGGAGGGCGGGTCAGTCCCCCCAGAGTCAGTCCCCGCAGAGTCAGTCCATGCAGGCTCGGTCCCCAGGTCCGGTCCCCGCAGGTTCAGTCCACGCAGGATCAGTCCACGCAGGGAATCCCGCCCGCCTTCACCGCGGGCCCCTGCATCGGCAGGCCCGCCGCCGGGTCGGCGGACGGGTCGCCCGGTGCGGCGCCCGAGGAGGCCGCCGGGGCGGGGGTCGGGGTGCGGGTGACGGCCAGGGTGAGCAGGACGTGGCCGGGCGGCACGGCGGCCGAGGAGGTGGCGGTGACGCCGTAGCGGCCGGCGAGTTGCTGGGCGTCGGCCTTGGCGCCGGTGCCGTAGACCACCGTGGTCACCCGGGCCCGGGCCGGGGCGTCGCCGATCTTGCCCGCCTGGTAGCCGAGTTCGGCCAGCGCCCTGGACTCGGTGGACGCCGCGCCGGCGCCGGCCGCCGCGTTGATGTCGACCACGGCCTTCGGGGGTCCGGCGGCGGAAGCGGAGGGGGACGGGGCCGGGTCGCCCGGGGGCTCGGCGGGGGCCGCCGGGACGTCCGGCGCGGACTCGTGGTTGAACAGCTGCCGGACGATCTTCTTGATCAGCTCCGGGTTGACGGTGTTGACCTCCTGTCCGCCGACCGTCTTGAACCCCGCGATCGGCAGGGTGTTGAACTCGACGTTGCCGCCGGTCAGGTTGGGCGCCTGCCGGGCGAAGTCGAGGATGTTCCACTCGTTGTCGATGACGACGTCCTTCTTGACCACGCCGAACAGCTTCTGCATCTGCCCGAAGTCGTTCAGGATCCCCTGCTGCTTGAGCTTGTACTCGACGGAGGAGATGAACGCCTGCTGCCGGTGGGTGCGGTCGAGGTCGCCGTTGGTGAGGTGGTGGCGCTGGCGGACGAAGGAGAGCGCCTGGGCGGCGTTCAGGGAGCTGATCCCGGCGGGGAGTTTGAGGCCGGTGCCGCCGCCCTCGTGGGTCGCGGTCCGGGCGATGATCGGGTCGTCCACCGGGTGGTTCAGGCAGACCTGGATCGGTTCGACGGCCTTGGCGATGTCGTAGAAACCGATCAGGTTGACCTCGGCGAAGTGGTCGATCGGGACGTCCAGGAGGCTCTGCACGGTCTGGATGGTGGCCGAACGGCCCGCCTCCCGGCTCTGCCGCTCCAACTCCGCCTTGGAGAGCCCCTTGCCGCCGAGCTTCTGCTCCGCCGCCTCCTTGGCGATGCCGTAGGCCTCCTTGATCTTGTGCATCTTGCCGTCGGCGCCGACGGTCTGCACGTAGTCGTCGCGCGGGACGGACAGCGCGGTGACCTTGCCCCCGTTGGCCGGGATGTGCAGCACGATCAGGGCGTTGGTGTTGTAGCCGCCGATCTCGCTGGAGCCGGCGTGCAGTTCGTCCTCGACGAACTGCTTGGGCAGGTCGTTGCCGTCCATGTCCTTGCGGCTGTCCAGGCCGATCAGCAGCAGGTTGACGGCCTTGTCGAGGTGCGGCGGGGCGTGCTTCTTGGCCTCGCTCAGCGCGAGCGACTTGATCATGCCGTCGTCCAGGCTGCGGTACTCGTACCAGGTGAAGCCGCTGGCGCCGAGCACGGCCACGGACACCATGCAGGCCAGGGTGCGGCCCGCGGCGGTCAGCGGCGAGGTGCCGCGCTGCGGGGCGCGGCCGCGCCCCGTGGCGGCGCGCCCGGCCGTCCGGCGGACGGCACGGCTCCCGGCCGGACGGCTCCCGGTGCGGTTCCCGCCGTTGCCGGCCCGGTCGCCGCCGGCCCTGTCGCCGCCGCCGGCGCCGTCGCGGCTTCGGTTGCGCTCAGCCACGGCGGCCCCTTCCGCTCGGCGCGCCCGCGCCGTCGGGCCGTCGGCGGTCGAGCACCGCCCGGCCGACGGTCACCAGCAGCGCCACGCCGACCGCGGTGGCCATCACCGGGAACGCCCCGACCACCCAGCGCAGCGCGCCGGTGCCGAGGTTCCGGCCCTGGTACGCGTCGGGGTGCGCCGCGTACTCGACGCCCGACGCGGCGAGCAGCACCACGACCGGGGCCGCCGTCACCACCCACCACCGGCCCGGCCGGCTGCACACCGCCGCCGCGGCGCCGGTGCCGAGCACCGAGCCCATCGCGAACAGGATGCCGACGCCGGGACCGCCGAACTCGTCCGCGATCCCGCCCAGCACCGGCAGTCCCACCGCCGAGCACACCGCGACCAACCCGCCGCGCCGACGCGCCTGTTGGCGGCGGCGCGCCGGGCCCGCCTGCGCCCGCCCCGGTCGCCCCGAGCGCTCCGGGCCGGCACCGCCGGTTTCCGCCGGGTCTCCCGCGCCCGCCGCCGCGCGGGAACGCTGGGCCGGGAGGGCGCGGTCCTCGGTGCGCGGTCCCGCGTCCTGGTACGGCGTTCTCGCCCGCTGGCCGGCCATGCGCACTTCCCTCGATCGATCGTTGCGGCCGCGACGGCGCGTTCGCACCGCCGCGGGTGCCGGGACGCCCTCGGTCCCGGCGTCGGTCCGTCCTCTACAACGCTGTAGAAGTCCGGCTGGAGCTTACAAACCCATTTCAGCAAAGTCACCCGCCGCCGACCGGCAGCGGGCGAACCGTCCGGCGGGCCGTCGTCAGGATGGTCATGATCCCCGCCACGTCGGCACACCATCAGGAACGCCCCGGAGGAGCGGAGCGTCACCGTGTTTGAGAGTCTGAAGAACCTCGCGGACCAGGCCACCGGGTAACCTGCCGCCGGGGACGGCCGACCGTACGGCGGTCGAACGAGCGCACGGGCGAACGGGGAGGGACCGGCAGCGGTGAGCGAGGAACGGAAGAGCCCTGGCTGGGGGCGCTGGCTGGTGATCGGCGTCGTGGTCGTGGCCGGGCTGGGACTCGTCCGCGGCAACGGGCACGACGGCGCGACCTCCGCCGACCCCGCCCCCACCGCCACCGCCCCGCCGGCCGGCACCACTCCCCCGGCGGGCGCCTCCGCGGCACCGTCGAAGCCCTCCGGCCGGTACGACCCCGCCGACTACGCCGCGCCGGTCCGCCAGTACGCCGCCGAAGCCGGCGTCAACCCGCAGCTGCTGATGGCGATCCTCTACAACGAGTCGTACAAGCCGCACGACCCCGAGCTCGAGAAGGCCTGGCAGCGCAGCAAGCCGGACGCCTCCTTCGGCATCGCCAACATGCACCGGGCCGCCTTCGACGACACCAAGCCGGGCCGCCCCTTCGCCTCCCGCCAGTGGGAGGAGCTCCCGGACGACCGCAACCTCGCCGTCCAGGCCGCCGCCTGGCACCTGCACGACCTCGCCGGGCAGCTCCCCGCCCGTCCGAGCGTGCCGCTGAGCCGGGACGAACTCGTGGCGCTCGGCTACAACGCGGGGGCGGGCAACATGCTGGCCTTCGCCCGGGGCGTCAAGATCGGCTCCCAGGCCCAGTCCTACCTCGACCGCCTGCGGGAGAACTGGACGAAGTCCGGCGAGGCCGTGAAGTAGCGCCGCCGCACGGCGACGGCGCGCTCCGGGAGCCGGCTCCCGGAGCGCGCCCCGGGCGGGGCGGTCAGACGCCCAGCCGGGCCGCCCACCTGGCCCGCCAGGCGAGCGCGTCGGCGACGCCCTCGGCGATGCCGCGCCGCGGCTGCCAGCCGAGCAGCTCCCAGGCGGAGTCGACGACGGCGTAGCAGCCGATCACGTCGCCGGGGCGCGGCCCCGCCTCGCGGACGTCGAGCCGGGCGCCGACGGCCTGTTCGAAGGCGGTGACCAGCTCGCGGACGGTGGTGCCGTTCCCCGTGCCGACGTTGATCACCCGGTAGCGGTCCGCCGCGCCCGGGGCGATCACCTCGTCGAACCGCAGCAGGGCCGCGACGTGCGCCTCGGCGAGGTCCTGGACGTGGACGTAGTCGCGGATGCCGGAGCCGTCCCGGGTCGGCCAGTCGACGCCGGTCACCGTGAACGGGGCGCCGGTGGTGTGCGCCTCGATCAGCTTGCCGAGGGCGTGGGTGGGGTTGAGGTCCTGCAGTCCGGTGCGCAGCTGCGGATCGGCGCCGATCGGGTTGAAGTAGCGCAGGGCGATGACGCGTTGCCGCTCGGCGCCCTCGCCCCGGGTCCAGTCCTGGAGGACCTGCTCCATCATCTGCTTGGTGCGCGCGTACGGGCTGTCGGCGTCCACCGGGCAGCTCTCGTCGACCCGGGCGTCGGCGGTGGGCGCGTAGACGGAGGCGGAGCTGCTGAAGACGACGCGGGTGCAGCCGAGTCGCTGGAGGGAGTCCAGCAGCTCGACGGTCTTGGCGACGTTCTCGCGGTAGTAGTACAGCGGCTTGGCCACCGACTCCGGTACGACGATCTTCGCGGCGCAGTGCACGGTGGCGTCGATGTCCGGGTGCTCGGTGAAGATCCGGTCGAGCAGGGCGGCGTCGGCGACGTCGCCCCGGTAGAAGATCCGGTCCTCGACGAACTCGGCCCGGCCCTTGGAGAGGTCGTCCAGCACGATCGGCGTGATCCCCCGGTCGATCAGGGCGGACGCCACCGTGCTGCCGATGAACCCCGCACCGCCGGTGATCAGGACCTTCTTCATGCGCGGCTGCTCCCTCGCGATCGGCCGGGCGCCCGGTGGCGCCCGGTGACCGGGAAGGACGTCGGTTCGTGCCCGCGCGGTTCCCCGGAGGGCCGGGGCGGAAACCTCGGCGCGGGCACCGTCGGGCGCGGACGCCTCGGACGCGGTCGCCTCGGGCGGCCCTCAGGCGGGCCCTCAGGCGCGGCGGCGTCGGCGGAGCCAGAGGCCGGTGCCGACCAGGAGGACGGCCGCGGCGGCGGTGCCGACGGCGGCCCAGGTGGTGGAGTCGGAGGCGGAGTCGGAAGCGGTCCCGGCGGCGGCAGCGGTGGTCTGCGCCGGCGCGGGGACGCTCTCGGTCACCGGCCCGACGGTCGGCGCCGGGGTGGGCGCGGTGGTGCTCCCGGCCGGCGGCGCGGTGACGGTCCCGGCCGACGGCGCGGTGGTGCTCCCGGCCGGCGGCGCCGTGACGGTCCCGGCCGACGGTGACGCGGCCGCCGTGCCCGCGGGCACCGGGTCGTTGATGACGGCCGCCTCGACGTCGAGCTCGCGCTGGGCGTGACCGAGCGAGGGGAAGGCGCAGTCCACCGTCACCTGCCAGTGCCCGGCGGGCAGGATCTCCCGGGTGGTGTACGTCCCCGGCCGGCCGGGGACGGTGATCAGCCGCCAGGGGCCGACCGCGCGGCCGTCCGCGGCGGTGGCGGAGAGCGTGCCGGCGAAGTCCGCGGTGACCGGGTCGTGGTCGTTCTCCCAGGTCGCGACGGTGGTGACGTGTCCGTTCTGCTGGCCGGTGACGTCGAGGTGGACGCTGTCGCCGTGGGCGGCGGCGGGTGCGGCGGCGGGCAGGACGGCCGCCGCGGCCAGGGCGCAGGCGGCGAGGAGCGTGCGGTTGCGCATGACGGGTGTTCCTCGTGGCGATGGGGGACGGGTGCGGGAAGCAGGGGGCCGGGTGCGGCCGCCCCGGCGTGGGGGGCGGCCGCACCCGGCGGACGAGCCGGACCGGCGGGCTCGTGGGCCCGCCTGCGGTTCACGGGCTCACCGGTGTCCTGGTCACGTGGTCTTCAGCAGCGACCAGTTCTGGTAGGGCTTGCCGTTCGGCTGCTGCAGCTCCAGGAGCCAACCACCGTAGTACCACCGGTCACTGAGCCCCAGCACCAGCGAGCCGCCGTCCGCCGTCACGGTGAACCCGCCGTCGGCGGCGTTGAGCTGCCACTTCTGCGCGGCCGCGTCGGAGCAGGGCTGCTGGGCGACGTACTGGCCGGCCACCGGGGCGCCGCCCAGCTGCAGGCACTTGCCGGAGCGCGTGGACTTGATCCGCACCGCGCCGTTACCGGCGTCCTCGAACTGCCACTTCTGGTTGGCGTACCCGGTGCGCTGGTAGGCGATGGCCACCGTGCCGTCGTTCATCGAGCTGCCCCACAGGTCGGCCGCCTGGCCGGTGAGGCCGTTGACCATGGTGTAGTTCGCACCCGGCTGCGGGCGTCCGGCGTCGGTGACGGTACGGAAGGTGGCGGCGCGACCGGGCTTGCCGACCGCACCGGCGGCGTCGCGGACGGCGACGGCCACGGTGTACGAGGTGCCGGGAGCGAGGCGGACCACGCCGACCACGGTCGCGCGGACGGTGCCGATCGTCTGGCCGTTCAGCAGCACGTCGTAGCCGGCCGCGGCGGGCGCGGCGGTCCAGCTCAACACGGCCGAGTTCTGCGTGACCTGGCTGACGCTCACGGCCGGTCCGGTGTTGCCCGGAGTCGGGGTCGAGGTCGGCGTGGGGGTCGGAGTCGGGGTCGCGGTCGGCGACGGGGAGCCGGTCGGCGAGGGGGTGGTGCCGCCGGTGGGCGTCGGGGTCGGCGAGGGGGTGCGGGTCGGCGTGGGCGTCGGAGTCGGGGTGGGCGTCGGGTTCGGGCCGGTGCCGCCACCGGAGATGAGGAAGCGGTTGTTCGCGACGTTCCAGTGCGTGGTGAGGTAACTGCCGGGAGCGGGCGAGGTGTTGTAGTAGTCGTCGTGGTTGCAGTCCAGCCGGTCGTCATGGGCGCGGTCCGGGCACACGGTCCGCATCTGCGGGTAGTTCGGGGCGTCCGAGTAGCACATGATGTCCCACTCGTCGACGCAGTGCCCGGCCTTGCTGGAGTTGGGGGCGCTGTTGTTCACCGCGCCCAGGTTGTGGCCGAGTTCGTGCGCGGCGGTGCTGCCGCTCCAGCAGCCGGAGTCGGTCCGGCCGTACGAGGGGCCGAAGTTGCTCAGGTTGTCCTGGCTGGGGCGCTCGTCCCCGGCGAAGGTGCCGATCCCGCAGTACACCTTGGCGTCGGTGAACATCATGTACTTGCGGTCCTTGCGGTTGAACCCCTGCGCTGCGAGGGCGCGGTTGCTCGCGTTGAAGTCCTGGATCTCGGAGTCGGAGATCTGCACGTTCAGCACCGAGGCGGTGCAGTCGGATTCGGTGACGAAGCGGACGTGCCGCTCGCCGCCGGTCTCCGCGGCACTGGCGTTGTAGATGACGTCGACGTCGGCGGCCCACTTCTTGAACGAGGCCAGGTACTGGGCGAAGCGGTCGTTGCCCGGGGTGTGCACGTACACCACCTGGACGCGGTTGCCGGAGCTGCCGTCGCCCTCGCAGACCAGCTTGGAGCCGGCGGGCGCGGCCGGGGCGCCGCCCGGGGCCGAGCCGGCGGCCGGGGCGTCGGCGGCGGCGCTGCCGGAGCCGCCGAGCAGGGTCTTCTGGGTGGCGTCCAGGACGGGCGCGGCACCCTTCAGCAGGTCGGCGGCCGCGGGCGGCTGGGCGCCGGCGGTCGGGGTCAGCGCGGGCGCCTGGGCGGCCGGGGCCGCGACCGGCGCGACGTCCTGGCGGATGTCCACGCCCTTGGGCGGGACGTCCGGACCGTGGCTGCACTGGGTGCTGCCGGTGACCTCCAGGGTGCCGCCGCAGCGGTCGCTGCCCGGCAGGCTCAGTCCGGCGTAGACCAGGCCGCGTTCGGGCTGGTCCTTGGGTATCGCCTTGAGCGGTACGGCCTTCTCGTCACGCTTCGGGGCGGGCGCCTGGGTGGCACCCTCGGCGGTACCGGTCTCCCCCGGCCCGCCGTCGTCGCCGACCAGCCCGGCTCCCGACCCCGAGTTGTCGACCGCGTCCGCCGCGGCCGTGACGGCGCCGTTCGCGCCCGTCGGCTCCAGCGCGGTGCGGATGCCGAGCGTTCCCGCCACCAGTCCGGCCGCCACCAGGGCGGCGACCAGGGTGCTCCTGCGGGTGAGCCTGCGGCGCCTGCGCCGGCGAAGCTCGCTGCTCCGGTGTCCCATCGCGTTCCTTTCCTCGTGCGATGACCCGTGCCCTGTGGTGAAGAGGGGCCCGGGCCTTCCGACACTCCGGAGAGCGGACGGGACGACCGGGGATAACAGAAACATCTTGCGAAAATCTTCGACCAGTTCGACCGGCCTGCCGCGCGCGGCGGTTCGGGCCCGGTACGGGGCGGTGGTTCGGGTACGGCCGCCGATGACGTTTTCGGACACGGGCCTTGACGACCGGTCGGGTCCGGTCGCACGGACACGGAGCGGCCCGACCCGGGACAACCCTGGGGCGGCTGGGTGACAGCCGCGGCATCCAGGCATGGCAGGGCCGGGGAGCGCACTCGGGGGGTGTGCGCTCCCCGGCATGGGGGGGTGGCGGCCACGTTGACGGAGTCCCGGAGCCACGCGACTCCGTCGGCCGTGACGGAATGCTAGACCCGGGGCGGGGCGCTGACCAGAGCCCTGACCAGGCGATTTCCCGCCCCGGACATGCCAGCGTCACCTGTCGGACGACAACCGGTCACCCGCCCGTCGACGTTCAGGCGGCGGCCCCCACCGCCTCGACGGCCGGGGGCCTCGCCACCACGACGTCGCCGCAGCCGCCGTGCAGTCGGGCCAGCGCGCCCGCCAGGGCGGCGCGGTCCCCGGCGAGCCAGAGCCGCAGGGCGGCGGACAGCGCGGCGCTGGCCGGGCCCGCCGCCGGGCCGCCGGTCCTGGCGAGCCGCTCGCCGAGCAGCGGCAGCAGGTCCGCGACCGGGGCGGGCAGCCACAGGGTGAGGGCGAAGGGCGCGGGCCGGGCCAGGACGCGCAGCAGCGGCAGGACGGAGGAGTCGTCGTGCAGCGCGGGGATGACCTCCAGCAGGCCGTCCACCGCCACGTCGGACACGTCGCCGCCGTGCCCGCGCGCGAGGTCGCGCAGCAGCGCGCGCTCGGCGGCGGTGATCCGGACGGTCAGCATGACCTCGTCGCAGTCCATGGTCCCGGCTCCCTGTCGTGGAGTTCGTGGAGTACTGGAGTTCGTGGAGTACTGGGGTTCGTGGAGTACTGGGGTTGGTGGCGCGCACACGGTGCCGTGGAGTACCCGTGCGCGGTCGTGTGGTCGCCGTGTCAGTTCAGTGCCGACAGGATTCCTGCCCCGATCCGGCCGCCCGACACCGGTTCGATCAGGCCGTAATGGCCGTCATAGCGGCGGTAGAGCACCCGGATGCGGTCGTCGCCGGGGTCGGTGTGGGCGACGAACGGGCCTCCGGTGAGCCAGAGTCGGCGGGCGGCCTCGGCGAGGTCCAGCGGGGGCACGGCCTCGCTGCCCGCGAGGTACGGCTCCACGGCGCCGCTCAGCGGACAGCGTCGCACCAGACCGTCCCGTCCGGTGGCGAGGTCCGTGTACAGGTGGAACCGCCGGTCCAGCGCCAGCAGTTCGCGTGCCGCCCGACCGGGGGTGCGGCGGGCGAGCACCACCGTCTTGTGCCGGGCGATCCGCCGTCCGGCCAGCGGGCGGTCGGCGTACTGCGGGCGGTAGACGCTCTCGTACGTGACGGCGAAGCCGATGTCGCCCTGCTCGCTCAGCCGGACGGCCCGCCCCGCGAGCGTGCCCAGCACCAGGTCGACGGACTCCGACGCGGTCCTGGTGGCCAGGTGCACCCGCACCGGTCCGGCGCCGTCCAGCTCGACCTGCGCCTGGGCGACGGCGGGCCGGGTCACCGACCGGTCGCGGGTCCGGGTGAGCCGCAGCCGCAGCGCGTGGGCGCCGGGGCCGAGGGCCGTGGCCGTCTCCAGCGCCCGGGCCCTGGCGTACTCGGCGTCCTCGCGCGGCAGTTCGCCGCGGATCTCCACCCGGACGTCGAGCGCGGGCCGGTGGCGCAAACGGGTCATCGGATTCCTCCTTCTCCCCCACCATGCTGGCCCTCGCGCGGCCGTGCGGCGAGGGTCCAAAGGCCCTGCGGCGGGGCCCTGTCCCGGACCCTTCGGCCCCCGGCATCCGCCCAGGTCAGCCAGGAGGTGCGGGCGGGTGCGGAAGGAGCGGCGAGATCGGCCGTTGGAGTGATCCCCGCCCGTTCGACGCAACGCCCGTGGGACCGGCGCGTTTGCCATGGCGTGCGCCCTACAGCGGGGGTGCGCGCGGGGCCGCGTTGGCCGGTCCCCCGCCTCACGGCCGGCCCGCTGTCGCCCTCCCGGCACCGCCCGCGCCGGCCCCTCTGTGAGAGGTAGTGTCATGACCCTGCAGACCGAGACCCCGAAACGGATCGTCCCGCCGAGAACCGCGCCGCGCCCGTCGCCCCTGGTCCGAGCCGCCGTCCCCCCGATCGCCCCCGGGGCGCTCCCCGGCCTCGGGCACGCCGCCGCCCTGCTGCGCGACCCGCTCGGCTTCCTCGGCTCCCTCGCCCGCCACGGCGGCGTCGTCCGCATCCGGCTCGGACCGCGCACCGTCTGCGTCGTCACCGACGCCCGGCTGGTCCACACCCTACTCGTCGCGCTCGCCCACGACTGTCCGCGCGGCGCCGTCCAGGACACCCTGAAGACCGCCTTCGGCGACGGCCTGCTGATGTCCGAGGGCCAAGCCCACCGCGACCGCCGCAGGATCATCCAGCCGGCCTTCGGCCCGGACCGGATGGGCGCGTACCTGGCCGTGATGCACCAGGTCACCGAGGAGCGGGCCGGACGCTGGCGACCCGGCCAAGTCCTGGACGTCGCCAAGGAGATGAACCACCTCGCGCTGGAGATCGTCACCCGCTCACTGTTCGACGCCAGGCTCAGCGAGGACGCCACGCTCGCCTTCCACCGCGCCCTGCCGGACCTGGTGAAGGGCCAGATCGTCCAGTCCCTCTACCCGACCCCGGCGCTCGCCCGACTGCCGCTGCCCGTCAACCGCCGCTTCGCCACGGCCGTGCGGGCGCTCAACCGGGTCGTCGACCAGGCTGTCAACCGCCCTACGGCGGCAACCCGTTCCGCCGACGGCACGGGTTCCGCCGGGGGCACGGGTTCCGCCGGGGGCGCGGACCTCGCCGGCGGCCGTGGCACCCTGCCCGCCCTGCTGCGCGCCGCGACCGACCCGGCGACCGGCCGCCCGCTCACCGAGGCCGACGTCCGGTCCGAGGCGATCACCATGTTCGGCGCGGGCACCGAGACCGTCTCCACCACGCTGACCTGGCTGCTCGACGAACTGCTGCGCCACCCCGAGGTGGAGGCCCGCCTCCTCGCCGAGCTCGACGAGCACCTGCCCGACGGCAGCGTCCCCACCCCCGAGGCGCTGGCCCGGCTCGACTACACCCGCAGCGTCACCCAGGAGGTGGTGCGACTGCACGCGCCCAACGCCTTCCTGATGCGCACCGCCCGGGTGCCGGTCGAGCTCGGTCCGTACCGGATCCCGGCCGGCACCGAGCTGCTCTACAGCCTGACCGCGCTGCACCGCGACCCGGTGCGCCACCCCGACCCGCTCGCCTTCCGCCCCGAACGCTGGCAGGACGGCGGTGGCGTCGGGCGGCCGTCCTTCCTGCCGTTCGGCGCGGGCAAGCACAAGTGCATCGGGGAGGCCTTCGCCTGGGCGGAACTGACGGTCGCGGCCGCCGCGATCCTGCGCCGCTGGCGGCCGGTGGCCGTGCCGGGGGCCCGGGCCCGGGAGGTGGTCTGGACGACGGTCCAGGCGCAGGGGCTGCGCGTCCGGCTGGCACCGCGCGAACAGCGGACGGCCGACGGGGACCGGGCGCCCGGCGGCGAGCGAACCCCGCGCGGAACCGGCGCCACGCCGTCGTCCGACCAGCCCGCGCCTCCGGGCGGCTGCCCGTTCACGGCCGCCCCCGCGCCCGTCCCACCGCGGGCCCTCGCCGAACGGCCCCTCGCGGCACGCCCCCTCGCGGTGCGACCGCTGCCGGCCCGCCCGCGCGGCGAGCTGCGCACCGCCGCGGACCGGCACGCCGACTGGGTGCTCCGCCACGGCCTGCTCGCCCCGGCCGAACTCCCCGGCTACCGGGCCTACGCCCTGCACGAGCTGATCGGCCACGCCTTCCCGCGCACCCGCGGCGCCGAACTCGACCTCCTGGTGGACGTGCTGGGGTGGTTCACCATCCTGGACGACCGCTTCGACGGCACCCCCGGACGTCGCCCGGCCGAGGCGCACGCCCTGGTCGACCCGCTGATCGCCGTCCTCGACGGCGCCGAGGCCCAGCCGCCGCACGGACCACTCCTGCACGCCTGGCGGGAGCTGTGGGACCGCCAGTGCGCCGCGATGTCCCCCGCCTGGCGCGCCCGGGCGGCCCGGGAGTGGCGCGCGTGCCTGGCCACCTTCCCCGCCGAGGCCGACCACCGCGCCCGCGGCACCGTGCCCGCCCTCGGCCTGGCCGAGACCATGCGGCTGCGCCGGCACGGCAGCTGCCTCTACCCGTTCATGAACATACTGGAACGGGTCCACGGCGCCGACGCCCCCGCCGCCCTGCACGCGGAGCCCGCACTGCACCGGCTGCGCGCCAACACCGCCGACGCCGCCACCCTGATCAACGACCTCTACTCGCTGGAGCGGGAGGAACGGCAGAGCGCCGCCGCCTTCAACACCGTGCTCACCCTGCAGCGGGCCCGCGGCTGCACCCGCAACCGGGCCGTGCGCGCCGTACGGGACCGGGTGGTGCGTCTGCGGCAGGAGAACGAGGGTCTGCGCCGGGAACTGCGGCGCCGCCACCCGGCGGGGCGGTGGTACCTGGACGGCACCCGGGAACTCGTGGCCGGCGTGCAGGCGTGGACCAGCACCAGCGACCGCTACCAGGTACCGGACGGGGGACGGCTGCGCTGAACGGACGGCTGCGCCGAGCCGGGGCCGCCACCGAGCGGCGGTTCCGCTGAGCAGGGACCGCCACCGTACAGGGGTTCCGCTGACGCGCTACTTCCGGCCGCCGAGCGCGAACAGCAACAGGACGAAGCCGGCGAACAGGTGGGTGGCGAAGATGTAGATGCCCGCACGGATCAGCATCGCCTTGCGGCGCTTCTTCTCCTCGCTGGTGCTGTCGCTCATGGCGGGTGGTTCTCCTCGGTTCGTACAGCCTGGTCGTGCAGCCTGGTCGTGCAGCCTGGTCGCGCAGCCGGCTCGGCGTCGGGTTCGGGCGCCCGGGCCGGGCGCGGTTCAGCGGGGCTGCCGGACGCCGGTCGCGCGCAGCTCGGTGAGCAGCACGCCCTGGTCGGTGATCAGCTCGGTCAGGATCCGGCGCGCCGCGCGCAGCAGTTCGGCGACGTCCGGGGTGCTGAGCGCGTACACCACCGTGTTGCCCTCGCGGGTGGCCGTGACCAGCTGGGTGCGACGCAGCACCGCGAGCTGCTGGGAGAGGTTGGACGGTTCGACCTCGATCTCCGCCAGCAGCTCGCGCACCGGCCGGGGTCCGTCCTGGAGCAGTTCCAGCACGCGGATCCGCACGGGGTGGCCGAGGGTGCGGAAGAACTCCGCCTTGGCCTGGTACAGCGGGACCGGCATCGTCCGCGCGCCTCCTCGTTTCCGGCTCGGTGGTCGTCCCGGCCGGGCGGGGTCCGTGCGCCGCGGCCGGTAGGCATCATCGCGACAGATGAAGATTTCTTCAAGTCGTCACACCACGGCGACTCCCGACCCCACCCGGAAGGTGACCCACCTCACACCCGGGGCCGCGTCGGGACGCGCCGAAGCCGAGCCCGGGATGCTGCCAACTCCCGGGCTCGGCAGTCACAGTGACGTGCCGTCAGCAGACTACAGGCACATCGACCGTGACCGGGGCCGGTCCCCGCCAGATCGCCTCGACCGAGAAGGACGCGTGCACGGTCGACCCGCACGGCGCGTGCACGGTGCCGCCGTCGACCCGCACGGTGCTGACCTGGAACACGGTGCGGCCGTTCACCGCGCTGAGCGCACCGCCCCCGACCACCTCGGCCGACAGGCGGGTGAGCAGCTCCTGCGGCGCCGGCGGCCACGGGGTGCCCGGCGACGGCGGCCCGGCCAGCCCGATCTGCCCGTACAGCACGACGCTGTCACCGGTGACGTCGGCGCAGACCTTGGTGGACAGCCCCGCCTGCAGGCCGGACCACCCGCAGGTGGTGACGGTGGCGGCAGTCGCCTGGGCGGCGGCCGTCGGCTGGGCGGCGGCGAGCGCCGGCACGGGCGCGGCGAGCAGTGCGGCGGCACCGGCGGCACCGGCCGCGATCCTGGCGATGCGGTTCATGGGCTCCTCCTCGGGAGGGCGTGATGAGGACGGTCAAGGACAGGTGGCGTGGCACATATGACATTTCATAGGCCCACGACAGAGACTTTGCCATGCGATTCCTATGCCGCGATCCGCTTTTATCCATGGAACCGCTGCCACGACCAAAATCTGACCTTCGATGGCGCGATCGCCCCCGCCTGGCCGAACCCCCGTGCCCTCCCGGGTGACGCCCACGTTTACCCCAGGTGAACCGTCTCCGCACCACGGCCGCGGCCGCCATCGCCACACTCGCCCTGCTCGCCGCCGCCCCGCCACCCGCCGCACTCCTGGGCACCGAGATCCGCCGGCTCCCCACCGAGGACCGCGCGATCGCCCTCACCTTCAACGCCGCCTGGAACGAGACCGGGCTCGACAGCGTCCTCGCCGTCCTGCGCGACCGCGCCGCCCCGGCCGCGTTCTTCCCCACCGGCGACTTCGCCGACCGCCACCCCCGCGCGGTCCGCGCCATCGCGGCCGCCGGGCACGGCCTCGGCAACCACTCCTACAGCCACCCGGACTTCACCACCCTCGGCCCCGAGCAGGCCCGCGCCGAGGTCCGCCGCGCGGACACCGCGATCCGCCGCGCCGCCGGCACCGAACCGCTGCCCTTCTTCCGCTTCCCGTACAGCGCGACCACCCCCGAGGGCATCGCCACCGTCAACGGGCTCGGCTACGCGGACCTGGAGTTCACCGCCGACACCAAGGGCTACCTGGGCCCGGGCAACGGCATGACCGCGGACCGCGCGGTCGACCGCGCCCTCGCCGCCCTCACCCCGGGCGCAGTCCTGCAACTGCACGTCGGCGCCACCGAGGAGGGCGGCCCCGACACCTGCCTCGACGCCGAAGCCCTCCCCCGCATCATCGACGGCGCCCGCGCCCGCGGCTACCGCATCATCGACCTCCGCAGCCTCCTCCAGCCCCGGGCGGCCGGAGGATGAGCGGGACCGGACCGCGCCAGGGCACTGTCAGCCGAGGGAGGTGCGCAGGGCGTCGACGCGGGTGACGGCGGCGAGGAAGGCGTCGCGGTCGAGGCGGCCGGAGTCGAGGGCGGCGGCCAGGGCCTCGGCGGCGTCCTCGGCCTGTTGCGGGTCGCGGGCGGAGCAGAGCAGCAGGTCCATGCCGGCCCCGGCGGCGGCCACCGCGCGGGCGCCGGTGCCTCCGTACGGGGCGAGGGCGCCGGCCTCCATGGCGTCGGTGACGGTCACGCCGCGGAACTTGAGCCGATCGCGGAGTTCGCCCTGGATGACCGTGGGCGACAGTCCGGCCGGGCGCTCCGGGTCGAGTGCCGGGTACACCGCCCAGGAGGCCATCACCAGCCGGACGCCCGCCGCGATGGCGGACCGGTAGGGCGTTTCGTCCCGGGCGCGCAGCTGTTCCAGCGGGACGGTGAGGGTGACCGGGCGCTCGTCGGTGTTCTCGTCCCGGGCCGCGGTGCCGAGGCCCGGGAAGTGCTTGGCGGTCGCCGCCACCCCGAGCACCTGCTGGGCGGCGAGGAAGGCACTGCCCAACTGGGCCACCGTGTCCGGATCCTGGCCGTACGAGCGCTCGTGGTGGTCGATGAAGTTGTCCGGGGTGTCGTAGACGTCGAGCACCGGCGCGAGGTTGACGTTCAGCCCGGCGTCGGTGAGGTTGCGGGCGGCGCCGCTGCCCGAGGACAGCGCGGCGTTCACCGGGTCCGCGGCCGTTCCGGTGCGGCGGGCGGAGAGTTCGGGCGCTCCGGGCAGCCGACGGACCTTGCCGCCCTCCTGGTCGGTCATCAGCAGCAGGGTGCGCGGGTTCGGCGCCTCGGCGGCGGCCTGCTTCAACGCGGCCACCGCCTCGGCGAGTTGCGCCGGGCCGGTGATGTTCTCGCCGAACAGGATCACCCCCGCCGCACGGCCCTCCCGGATCGTCCGCAGGACCCCGGGCGGAGGCGTCGGGCCGGCGTACGAGAGCACGATCCGCCGTCCGGCGAGCGTGCGGGAGTGCTCGTCCTCCAGGGCGGCCATGGCGGCGGTCCTCTCGGGGTGCGCGTTGCGCGATGCGGAGGCCGCCCCGATCGGGGCGGGCCCGAGCGCGGCCCCCAGGACCGCCAGCACCGCACCGAACCGGGCGACTCGCCGGAGCGGGACCATCACGCCTCCTGGGTCGACAGCGGGTCTACGGCCCGTCAGCGTACCCGGGGCCACGGCCGCCGACCCTCCCCCGCGCCGGGTCCCTCCGAGATCCCGACGGACCGTTCACCGCGTGGCCCGAGATTCCGTCGCCGAACCCCCCGTCCCGCCCGCCGTCCGGACGGACGTCAGGAGCCTGAGGGCCGCCCCTGGAGCGGCAGGATGTCCGATCGACCGGCGCTGCGGATCGTGCCGCCCGGGCCCTGCACCCCCGCCGGGGTGCGGGTCCACGTGAACGGCGAGGACGTGGTGGCCGAGGACGCCGGGCCGGACGGCCGCGCAGCTGGTCTCCCAGACCCGAGCCCGCTGCCCGCGACGGCGGAGCCGCACCGGGGGCGGCTCCGCGAGCCGGACTGCACCGGTCCGCCGAGGAGCGGGTCGCCTCGGCGCTCAGCCGCGCCGGAGCTGTGCCGGGAGGGCGAGGTCGGGCAGGCCCTGCGGCTTGCCCTCCCAGTCGACGGGGGTGTCGCCGGGGTAGTGGGCGCACACCGTGTCGGCGCGGATGCTGAGGTAGCCGTCCCCGTACTCGACGGAGACGGCGACGCTGCCGGAAACCACGGCCGGGAGCGCGCCGGGGCGCGGGGGCGGCGGGGTCAGGTGGAGTAGGGAACGGCCGAACGCGGCGTCAGTGGCGGCGGCCCAGCCCCGTTCGGTCAGTGTCCGCCGCGCTTGTTCGAGCGCCGTCTGCCCCTGCGCGTCGGTGAGCCCCATGACGGTGAAGCCGGCGTGGATCTTGGCGGTCCGGGGCTCGGGCGGAGCGGAGGCGTCGACGCCGTCGAGGAAGTGGGCGAGCCCGCGGCGGTGACAGGCGTAGACGTCGGCCTTGATGCCGGTGCTGTACTTCTCGTCGAGCACCGCTGTCGAAGGCAGGCCGAGGGCGTCGAAGACGGTCAGGGTGCGATCGTTCAGGTGCTTCGCCGTGGCGGACGGGTCGGCCGTCGGGAAGGGCTCGCCCGCCCAGGCGCGGCCGAACGCCACCGCGCCGAGGACCAGGACGACCGACAGCGCCAGGCCGGTGAGCAGGAACGCCGCCTTGCGAGTCCGTCCGGCGGCGGGGGAAGCGTTCTCCATGATCGACATCCTGCCCCAGGACGGTCGACCGTCGCATGAGTAGCCGTCCCGCCCTCGTCTGAGTACCCGTACTCGGCTCGGCGGCGGGCTCACCCCGCGCGCCGGACCAGGTCGCCCAGGATCGCGATGCCCTCGGCGAGGTCGGACGGCGAGAGCGCCGCGTAGCCGATGACCAGGCCGGGTGGGTACGGGAGGCGGGCGTGCCAGGAGAGGGGCTGGACCTTGACGCCGCCGGCCAGCGCCGCGGTGGCCAACTCGGTGTCGGTGCAGCCGAGTCGCTCCGGCAGCGTGAGCATCAGGTGGAGGCCGGCCGCCGCGCCGTGGACGGTGGCCCCGGGGAGGTGGGCACGGATCGCGGCGATCACGGCGTCCCGGCGGCGGCGGTGGCGGCGGCGCAGCAGCCGTAGGTGGCGGTCGAGTTCGCCGGACTCCATCAGGCGGGCGAGCACGAGCTGGGGCAGCACCGGGTTGCCGAGGTCGGCGAAGCGTTTGGCGTCGAGGACGGGGCCCCGGAGGCGGTCGGGGACGAGCAGCCAGCCCGTGCGCAGTGCGGGGGCGAGCAGTTTGGAGATGCTGCCCGCGTAGCAGACCTGCTCCGGCAGGGCGGCCCGCAGCGCCGGAACGGGCGGACGGTCGTAGCGGTGCTCGGCGTCGTAGTCGTCCTCGATGACCAGACCGCCGTCCGCCGCCCAGCGCAGCAGCTCGCGGCGGCGGTCGCCGCCGAGGACGACGCCGGTCGGGTACTGGTGGGCGGGGGTGAGCAGGACGGCCGGGGTGCCGGTGGCGCGCAGGGCGTCGACCCGGATGCCCTCGGCGTCGACCGGGACGGGTGGAGTGGCGGCGAGCCAGTGGGCGAGGTGCTGACGGGCGCCGAGCGAGCCCGGGTCCTCGACCGCGACCTCCGTGATGCCCGCCCGGCCGAAGGCGCGACCGAGCAGGGCGAGGGCCTGGGCCGTGCCGGCGACGATCAGCACCTCGTCGGGGTCGGCGCGGATGCCCCGGTTGCGGGCGAGCCAGTGGGCGACGGCCCGGCGCAGGGCGGGGGTGCCTCGGACGTCCCCGTAGCCGAGGTCGGGCGCGGCGAGGCCGTCGAGGACGGCGCGTTCGGCGCGCAGCCAGGCGGCGCGGGGGAAGGCGGCGAGGTCGGGGACGCCGGGGGTGAGGTCGATCCGGGCGGGGGTGGCGCGCAGGAGGTCGAACACCTCGGGGTCCGGGTCGTCCCGGAAGAGGGCGGGCGCCGCCTCCGGCGCGCGGGGCGGCCGGGAGGCGGGAGTGGCAGCGGGAGCGGCGGCGGGAGCCGGGGTGGCGACGACGACCGTGCCGCCGCGGCCCTGCCCGGAGACCTGGCCCTCCTCGGCGAGGCGCCGGTAGGCATCGGTCACCACCCCTCGGGAGACACCGAGTTCGGCCGCCAGGACCCGGCTGGCGGGCAGTCGGCTGCCGGTCGGGAGGCGACCGTCGGCGACGGCTTCGCGCAGCCGGCGGGCGAGCCAGTCGGTGAGGCCGCCGGGCGGGGCGTCGGCGGTGTCGAGCTGGAGGAAGTCGGCGCCGGCCTCTTTGGACCGGTCGGATGCCACGGCTTTGGACCTGTTCACCGGACCATAGTGGCGCGAGGGTGGGGCCATGACCACGGAAACGGCACTCCCCGGTAACACCGGCCACGGCCACATCGACGGCCAGGGCCACCTTGACGACCAGGGCCACCTTGACGACCACGGCCACCTTGACGACCAGGGCCAGGTTCACGACTACGTCCACGGCTACTCCGACACCGAGGCACGGCGCCTCGGCGACCAGGCCGACACCCTCGCCGGGCTGCTGCACGCGGACACCGGGTTCCCGGCGGGCAGCCGGGTGCTGGAGGCGGGCTGCGGGGTGGGGGCGCAGACGGTGCACCTGCTGGCCAACAGCCCGGGCGTCCTGCTGACCGCCGTGGACCTCTCGGCCGGGTCGCTTGCGCAGGCCCGCGCCCGGGTGGCGGCGCAGGCGCCGGCCGCGGACGTCACCTGGCACCACGGCGACCTGCACCGGCTGCCGTTCCCGGACGACGCGTTCGACCACGTCTTCCTCTGCTTCGTGCTGGAGCACCTGCCCGATCCGGCGGCCGGGCTGGCCGCGCTGCGCCGGGTGCTGCGGCCGGGCGGGACGATCACGGTGATCGAGGGCGACCACGGCTCGGCCTTCTTCCACCCGGAGAGCCCGGCCGCCCGCCGGACGATCGACCACCTGGTCCGGCTCCAGGCCGACGGTGGCGGCGACGGGTTGCTCGGCCGCCGCCTGTACCCGCTGCTGACGGCGGCCGGCTTCGCGGAGGTGGACGTCCGCCCGCGGACGGTCTACGCCGACGGCGGCCGGCCGGCGCTGGCGGAGGGCTTCACCCTGCGGACCTTCGTCGCGATGGTCGAGGCCGTACGGGCGGAGGCGCTGGCCGCCGGGCTGACCACACCGGAGGCCTTCGACCTGGGCATCGCGGAGCTGCGCCGCGCGGCCGAGCCGGGCGGGACGTTCCACTACACCTTCTTCCAGGCGGTGGCCGTGAAACCGTGAGCCGCGGGCGCCGCAGTCACTCGTACGGCCCATGAGGCGAGCTCATGCGTGGCGCCATGAGAGGAGCTCATGCAGCCGGCTCATGAGAGGAGCTCATGAGACCGGCCCATGAGAGGAGCTCATGCCTGAGCCCCATGAGAGATGCTCATGACCTCGGCCCATGAGAGGAACTCATGTCGTCGGGCCGTCCCCGCCCGGCCTCAGAGGTGGCCCGGGCGGCCCGCGGGGCCCGGTACGAGGGGCGCGATGACGCGCTGGGTGGGGTTGGTGACGTCGTCGTCATCGTCGTTCGAGGTCACCGTCGTGGTGACGGAGCTCGTCACCCAGGAGGCCAGGCCGAGGACGAGGAAGACCACGAGCAGGCCCCGGCCGGCGCCGCTCAGGACCAGCGGGCGGGTGGCCGACACCGGGCCCTCCGGTTCGCTGCCCGGCTCGTCGCCGAACAGTCGCTTGGGGTAGGCGGAGGAGAGCATCACCAGGTAGGCGGTGTACCGCAGCCGGTAGCGCAGGATCGCCGTCGTCGCCTCGTACAGCGCCTGCGGCATCCGGCCGAGGACGAGCACCACGAGCCAGAGGACGAACGACACCGCCCACCACCCCGCGCTCACCAGGCCCTGCACGATCGAGGCCGGGATGACGAGGACGATGCGGAACAGGACGGCGAGCCGGTTCAGCTCGCCGGGCTTCAGCCCGACCTGCACCGGGTACTCGGGGGCCCGGAACCGGAACGGCGGGTAGCGGTCCACCGTGAGCATCAGGTACGCGGTGACGCGGGTCTCGTACGGCACGTACCCGGCCAGGTAGTCCGCGACGAAGACGGGCAGCCGGCCGAGCACCAGCGCGCCGAACCAGCCGATGACGGTGGCGAAGAACGCCACCACCGACAGCACCCACACCACCACGAACTGGGGGATCAGCAGCAGGGCGCGCAGCAGCACCGTCCAGCGGTTCTGCGGGCCGGGCGCCGGCATGTCCAGCACTGGGAGCCACTCACGGCTGACGGGGGCGGGGGGTGCCTGCCACATCCGGGGCCTCCACGGTCTCGCGACGACGGGTCCCGGCGGTCGGGCTCGGCCGGGTGCCCTCCGAAGATCGCAGCACCCCGCCCGGCCCGCGCGCCGCGCTACGCCGACCGGGTCACCCCGTCACCCGGCCCCGCCCCGTCCCCGGGCCCAGCGCCGGCCCCGGCCCGAGCCCCGGCCCGAGCCCCGGCCCGAGCCCCGGCCCCGGCCCGCGCGGTGTCAGTTGCTCCTTGTACCGTCGATCGCACGCAACACCGAGTTCGACACGGGGGAATGACCGATGATCAGGACCGATCCGCCGACACCCGACCTCTTCCGCACCCCGGTCGAGGAGGTGTTCATCCGCAACCACCTCGGTCCGCACCCGCGGCTCGATCCGGCGAGCTGGTCGCTCACCGTCGAGGGCCTGGTGGAGCGGCCGCTGCGGCTGGACCTCCCGACCCTCCGGGGCCTGCCGCAGACCCGCTTCACCGCCGTCCACGAGTGCTTCGGCAATCCGCTGCACCCCACCGTGCCGACCCGGGCGGTCACCAATCTGGAGTGGGCCGGCGTCCCGCTCGCCGCCGTGCTGGAGCTGGCCCGCCCGCGCCCGGAGGCCCGGCACGTCTGGCTGGAGGGCGCCGATTCGGGCGACTTCGCGGGCGAGAGCGGCGTGAGCTACCTCAAGGACCTGCCCCTGGACGAGGCGGCCGCCGAGGTCGTCCTCGCGCACGGCATGAACGGCGAACCGCTGCGCCCCGACCACGGCTACCCGCTGCGGGCGGTGGCACCCCGGATGTTCGGCACCAACTCGGTCAAGTGGCTGACCCGGATCGTGCTGGCCGCCGACCGCCCCGACCACCTCTTCACCACCCGCCTCTACACCCGCGTCCTGCCCGGCGAGAGCGAGTCCCGGCCGGTGCGCGAGAAGGACGTCAACAGCAAGCTGCTCACCCCGGGCGACGGGTGCTCCGTCCCGGCCGGGAGCCTCGAACTGGCCGGGTACGCCTGGAGTTCCACCGAGGTGACGTCCGTCGAGGTCGCCGTGGACGACACCGACTGGCAGCCCGCCGCGCTGGACCGGCGCGGGCCGGACCCGGCCTGGCAGCGCTTCCGCCTGCGGTACGAGCTCGCCCCGGGCCCGCACCGCGTCCGCTGCCGGGCCACCGACTCCGCCGGGCGCGTCCAGCCGCTCGCCGGCGACCGGAACGCCGTCCACGAGATCCACGTCGTCGCCGAGCCGGGCACCCGGCCGACGGACCGCTGACGACCGGATGAGCCCTGGCGGGCTCACCGCCAGGGGTCGGCCGGGGGTGAGAGCAGGAGCTCCGCGTACCGCTGGAGCCCGGGGGCGTCCAGCGGGCGGTGGCCCGCAAGGGAGCGGAGGCGGGCGACGCCACCACCGCGGCGGTCGCCCGCAGGATCGGCGCCGGGGCCCGCCGGGGCGCGGTGCAGCAGGGGGTCGACGGTTTTGCCGCTACCCCTCGCCGTCCTCCAGGGCGGCGAGCAGGGTGCGCATCGCGTCGACCAGGGCGGCGGTCCGGGCGTCGTCCAGCCCGGCGAGGAGTTCGAACTCGGTGGCGAGGTGGTCGGGCAGGGCGCGCTCGATGAGGGCGTGGCCCTCGGGGGTGAGCGCGACCTCGCGGCTGCGGCCGTCCTGGTCGCTGCGGGTCCGGGTGACCAGACCCCGGGCCTCCAGCCGGTCGAGGCGCTGGGTGATGGCGCCGGAGGTGACCATGGAGGACTGCATCAGTCCGGTGGGGGTGAGGCGGTAGGGCGGGCCGCTGCGCTTCAGGGTCGCGAGGACGTCGAAGGAGGCGGCGTCCAGGCCGTGCTCGGCGAAGGTGCGGTTGAGCGCCGCGTCCACCAGGCGGTAGAGGCGCTTGAGCCGGCCGAACACCTCCATCGGGGAGACGTCCAGGTCGGGCCGCTCGGCGGCCCACTGCGCGACGACGCGGTCCACATGATCTGCCACCGCTCCAGGGTAGGCGATTCCGTCCGGGTTCCTTAGCAGTGAGGTAACTGTGAGCCACGCCACCTCGCATGCGGAGCGAAAGTGCCTTAGCGCTGAGATACATTGGCTTAGTGCTAAGACATCGCCTCGCCATCGTGCTGGTGACGGCCCTCGCCCCCGCCGTCTGGGGGACGACCTACCTCGTCACCACCGAGCTGCTGCCGCCACACCGTCCGCTGCTCGCCGCCGTCATCCGCTGCCTGCCCGCCGGGCTGCTGCTGATCGCCCTCACCCGCCGCCTACCACAGGGCAGTTGGTGGTGGCGCTCGCTCGTCCTCGGCGCACTCAACATCGGGGCCTTCCAGGCCCTGCTCTTCATCGCCGCCTACCGCCTCCCCGGCGGCATCGCGGCCACCGTCGGCGCCGTCGGACCGCTGATCACCGCCGGCCTCTCGGCCGCCGTCCTCGGCGACCGGCTCACCCTGCGCACCGTGCTGTCCGGCATCGCGGGCGTCGCGGGCGTCAGCCTGCTGGTCCTCCGGGCCGACGCGCGGCTGGACGCCGTCGGGGTGGCCGCCGCGCTCGGCGGCGCGGTGGTCATGGCCGCCGGCGTCGTACTCTCCAAGCGCTGGGCCTCCCCCGCCCCGCTGCTCGCCACCACCGGCTGGCAACTCACCGCCGGAGGACTGCTGTTGGTCCCGGTCACCCTGCTCAGCGAGGGCGCGCCGCCGACCCACTACACCGCCGCCAACCTGCTCGGCTACGCCTACCTGTGCCTGATCGGCGCGGCCTTCACCTACGCGCTGTGGTTCCGCGGGATCCAGGCGCTGTCGCCGACCTCGGTCTCCTTCCTCGCCCTGCTCAGCCCGGTGGTCGCCACCGGGATCGGATGGCTGGCCCTCGGCCAGGACCTCAGCCCGCTCCAAGCCCTCGGCGCGCTGGTCGTGCTCGGCTCGCTGGTCGTCGCCCAGACCCGGCGACCGGGCGCCGCCGGGTCGTCGACACCGGCGGCCCGCCCGGCCTCCGCGCCGCCGGTGCGCGAGCGCGCCTGACCCCGCCGCCTCGATCCGGATCCCGTCCCGCACCCCCTCGCCGCCTCTTCAGCCCCTCTCTCGCTCCTCTCGCCCCTCTCGCCCAGGAGAACTCCCATGCGCATCACCGTGTTCGGCGCCACCGGCAACGTCGGCAGCCGGGTCGTGGCCGAGGCCCTCGCCCGCGGCCACGAGGTCACCGCCGTCGTCCGGGACCCGGCCAAGCCGCACGACCTGCCCTCCGAGGTCGCCCTCACCGTCGGCGACGCCCGCAACGCCGAGGACGTCGCCCGGATAGCCGCCGGGCAGGACGCGCTGATCACCGCGACCCGCCCGGTGGCCGGCAGCGAGCACGAACTGGCCGTCGCCACCAAGGGCCTGCTGGCCGGAGTCGCCGGGACGGGCGTGCGGCTGCTGGCCGTCGGCGGCGCGGGCAGCCTCACCGTCCCGGGCGCCGGCGGAGCGACCCTCGTGGAAACCCCCGGCTTCCCCGCCGCGATCCGCCCGATCGCGCTGGCCTGCAACGAGCAGCTCGCGCACTACCGCGCGGCCGGCCCCGACGTCGACTGGACGTACCTGAGCCCGGCCGCACTGCTCGAACCGGGCGTGCGCACCGGCCGGTTCCGGCTCGGCCGGGACGAGCTGCTGGTCGACGCCGACGGCAACTCGGCGATCTCCATGGAGGACCTCGCCATCGCCCTCCTGGACGAGGTCGAGATGCCGGCCCACCGCCGTACCCGGTTCACCGCCGGGTACTGACCGGCCGCGGCGGCCCCGACGGGGGTGGGGCCGCCGCGGACCGTCGCCGACCGGACGCTGCAGCCCGCGCCCGCTCGGGGGTGTACCCAGCACCACCCTGGAAACGGTGGCGTACGTGATCGATCGTCAGGTCGGAACCCGGCAGGATCGATCCCGTGACCACCACCAAGACTTCCACCACCACGACTTGCGCCACCGAGACTTCCACCACCGAGACCTGCGCCACCACGAGCGCCGGCACCGCCGCCCCGGCCACCACGCCCCGGGGCCGGCGGGCCGCGCTCGCCCTGGCCGCCGCCGTCCTGGCCGGCCTGGCCCTGCCCACCACCGCCGGCGCCGACACCGCCCGCGATCCGGGCGACGCCGCCCCGGCACCCGCCCGCTACACCCACCAGACCCTGGACTGGCAGCCCTGCGCCGACCGGCCCGCCCTGGACTGCGCCACCATGGCCGCCCCGCGCGACTGGCACCACCCCGGCGTCGGCGACGACCTGACCATCGCCGTCTCCCGACACCGCGCCACCGACCCGGCCCAGCGCAAGGGCACCCTGCTGATGGCGGCCGGCGGCCCCGGCGCCTCGGGCCTGCTGCGCCCCGCCGGACTGGCCGAGGCGGCCCCGGCCGTCGGCGCCGCGTACGACATCGTGGGCTTCGACCAGCGCGGAGTCGGCGCGAGCACCAAGGCCGTCTGCCAGACGCCGGAGGAGTTCCGGGAGTTCCTGGCCGGCGACTACCGCGACCAGTCGCCCGCCGCGGTCGACCGCGTGATCGCCGACTCCGAGAAGCTGGCCGCCGGTTGCCAGGCACGCAGCGGCGACCTGATCCCCTACCTGAACACCGAGCAGACCGCCCACGACATCGATCTGTTCCGCTCCCTGCTCGGCGAGCGCAAGCTGAGCTACTACGGCCCGTCCTACGCCTCGATGATCGGTGCCTACTACGGGACTCTCTTCCCGCACCGGGTCCAACGGATGGTGCTGGACAGCAACATCGGCTTCGAGGACACCTGGGAGAAGTTCCAGCTCGGCCAGCCGATGAGCTTCCAGCGCCGCTTCGACGAGGACTTCGTGCCCTGGCTCGCGGCCCGGGACGCCACCTACCACTGGGGCTCGACCCCGGAGCAGGTCCGGGCGCACTGGGAGCAGCGGCGGGCCGCACTGCACGACGCGCCCATCGTCGAGGGTCCACTGACGATCGGCCCCAACCAGCTGGACAACGTGGCGATCTCGGCGATCTACTCGGCGGCCCACTTCCCCGACCTCGCCCGGCTGTTGACCGTCCTCGACACCTGGCAGGCCGCCGACGCCGCCACCAGGACGGCGGCCGCGAAGACGTTCAACAGCTACCTCAGCCCGGAGTTCCTCGCCGAGTTCTTCTCGGTGACCTGCTCCGACACGCCGTGGACGAAGGACATGGCCACCTGGGTGCGGCGCGGCGCCGAGAACACCGCCCGCCTGCCGCTGGTCGGCGCCCGGACGCTGGCCTTCGGCGCGGTCTGCGCCGCCTGGCCGGTCGCCCCGGCGCCCACGGTGAAGGTCACCGGCGCCCACCTGCCGGCCACGCTGATGCTCAACTCGGTGCACGACCCGGCGACCTACTACGAGGCGGCGCTCGGCGCCCACCGCGCGCTGCGCGGCTCCAAGCTGGTCACCGTCACCGGGAACGGCGACCACGGCCAGTACCCCGGGCCCAACTCCTGCGTCACCGACGTGGTCGAGCGCTACCTGCTGGACGACCAGGTTCCGGCGCACGACCTCACCTGCGCCTCTCCGCAGGCCAGTTGACGGGTCCCGGTCCGACTCCCGGTCCCCGCAACGGCGTTGAGCGCCGGCCTCCGGTCGGCCCCGGCCCGAGGGTCGGGCCCGCTCTCTGGTCGGCCCGGCCCTCGGGTAGGCTCCGCCCTCCGGTCGGCCCCGACCCTCAGGTCAGGTGCGGGACCGGGGCCGCAGCCTGGCCCGGAGCCAGGCGAGGCCCACGGCCACCGCGGCGAAGCCGCCGACGGCCAGCTTGATCCCGAGCTTGGCGACCAGCCAGCCGATGCCCGGAACACTCCAGCCCAGCCAGTGGAAGACGGCCAGCAGCACCGCCGCACCGCAGAGTCCGGCCAGGACGGCGGCCGCGACGGCGGCGCCCCGCGAGAGCTCCTTCGGGTCGCCGTCCTCGACGCCGTCCGCCGTCCCGGCGCCGCCCACGCTGTCCTTCACCATGTCGTTCGTACCCCCCTCATCCATGGGGCGATGATACGGCCTCAGCGGTGGGCGTGGTGGGTGTCCCCGAGGTGCTCCCCGGTCTCGTCGTCGGGGAAGCTGACGGCCATGGTGACGCGGTACTCGTGGACGTCCTCGCGGTGCCCCGGCACCCGCGCCCAGGCCAGGGAGTGCACCTCGGCCTCCGGGGCCTGCCGGCACCAGGCGGCGGCCTCCTCCAGGGCGCGGGCGGCCGACAGTCCGGTGCACACCACGGCGGTGTACGCGGCGACCGCGACGTCCCCGCCGGTGCGGCAGGTGCGCGACACCGCCCGGACGGCGGCGGCGGCCTGGGTCAGGTCACGCGCCAGGTCGTCCACGACCCGAGGGGGCGCCGGCAGGACGACCGCTCCCTCGGCGACGGTCTCCGGCAGGTTCGCGCTCACGGTCTGGACCTCCATCCGCATCGTCACGCGGCACAGCATGCCGGGCGGCGATTCCTGGCATGCCCACTTTCACCAGAACGTCACCCGTCCAGGGGCGAGTTGGGGACGCACCCTGGCGCGCAGGGGCCCGTCCTGCTAAGAACGATCGACCCGCGCGCCGGACGTTCCGGCAGGTCAGGCGGGCAGGCCGCGGGCGCCGCCGGGGAGCCCGAAACGCCGCGCACGCACCACCCCCGTGCTCCGAACCGCCCGTGCGACCCCGAGGGGCGTCCGTCCCACCGCCGTTGGGGCCTCGGTCAACTCCTTCTACCGGAACGGGAGATGCCGGCGCCGTGATCCGCGGAACGCCCGGAGACACCAGGGGGACGCCCGGGATGCCGCCGGGATGCGACGGGATGCCACCGGGGTGCGCCCGGACCCCCGGGCGACGTGCCGAGCCAACCCCTCGGAGGGCTCCGGGCCGTCTCCGGGTCACCCCGTCCCTGTCAGATCGTCGTGATACTAATCGTCCGGCGGCGGCTCCCGTCCTCGGGTGGGCGGGCACGATGACGACAGCTCAACCGTTCTGGGGTGGTCCGGACGGCGACGGGGAGGGGAAGCGGATGACGGCGAGGTTCGGCAGCGCTCAGGGCGGGCGCAAGGTCCGGGTCGGCAAGCGGGTCACGGGCACGGCGGCGGCCCTCGCCGCACTGGCCGCGCTGACCGGCTCCCAGGTGACGGGCCTCGGGCTCGCGCCGGTCGCGGCCGCCGACACCGGGCCGGCGAACGGCACCGCCGCCCAGGGCAGCGGCGGCCAGGGCACGGCCTCCTCCCCGTTCGGCACCCCCTCACCCGGCGTACCCGGCACCGGAGTCCCGGCCGACGGCGGCGGCACCCTGCTGTTCCCGCAGCCGCCCGGCACACTGCCCGGCGCGCCCGCCGCCGGCCCGTTCGCGGCCACCGGCCCCGCGCTGCCCGCCACCGTGCTCGCCGCCTACCGCCAGGCCGAGACCTCGCTGGCGCAGCGCTCCCCCGGCTGCCACCTGCCCTGGCAGCTGCTGGCCGCGATCGGCCAGGTCGAGTCCGGCCAGGCCAACGGCGGCCAGGTGGACGCGGCGGGCACGACCCTCACCCCGATCCTCGGCCCGGCCCTGGACGGCAACGGCTTCGCCGCGATACCCGACACCGACGGCGGCCGCTACGACGGCGACTCCCGCTGGGACCGCGCCGTCGGCCCGATGCAGTTCATCCCGTCCACCTGGGCCTCCTGGGGCGTGGACGCCAACGGCGACGGCAAGGCCGACCCGAACAACGTCTTCGACGCCGCCGAGGCGGCCGGGCGCTACCTGTGCGCCGGCGGCCGCGACCTCGCCGACCCGGCGCAGCTCGACCGGGCGGTGCTCAGCTACAACAACTCGGGCGAGTACCTGCGGACGGTCCGCAACTGGATGGCCCACTACGGCAGCGGCACGGTGACCACCGTCCCGAACCGCACCGGGTTCCCGACGCCGTCCTCCTCGCTGCCCTCGCCGTACCTCCCGACGGTCGGCGACCCCACGACCGGCGGCGCGGCGGGCACCGGTACCGCGCCGGTTCCGACGCCGACCCCGACGCAGGAGCCCGGCACGCCGGGGACGCCGACCGGTTCGCCGTCCCCGACCGCGCAGCCGACGACGAGCCCCACCACGACGCCCACGCCCACCGGCTCGCCGTCGCCGACCGCGACGGCCACCCCGACCGGCACGCCCAGCGGCACGCCGACCGCGACGCCCACGGGCACCCCGACCGGCACCCCCACGGCCTGCCCGGACCCGACGGCCACGCCCACCGGCACTCCGACCGGCACGCCCACGGGCACGCCCACCCCGACGGGCTCCCCGTCCCCCACCGCCACGCCCACGGGGACCCCCACGACCACGCCCACCGGCACTCCGACGGCGACGCCCACCGGCACCCCCGGCTGCCCGACCCCGACCCCGACGGGCACCCCGAGCGCGGCGCCCAGCGCGAGCCCCCACGCCTCGATGTCGCCCTCGGCGGCCCCGAAGAAGTGACCCGACGGGGGCGCGGTTCTGCACAGCGGAACCGCGCCCCCCGGCCGTCGTCGCCGTTCCGCGGACCGCAAGGACGCACGAATCGACGGAATGAACAGGCCCGCACGGGAGTTGAGGGCTCGTGACCGGTCGGCCCGAGCGCCGCCCGGCCCCCGGCTCCGGACTCCCGTCGAAAGGCCCGTCGTGCCCCAGCTGAGCCTCGGTGTCTCGCTCCAGCCCCACCGCCCGTCGGACGACGGCACCGGACTGCTCCGCGCCGCCCGGCGGGCCGAGGAGCTGGGCTTCGACCACGTCGCCGTCGGCAACCGGCTGCTGGAGAGCGGGTTCGGCCTCGACACCGACCCGTTCGTCCTGCTGGCCGCCGTCGCGGGCGCCACCACCCGGTTGCGGCTGCTGACCTCCGTACTCGTCGCGCCGTACTACCCGGCGGCGGTGCTGGCCAACCAGGCGGCCACGCTGGACGTGGTGTCCGGCGGCCGGCTGATCCTCGGTGTGGGCACCGGGTGGAACCCGGAGGAGTTCTCGGCGGTCGGCGTCCCCGTGCGCGAGCGCGGCGCCCGGACCGACGACCACCTCGCCGCCGCCCGGGCGCTCTGGTCGCACCGGCCCACCGACTTCGACGGGCCGTTCACCACCCTGCGCGCGGCCCGGCTCGGCGTCACCCCGGTCACCCCCGGCGGGCCGCCGGTCTGGATCGGCGGCCACAGCGACGCCGCGCTGCGCCGGGCCCTGCGCCTCGGCGACGGCTGGTACGGCACCGGCGTGGACGCCGAGGACCTCGCCGCCGTACGGGACCGCTTGCGCGCACTCGCCGAGGCGGAAGACTACCGCGCGGAGACCCAGCACGCGCAGGCCGAGCACGGGCAGCCCAAAAACGCGGAAGCCGAGCACGCGGAAGCCGACCACCCGGAAGCCGACCACGCACAGGCCGAGCGGGCCGACGGAGCGGAGCGGACGGACCCCGAGCGGCTGACGCTCGCCTCCGCCGTCTTCCTCACCCCGCCCGGCATCCCCGCCGCCGTGCCCGTCCCCGGCCGGCCGCTCGGCGGCGAGGCACCCACCGCGCCGCGCGTGGCCGAGGAGTTGGCCCGGCTCGCCGACGCCGGGCTGGCGGCCTGCACGCTCTGGCTGCCGATCGCCGGCGAGCGGCTGGAGGAGGCGATGGAGTGGATCGCCGCCGAGGTCGTACCGCTCCTCGACTGAGCCGGGAGCGGAGGCGGGTGGTCGGGCCCGCCCGCCCCGGAGGCGGGCCGAGCGGAACGAGCGCCCGCGTCAGCCGATCGGCAGGGTGAACTCGGCGGTGTGCAGCCGGCCGCCGGTCTGGAACTGCAGGAAGACGCGCCAGTTCCCGGGTTCGGGGAGCATGGCCTGGAAGGTCAGTGTCGGGCCGCCGTGGTCACCGGTGACGGCGTTCGCCGGGTGGAGGTGGGCGAGGGCCTGGTCGCCCTCGTGGAAGGCGCTGAGGTGGGCGTAGCTGTCCAGGTAGGGCTGGAGGTCGGTGACGGGGCGGCCGTCCTGTTCGACGGTGGCGGTCAACTGGTGGGCACCGGACATGGGTTGGGCGTGCAGGGTGACGGTGTAGCCGTCCACGGTGGTGCGGTCGGCGGGGGCGGGCAGCGGGACGGGCGTGGCGTCGCCGGGCACGGTCACGGTGCGGCTGAGGACGTACTCCGTGCTGTGGGGGCCGGTGTTCGGGATGAAGTCGGCGTACAGCCGCCAGGTGCCCGGGTCGAGGGGGGCGAGGTCGGCGGTCCAGCCGCCGTCCGGAGCCTGGTCCGGGTGCAGGTGCTGGAAGCCGGAGAGGTCGGTGCGGACCGCGTAGAAGTGCAGCTTCTTCGTCTGGTGGACGGTGAGGTCGGTGACCGGCGCGCCGTCCGGCCCGGTGACGGCGAAGCGGACGGGCGCGGGACGGCCGGCGGGCGGGGCGGGGGACTCCACCGTGAGCCGGTAGCCGTTCTCCTCCGGCGCGAGACCGCGGGCGAGTCCCGGGGCGAGTCCCCGGGCGGGTCCGTCGGCGGGCCCGGGCGCTTGGACGGGGGGTGTCGTGCCGGCCCGCCCGGGCACGGCCGACGCCGCGGCGGGCGGTGCGCTCCGCGGCACGGACACCGCCATGCCCAGCACGAGCAGCGTGGGTACGCAGGACGCGAGCAGCCAGCCTCGGGCGAACGGACGGGCGGCAGCGGTCATGGCAGGGGTCCTTCGGGTGCGGGTGATCGGCCTTCTCGAAGAGGAGACCCCCGCGGCGGCCCGGGATCACAGAAACCGCGTGACGGCATCCGGCGCTCCCGGCCCGCACTCCCTCCACCGGCAACCCGCCCCGGGCCCGCCCATCCGCGCCCACCGGGCCCGCCCGGTGCCCACCGGCCCGTCCGGCGGCGCCCGCCGCGCCCGTCCGGGGCTCGGGGGCCGCACCCCGCCCGTCACCCGCTCAGAGGTGCTTGACCAGCTCCGGCATCAGGTCCTGGAAGGTCCGGCCGCTGGCCGGCTGGCCGATCGCGGTCATCTGCCAGCCGGTCGCGGTGCGCTGCACCTTGGCCATGATCTGCGCGGTGTACGGGCCGCCGCCGGTGAGGGTGTAGCGGGCCAGCTCGGCGCCGGTGGTCTCGTCCACGAGCCGGCAGAAGGCCGCCTCGACCTCCTGGAAGGTCTGCCCGGTGAAGGAGTTGACGGTGAAGACGATCTGATCGACGTCGGCCGAGACCGTGGTCAGGTCGACGGTGATCGACTCGTCGTCGGTCGCGCCGCCCGAGCCGCCGACCAGGTTGTCCCCGCTGTGCCGCACCGAGCCGTCGTTGCTGGTGAGGTGCTGGAAGAAGACCACGTCCACCGGGCGCCCCTGGGCGAACAGCACCGCCGAGGCGTCCAGGTCGATCTCCCGGCCGGCGGCGAGCAGCTTGGCGAGGAAGCCCTTGCGCTCGGCCGCCTTCCAGCCGAGGCCCATCCGGACCACGCTCAGCTGTTCACCGCCCGGCTTCTCCAGGCTGATCTTCTGCCCTTTGGCCAGCGAAACGCTCATCGCGTCCTCCTCGTTCTGCCGCCGCCGCGTGCCGTGTGCCGTGTGCCGTGTGCCGTGTGCCGTGTGCCGTGTGCCGCGAATCTACAGCACTGTAGACAACCTGGGATCATCCGACGGACGTCCTGCCGGCACCCTTACCCCGCACTCCCCCGCGCCGCACCCCCGACAGCGGTCCGCACACTGAGGGAACCGGTGGTCCGACGTCTGTCGTAGAGACGGACCGGGACCGAACGACCGGGACAGCGCACAGTCTAGGGTCGGCCCCGAGACGCCGCCGGTCGCAACGGCGGAGCGTCTGCGCACCGTTCGTTCCGTGTTCACCACCGTTCCCGTGTCATGCCGACTCACGCTGGGGGGACCACCATGCCCGAGCAGCACGAAGGAAACGACCACCACGCAGGAACCGGACACCACGGCGGGCCACCGGCCGCGAGCCCGGCCACCACCTCGCGCCTCGGCCGTCGGCGTCTGCTCCGGGCCGGGCTCGGCGCGGGCGGCGCCCTCGCCACCGTCCGCCTGCTGCCCGGCGGCCGGGCCTGGGCCGCCGACGCCGCGACACCCGGCCCCGGCCCCCTCGTGGACGCGAGAGCGGCCCAGCCGACCCTCCGCAGCACCGCCACCGGTCAGACCTGGCCCGACTGGGCCCGCTACGCCCGGATCGCCGACGGCACCTTCAACGAGCCCGCCGACATGCAGAGCGCCGTCGACGCCCTGAAGGCGCAGGAGGTCAGCGTCATCGAGCTGGACACGCTGCTCTCCAACTGGCTCACCGACGCCGAGTTCGCGGCCCACATGGCCGAGGTGAAGACCTTCACCGGCCTGGCCCACGCCGCCGGGATGAAGGTCGTCATGTACTACCCGTCGCTGGAGCTGATCTCCCCCGGCGGCGAGAAGGGCCGCTCCTTCTACAAGAACGACCAGGGCAAGAACTGGGTCCAGCGCGACCTCGCCGGCAAGCCCAACGTGTTCTACGGCAGCGTGGTGGTCTGGGTCGACCCGGGCGACGAGAGCGTCTGGCTGAGCCCCGACTCGCCCTGGCGGGACTACTACCTCAAGCGGATCAAGGGCGTGGCCGCGACCGGCGTGGACGGCATCTGGCCGGACGTGCCGCTCTACTTCGACGGCGTACTCACCTGGTGCGACGCCTCGACCTGGGGCGCGGCCGCCTTCAAGGCCGACACCGGCCTCGCCCTGCCCAAGGCCGCCGACTTCGCCGACCCGGTCTTCCGCCGCTACGTCGAGTGGCGCCACCGCAACCTGCTCCGCTTCCAGCTCGACATCGCCGACGCCGGCCGCTCGGTCAACCCCGACCTGGTGACCTTCGTCGAGACCGTCTCGATGGACTACCGCTACGCCACCTCGATCGGCCTGGACGGCGGCTACCTGCGCCAGGCGCCCGGAGCCGTCAGCCAGGTCTGGGAGGTGGACATCCTCGGCAACTACGACGGCATGCGGCACGCCACCGCCTCCGACTGGGTCTGCCTGATCTCGATGTACAAGTACGCCCGCGCCGCCAGCGGCACCAAGCCCGCCTGGGCCTTCTCCTACGGCTGGCAGCCCGACGACGCCTCGCTGGTGCTGTCCCAACTGATCGCGGCCGGCTGCAACCCGTACGAGGTGAAGACCCCGTACAAGAACGACACCGTGGACGCCGCCATGCGCACCCGGATGTACCGCTTCGTCCGGACCAACCAGCAGAAGCTGTACGACCCGGCCTCGATCGCCCGGGTCGGCGTCTACCACTCCGCGCCGTCCCGGGACTACGTGGCGCCGGGCGAGGGCAACGGGATGTACGTCAACGCCACCGCCCCGGCCGGGATCACCGACTGGTGGGGCGGTGACGACCCGCAGATGAGCTGCGCGCAGGTGCCCTGGCTGGGTGAGTTCCGGGGCACCGTGAAGGCGCTGGTCTACGCCCATGTGCCCTTCGACACGGTGCCCAGCCCCGGTCTGACCGCCGAGGACCTGGCCCGGTTCAAGGTGCTGCTGCTGCCCGACCTGCAGGCGGTGTCGGACGCCGAGGCGGCGCTGCTGCGCGCCTTCGTCGCGGGCGGCGGCACGATCGTGATCACCGGCCCGGCACCCACCGCGCTGGACGAACTGGGCGGCCGCCGCACCGAGTTCGCGCTCTCCGACGTGCTCGGCCTGCGCCTGGCCGACCCGCTGCCCGCCAGCAAGCAGAACTCCTACGGCAGCGGCACCTGTTGGTACGTCAAGGCGCGGGCCGGGCTCAGCTACCTGACCAAGACCGACCAGGCCTCGGCGGACCAACTGCTCACCGCCGTCCGGCAGTCCGCGCCGCCGGCGGTCACCCTGGCCGGGGACCGGCGGATCTTCCTGGACGCCCGGCGGCTGGGTGCCGACACCGTCGTCCACCTGGTGAACTTCACCAACTTCGGCGACACCCCGGGGGCCTTCCGCACCACGCCGGCCAACTGCACGCTCTCCTACGCCCTCCCGGCCGGGGCGGCGGCCACCGCCGTCACCGTGGCCAGCCCGGACGGCACCGACCCGGCGCCCAAGCCCGTCCCGTACACCGTCACCGCCGGGACGGTCAGCGTGCCGCTGACCGTGACCCAGTACGCGGTGGTGACCATCACGGTGGGCTAGGCCCCTCATGTGACGTGCTGGTCCATCGGCCGGAGGAGTTGGCGAGTCGTTGCCGGTCGTGCCGTCACTGCCGCCGACGTGCCCCGGGCCTACTCGGGCGGCCCGGGGTCGGCCGGGGCCCGAGCAGGCTAGCGGGGGCTGAGCAGGCAGAACTCGTTGCCCTCCGGGTCGGTCAGGATCCGCCACGAGATGGCGGACTGGTCGATGCCCGGGTCGGAGGCGCCCAGGGCGCGCAGCCTGGCCTCCTCGGCGGCCGGGTCGTCCCCGCGGTAGGGGGCGAGGTCCAGGTGGACGCGGTTCCACCCGCTCTTGGTGTCGGGGGTGCGGACGAACTCCAGGTACGGGCCGACGCCCTGGGCGGAACGCATGGTCGCGAAGTCGTCGGCGACCTCGTGCACCGTCCAGTCCATCGCCTCGCCCCAGAACCGGGCCATCGCCCGCGGATCGGTGCAGTCGACCACCACCGCGGCGATCGGCCCGGTGTCCCGGTAGATCTCCCGGGGCTCCAGGACGCAGAACTCGTTGCCCTCCGGGTCGGCCATGACCGTCCAGGGGACGTCGCCCTGCCCCACGTCGGCGAGCGTCGCGCCGAGGTCCTTCAGGCGTGCGACCAGCTCCGTCTGATGGGCGGTCGAGGTGGTGGCGAGGTCGACGTGCACCCGGTTCTTCACCGTCTTGGGTTCCGGGCGCGCGATGAGGTCGATGCAGACGGCCGCGGGGTCGGGGTAGGTGAAGCCGACCGGTTCGAGGTTGGTCACGCCGGGGCCCTCGCTGTCGACACCCCAACCGAGCGCCTCGGCCCAGAACCCGCCGAGCGCGGCGTCGTCCCGGGCCTTCATGTTGATCTGCACGAGTCGTGTTGCCATACGGCAGATCCTAGATCGGGCGGCGGCCGGGATCAGGTGTCGCCGTCCAGCAGGTGCTGGCGCACCTCGTGGAAGGCCCACGCCCCGCCGGCCGGCCGGGAGAAGGTCCAGATCGTGTCGAACCGGTCCGGCCACTCGGCGGGCACTCCGGTGTGGGCGGCGCCGAGCGCCTCGACGATCCGCGGGATCCGCGAGTGCTCCCAGCAGATCAGCACCGGCTGCGCCTCGCCCGTGTCGGAGGTCGGCCGGGCGGAGTCGGCCAGGACGGCGCCGGCCAGCGCGGACTCCTGGGTCTCGGCGTAGCCGGTGTTCACCGTCAGCCCGAGCGCGCGGGCCAGCGGGCCCACGGTCTGGCGCATCCGGTGCGCCCCGGCGTGCGGGCCGACGTCGGCGGCGGCCAGGATCCGGGCCGGCACCTGCAGGCCGGGCACCGGCGGGGAGAACAGCGTGGGCAGTGCTTCGGCCCGCTCCCAGCCGCGCCGGGTCAGCGACTTGCCGTCCGGCCGGCCGGCCTCGTCCAGGCCCGGGTGGCTTCCGTCGGGCTTCTCGCCGTGCCGGATGATCATCACGAACGCCGCCCGGCCCGGGTCCGGCTCCTGGACCCCCGCGGTCTTCCCCGGCTTGGCCGCTTCGCCGATCAGCGCGCACCCCGCCACCACCAGCGGGGCGACGCCCGCCAGCCCGGCCAGTACGGCGCGCCGGCCGGGCAGGGCACGCCGGGCGGGCGGAGTGGGCGGGCGGCCGGTCACGCGGCCGCCCGTTCCAGCCGGACCAGCGCGTCGACGGCGACACCGCCGGCGTCCCCGCCCGCGTCCCGGTGGCCGGGCTCGCCGACCGTACGGTGCACCCGCTCGGCGCGGACGGTGCGCAGCCCGAGGTCGGCGAGGTCGGCCAGGACGTCCTCCGGGGTGAACAGCACCGCCGGGTCCTGCGGGCCGCCGACGCCCTCGGTGAGGTTGAGCAGGTCGTGCCCGACCACCAGCAGGGTGCCGCCGGGGGCGAGCGCGTCGGCGGCACGGCGAAGGGCGGTCCGGCGGTCCCGGGCGGGGAGCTGGAGGTAGGCGACCAGGACGAGGTCGTAGCCGGCGGCGGGGGCGTCGAAGGTCCGGGCGTCGCCGTGGCGCCAGGTCAGGCGGTCGGCGACCTCGTCGGGCAGGTCGGCGGTGAGCCGTTCGGCCCGTTCCAGGGCGACGGCGGAGAAGTCCAGTCCGGTGACCTCCCAGCCCTGGGCGGCCAGCCAGATGGCGTTGCGGCCCTCGCCGGCGGCCAGGTCGAGGGCGTGGCCGGGGGTGCGGCCGGTCAGTTCGCGGACCACCCACCGGTTGGGCGCGGTGCCCCACACCAGTGCGCTCGCGGCGTAGCGGTCGTCCCAGTCCTGGCTGTCCATCGCGGCTCCTCCGTTCGACGGTCGTTCGACGGGCCCGTTCGTACCGTCAACCTACCGGCCCGCCGCGCCCCGGGCGCCCGGCGGTCCGACCGGCGGACACCCTTGACGCCGAATATTGGTCCAGTCCAATCTGTTCAGTCGTGGCCTTCCCGGGCCGGACGCCCGGGAAGCGTCCACTCACGGCTCGTCAGCACGCGTCATCCGCCCGCGCGCTCCCCACCGCGCCCGGGCCGGCTCCCCACGGCCCGACCGGGCCACCGCACCGCCGGAACCCCCACACATCCGGAGGACACCCCGCATGCACGACCGCGTCCTGCCCGCACGGCCCGACCGCTCCCGCCGGGAGCGCACCGGGCGCCGGGCCGCCCCGCGCAGCAGAGCCACCGCACTGGCCCTGGCCGCCACCCTCACCACCAGTGCCGCCGCCCTCGCCCTGACCTTCGGCTCCGCCGCCGCCGCGCCGGTCAACCTGCTCGCCAACGGCGACTTCGAGACCGGCACCCTGGCCGGCTGGAGCTGCTCCAACGGTTCGGTCGTCACCACGCCGGTGCACGGCGGCACCCGCGCGCTCAGCGGCGCCGCCTCGGCCGCCGACACCGCGCAGTGCCGGCAGACCGTCGCCGTCCGGCCGAACACCACCTACACCCTGGCCGGCTGGGTCCAGGGCAGCTACGTCTACCTGGGCGCCACCGGCACCGGCGTCAACTCCTCGACCTGGACGCCCGGCGGAACGGGCTGGACCCAGCTGAGCACCAGCTTCACCACCGGCGCCGCGACGACCTCCGTCACCGTCTTCACCCACGGCTGGTACGGCACCGGCGCGTACTACGCGGACGACCTCAGCCTGACCGGCCCGGCCGGGCCCACCCCGTCCACCAGCCCGACGGCGACGAGCAGCCCGACAGCGAGCCCGACCGCCACCGGAAGCCCCACTGCCAGCCCGACCGCGACCGGCAGCCCCACGGCGTCCCCGACCGGCACCCCCACCCCGACGGCCACCCCGACGGCCACCGCGAGCGGCCCGGCCGGGGACGGCAAGGTCACCACCCCCACCGGCTTCGCGGTCACCAGGGCCACCGCCGACGCCGTCGTGCTGACCTGGCAGCCGTCCACCCCCACCGGCGGCGACGGCCCGGTGGCGTACAAGGTGTGGTCCAACGGCCAGTTGGTCGCCACCTCGATGGGCACCTCGGTCGCGGTGAGCTCCCTGCTGCCGGGCCGGAGCTACACCTTCAGCGTCCAGGCCTACTCGGGCAGCCACGCCTCCGCCCAGTCCGCGCCGGTGAGCACCACGACGGCCGCCGCCCCCGCACAGCGGCCGGTCCGCTCGGCCTACTTCGACCAGTGGGGCATCTACGAGAACGCCTACTCCCCGAAGTCCGTGGCCACCAGCGGCGCCGCGGCCAAGCTGGACGTCATCCACTACGCGTTCGCCAACATCGACCCCAGCAGGTTCACCTGCTTCCAGGCGGTGAAGGCCTCCGACTCGGCCAACGAGTCCAACCCCGACGCCGGCGACGGCGCGGGCGACGCCTACGCCGACTACCAGGCCGACTACAACTCCGGCACCAGCGTGGACGGCAGCGGCGACACCTGGGAGCAGCCGCTCAAGGGCAACTTCAACCAACTGCGCCAGCTCAAGGCGGCGTACCCGAACCTGCGGTTCACCATCTCGATCGGCGGCTGGACGTACTCCAAGTACTTCTCCGACGCCGCGGCCACCGACGCCTCCCGGAAGGCCTTCGTCTCCTCCTGCGTCGACATGTTCCTCAAGGGGAACCTGCCGACCGGTATCGCCGGTGACGCCTCGGGCGGCCAGGCCTCGGCGGCGGGGATCTTCGACGGCATCGACCTCGACTGGGAGTACCCGGGTTCGGCCGGCGGCCACACCGGCAACCACTACTCCCCCGCCGACAAGCAGAACTTCACGCTGCTGCTGAAGGAGTTCCGCACCCAGCTGGACGCGCTCGGCTCCGCCCAGGGCAAGCGCTACCTGCTGACCGCCGCCCTGCCCAGCGGCCAGGACAAGATCGCCCAGCTGGAGACCGACCGGATCGGCGCGTACCTGGACTACGCCGACGTGATGTCCTACGACATGCACGGCGCCTGGGACGCCAAGGGCCCCACCAACCACCAGGACCCGCTGCACGACAGCCCGGCCGACCCGACCACGCCGATCACCCCCGGTACCCGCAAGTACAACGTGGACACCACGATCACCGGGTACACCACCGGCCTGCCGGAGTACGGCATCCCCGGCGGCTTCCCGGCGAACAAGCTGGTGCTCGGCATCCCGTTCTACTGGCGTGGCTGGACCGGCGTCCCGGCGGGCCCGAACTCCGGCCTCTACCAAGCCGCGACCGGGCCGACGCCCGCCAAGCCGCTGAGCCAGGAGGCCGGCCTGGCCGCCTGGAAGGAGCTCAACCCGACCGCGGCGCAGACCCATTGGGATCCGGTCACGGAGAGCAGCTGGGTCTACGACGGGACCGACTTCTGGACCGGGGACACCCCGCAGGCCGTCCAGGCGCGCGGGGCCTACGCCAAGGCCAAGGGGCTGGGCGGCCTGTTCGCCTTCTCCCTGGAGAACGACGACACTGCCGGTTCGATGCTCAACGCGCTGGACGGCAGCCTGCGCTGACGGGCCGTCGGACCGGAGCCCGAGGGCGGCCCGCGCGAACCCGCGCGGGCCGTCCGCCGCTCAGCCCTTGAGGTCGAGCGAGGGGAAGAGGTCCTCGAAGGGCTGGGTGGTCACCGAGACGCTGCGCGCGAACGGGTTGTCGAAGTCCCAGATCATGAACAGCAGGAAGGCGATCAACGCGCTGAAGCAGAGCGCCAGGACCAACTCCCTGCGCGTGTTGCGGATCTGCAGCGCGAACAGCATGCCGACCGTCACCACGGCCCCGCCGATCAGTCCGAACCAGACCACGTCCGGCATCGTCGGACCGGCGTTCTGGCCGCGCGAGTTGCGGGCGTCGGAGGCCTGGTCGATCCGGTCCAGCATCGGCTGGTAGGCCTGGGACTCCAGGTCGGAGGCCGGCGGCCGGGTGGCGACGTCCGTCTGCAGCTTCTGCAGCAGCTGGCCGCCCTTCTCGGTGAGCTCGCCGTTGTCCTGCATGTAGCTCCACTCGGTGTTCACCACGTACGTGACGTAGGCGTCCACGTCGGCGCGGACCTGGTCGCGGAACTCCGCCGGGTAGACCACCGCGCGGTCGCTCACCTCGCGCAGCGACTGCGCTTCGCGGAACAGGTCGTCCTGGGCGGCGCCGCGCGCCTCCCAGACGCCCGCGATGGCGAGACCGAGGACGATCGCGTAGACCACGCCGATCATCATCGTGATGTACTCGATGACGTCCGGTGTCTCGTCGACGTTCTCCACGGCGCTCGCGCGGCGGTGCCTCAGCAGCACCACCGCCACCACGACGACACAGGCCGCCGCCATGGCGATGATCAATGCCACCCACTCGGACATGGGAACTCCCTTCTCTGGCTTGGCTTGTGACGGGAACGGAAACTCAGGGGGCAGCCCCGGGCCGAGGCGGTCCCGGGGCCGGGCGGCGGGCGCCCGGGCCCGCGGGGTGGATCAGGACCGGCCGGAGCCGCCTCGGCCGTTGCCCCCACCGCGGCCGCCGCCACCGGGGCGCAGGGCCGCCGCCGCGAGCACGGCGGGGACCATGACCAGCAGCATCGTCTTGGTCATCGAGCCGCCGTGGTGGCGCTGGGGCGCGGCCATCGGCTTCGCCACCGGCACGTGGAACGACGGCGGCGCCGGCGCGGTCGGCCAGATCGGGCTCGGACGCGGCGGCGACGGGACCGGGCTGGGCGCCGCCGGGACCGCGGGCGGCGGGACCACGGGGGCCGGGACCGGTACGGGCGGTGGCGGCGGAGCCGGAACCGGGGGCGCGGGCGGCGCCGGAGGCGGCGGTGCGGGCACCGGCGGCGGGGGCGCCGGTGAGGAGGGCGGCCGCGTCGGGTCCGGCGTCGGGCTGGGCTTCGGCGGAGTCGGCGTGGGGGTCGGTGTCGGCGTGGGGGTGGGAGTCCGCGTCGGCGTGGGCGTCGGCGTCGGGGTGCGCGTCGGTGTCGGCGTCGGGGTCGGCGTGGGAGTCGGACTCGGGCAGGGGTGCGGGTGGTGGTGGTGCGGGGGCTTGTGACCGTGGTGTCCCGCGCCAGCGTGGGGGGCGACGCTGACCCCGACCTGGACGTCGACCCCGACGCCCACGTCCACGCTGCCGCCGGGCCCCACGGAGACCGAGACGTCGGTCTCGGTGCAGACGCAGGTGTCCACGACCGGGCCGTGCGGGTGCCCGTCGCCGTGTCCGCCGTGCCCGGCGACGGACGCGGAGGCACCGGTGGCCAGCGCGAACATCGCGACCACCCCGACCGCCGCGCCGATCAGCCGTACCCTCCGCCCAGTGGCCGCCGCCCCACCGCCCTGCGGCGATATCCGTCGTAACTGCCGACGCTGGGACATGGGCTCCACACACCTCTCGGGTCGCCTAGGGAGTACGGGGAACGGGGCGCGGGGACGCGCTCGATCGACCCGCCGGGTCGGAGCGGGCAGGGGGTGACAGCAGTCGCGTCCGATCGACAACCAAGCGGGATTCGATCGGGCACGACCAGAAACGATCAGACCCGCTCAGCCGGACGGCCCACCTCCGGGGGCGGGCCGTCCGTCATCAGGTCAAACGATCATCGAGCAGGCCGGTTACGGCTCGTGCTCGTTGTTCCGCGTACCGGGCAGCGGCGCTCAGTGGCGGCGGTGCGCGATCTCCACGTTCTCCAGGACGCCGACGGCGTCCGGCACCAGGATGGCGGCCGAGTAGTAGGCGCTGACCAGGTACGAGATGATCGCCTTCTCGTCGATCCCCATGAACCGGACCGAGAGCGAGGGCTGGTACTCGTCCGGGATGCCGGTGTGGTGCAGGCCGATCACGCCCTGGTTCTCCTCACCGGTACGGATCACGAGGATCGAGCTCGTGTTCTCCTTGGTGATCGGGATCTTGCTGCACGGCAGGATCGGCACCCCGCGCCAGGCCGGCACCTGCTGCCCGCCGAGGTCGACGTGGGTGGGGTACAGACCCCGCGCGTTGAACTCGCGGCCGATCGCGGCGATGGTCCGCGGGTGGGCCAGCAGGTAGTCGGGGTCGCGGCGGCGGTTGAGCAGCTCGTCCAGGTCGTCCGGGGTGGGCGGGCCGGAGTGGGTCTGGATCCGCTGGTCGAAGTCGGCGTTGTTGAGCAGGCCGAACTCCGGGTTGTTGACGATCTCGTGCTCCTGGCGCTCGCGCAGGGCCTCGATGGTCAGCCGGAGCTGGTGCTCGATCTGGTTCATCGGCTCGTTGTACAGGTCCGCGACCCGGGTGTGGACCTTGAGGATGGTCTGCGCGACGCTCAGCTCGTACTCGCGCGGCTTCAGCTCGTAGTCCACGAAGGCGCCGGGGAGTTCGAACTCGCCGTGGTGGCCGGCGGACATGGCGATCTCGGCCTCGCCGCGCTCGTTCTGGGCCTGCAGCGGCAGGGCCAGGAAGGCCTGGAGGTGCTCCTGCAGGCTCGGCGCGTTGTCCCGGATGGCGGCGAAGTCCGCCCGGGACAGGGTGAGGGCGACACCGGAGGTGGCGGTCTTGGCGGTGAAGTCCCAGGCGGCGTCCGGGTTCAGCAAGGCGTCGTCGCCGAAGCGGTCGCCGTCCGCGGCCACGCCGATCTCGATCTCGTCACCGTACTTGCCGGTGCCGACCAGGTTGACCCGGCCGTGCGCGATCAGGAAGATCCGGTCGGCGGCCTCGCCCTGGGTGGTGAGCACCTCGCCGGGGCCGAAGTCCCGCTGCTGGCAGCGGTCGGCGAGGGCGGTGAGCACCTCCACGTCCTCGTACCCGCGCAGCAGGGCCAGCTCGCCCAGCTCGGCCGGGATGACCCGGACCTGGGAGCCGGTCTTGATGAACTCCACCACGCCGTTGCCCACGGCGTAGGTGAGCCGGCGGTTGACCCGGTAGGCGCCACCGGCGGCCTGCACCCAGGGGAGTACCTTGAGCAGCCAGCGGGAGGTGATCTCCTGCATCTGCGGGGCGGACTTGGTCGTGGTGGCAAGGTTGCGGGCAGCGGCCGTCGCAAGGCTCTGCTGCTTGACCTGCTCTGTCTCCGGGGTCGTGTCCACGGGCATCGGCAGGGTCTCCATTCCTGTGGTCGGGTCACGCGGCCAGGGCCATGGGGACCGCCCTGGGCGCATGCCGTGACGGATCATCAGATCCGCAGACTGGTGGGGGCGTTGGCGAATTGTCGCGAATGCGGCCGTCGTCACCCGGCGGCCCATCCGGAACCCTAGATCACCAGAACCCGACCGGGCCCGTACGGACGCCCAGTACCCCCCGATAGGGTGAATCTCCCGTGATCGGCACCCACCGCACGGAGATCGCGAGGAACATCCGTTCGCTCCTGCGGTTCCCGTCCCGCCAACGGCTTTCCCACCCGCGCCTCCTCCCGCCGAGCACCCCCGGGGCCCCTCGCCCGGCGTCAACCCGGCACACCGGGCGGGTGGTTCGTCGGCACACCGGCCCAGTGGTTCGACGGCACACCGGCCGGGCTCCCGGGAGAAAGCGAACGGCCCGCCAGGTGCCGGAACGGGGGTGGCCGGCACCTGGCGGGAGAACGGGGGGCGCGCCGTGGGGGACGTGCACCGGGACGGTCAGGCGCAGGCGACCTGCGTGCCGGGGACGCCGACGATGCCCGACTTGTTGTTCAGTCCGCCGTTGTACTCGAAGTACAGGTAGGAGTAGAAGTCGATGCGGGTGGCGTCGCCGCAGGCCGAGTCGGGGGCGACGGCGTAGGTCACCGTGAAGGAGCTGCTGGCGCCGGGGTCGAGCGGCACGTTGTACCGGGCGATGCCGCCGTGGACGTTGTCGCTGCAGCCGTTGGTCTGGGTGCCGCAGGCCGTCGCCGTGAACTTGAGACCGGTCTGCAGACTGGTCCCGTAGGTCTCCTGGACGCTCTGGTAGACGAACTGGATGGGTGTGTCGTACGGGTTGGTGAGCGTCAGGGTGAGGGTGAACTCGCCGCCCCGGACGGTCGTCTGTTTGTCGGAGACGGCCGTGAGGGGCAGCGGGGAGTCGGCCCGGGCGGGAGCGGAGGAGAGGAGCAGACCGACGACGAGGGCCGGGCACGCGACGAGCGCGGCGCGGATCGGATGTGTACTGCGCATGACCAAGGAGCGTAGGCGGAGCCACCGCTTCGGTTGCCCTCCTCGGCCCCGGTCCGTACCGACGCAGGAGGGGGGAGCGGACGCCGTGCACCGCCCGGTCGCGTTCCGGCCCCACCGGGGCGCCCGGGGGCCTATGCTTCGCCGCTCCCCCGGCCCGGATCCCCGGCCCTCGCCACTCCCGCCCGTCGCCTCCCGTTCGCCCCGGCAGCCCCTCGTGTTCAGGCCGACGGCGGCAGGACGTCGCAGAGCGCCGCGACCGCCGCCGCGTAGGCGTGGTCGGGCGGGGTGGCGTAGCCGACCACCAGGCCGTCGGCGGCGGGCATCTCCTCGGGGGCGATCGCCGGGTGCCGGAAGTCGGCGAGGCCGTCGACGGCCAGGCCCCGGTAGGCGGCGGCCTTGAGCACCGAGCGCTCGGTGCCCGGCTCCAGCCGCAGCACCGCGTGCAGGCCGGCCGCGATGCCGGACACCCCGACGTGCGGCGCGCTCGCCGCGAGCGCGCCCACCAGGTGGTCGCGGCGGTCCCGGTAGTGGCGGCGCATCCGGCGCACGTGCCGGTCGTAGCCGCCGGAGTCGATGAACTCGGCGAGGGTCAGCTGGTCCAGGGCGCTGGCCCAGCCCTCGCGTTCGCCCTTGGCGGCGAGCACCCGGTCGACCAGGTGGTCCGGCAGCACCATCCAGCCGAGGCGCAGCGCGGGGCTGAGGCTCTTGCTGGCGCTGCCGAGGTAGACCACCCGCTCGGGGTCGAGGCCCTGGACGGCGCCGACCGGCTGGCGGTCGTAGCGGAACTCGCCGTCGTAGTCGTCCTCCAGGAGCAGTCCGCCGCGGCCGCGCGCCCAGTCGACCACGGCGGCGCGCCGGCCCGGGTGCAGCGGGCCGCCGGTGGGGAACTGGTGGGCGGGGGTGAGCAGAACGGTGCGGACGTCCCGGTGCCGCGCCAATCCGTCGACGACGGCGCCCCGTTCGTCGATCGGCAGCGGTACGGCGGTGACCCCGGCGGCGGCCAGCAGCCCGCGGTGGAAGCCCAGTCCGTACGCCTCGACGGCCAGCGGACCGTACTCGGCGGGCGGCAGCACCGGTCGCGCGCCGTCGAAGAGCAGCCGCAGCGCGTGGGCGAAGCCGGAGCAGATCACGATCCGGTCCGGGTCGGTGCGCACTCCGCGGGCGCGGGCCAGGTAGTCGGCGAGGGCGGTCCGCAGCTCGCGGCGGCCCTGCGGGTCGCCGGGGCCGAAGGCCTCGTTGGGCGCCACGGACAGGGCCCGCCGGGCGGCCGCGAGCCAGGCGGTGCGGGGGAAGGAGGCGCCGTCGGGCTGGCCCTGGCGCAGGTCGTGCCGGGGACCGGGCCGGGGGGCGGGCCGGCGGGCCCGGGTGGGCGGGACGGGCTCGGCGCGATCGGCGACGGCGGTGCCGGAGCCCTGACGGGCGGTCAGCCAGCCCTCGGCGACGAGTTCGGCGTAGGCCTCGGCGGCGGTGTTGCGGGCCAGGCCGAGGTCGGCGGCGAGCGCCCGGTACGGCGGCAGCCGGGTGCCGGGCGCCAGTCGGCCGCTGCGGATCGCCTCGCGCAGGGCCGTCATCAGCGCGGCGCGGCGGCCGCCGGTGGCGGGGAGGTCGAGGTGCAGGTCGTTCCCGGTCGGGTGGGCGGGCTCGGAGGGGTGCGTGCCCCGCGTGTCCGTCATGTTCACGCACCCTACCCGCCGCCCCACCCCGCCCCGCGCGCGGTCCCGCCCGCGCTCCGGGCCCCCGCCGGGCACCCCTCCCACGGGACGACGGGCACCTCCTATGGGACGGCTTCCGGGACGGCGGCCACCTCTTCACGGGGCGACGGTCACCGGTCACCTCCCTACGGGACGACGGTCACCGGCCAGCGGCCCGCCTTCACCAGCCGGACGGCCACCGATCCGATCACCTTGTGCCCGGCCTGCTCCGAGACGCCGACCACCACCGCGTCCGCGCGCAGCTCGTCCGCGAGCTTGGCCAGTCCGCCGTACGGGTCGCCGCGCATGGTCAGGAAGCGCCATTCCACCTTCCACACCTCGCGCACCCGCTCCTCGGCCTCGCGCAGGGCGGCCAGCAGTTCCTCGGCGATCTCCTGGGTGGTCTCCTCCACCGCGGCCCCGGCCAGGGCGGTCGCGGCGCCGAGGACCGGCTGGATGTAGGCCACCGCGAGGACGGCGCCCTGCCGGCGGGCCAGGCCGGCGGCGTAGGCGGTGGCGCGCCAGGAGGAGTCGGAGCCGTCCAGCCCGGCCAGGACCACCTTGGGCCCGTCCGTGCCCAGCTCGAAGCCCCGCGGTGCGGCCGCGGCCTCGGGGCCCTCGTCGCCGATCGGCACCCGGGTGGGCGCCCCCTCCGGCGTCCCGGCCCCGGCCGCCCCTCCCCTGCCCGCGTCCGCCGCTCCGGCGGCCGCGGTGTCCGCTGCATCGCTGTCGTTGCTCATGCGCCAGAGGCTATGCCCGACACCGTGCGTGAGCGCAGCGGGCACCCCGGGTGAGGCCTGTGGTGCGGGCCACCCGGAGCCGCGGCGGGGCGGGCGGAACCGGCACCGCCGGCGCGGGCGCCGTCACGCGCTGTCGACGATGTGCGGGGCCTCACACGGCTTCTCGTGTGGCCCGGGCCACTTCACGGCCTGGTTTGATCTTGGAAATAGGTGCAAATCGGGCGAAATTGCCACAATTCCTTGATCCTTACCGACGGTAACAGGCCTCTGACGTGGCTAAACCTTCGAATCCTTGAACCCGGCACCACCGCCCCCGTAACTTCGAACCCGTTGCACCGAGCGATCCGCTCCGGAGGGCCTCACCGCCCCCGAGCAGGACACGGTGCCGGACCACGCGAGTGACGTGTCCCCGAAACCGACGGCCTTCCGAGGGCCTGGTTCCGCGCGCTCGCAACCCCCTCCGAAAGGAAATCCATGACCTTCCGTAACGAGACCGCCGCTGCCACCACCACTGCCACCCCGAAGCGCCGCAACCGCGTCCGGATGGCTCTGATGGCCGGGGCGCTCACCGCCCTGCCCGTGGCCGGCCTCGTCACGGCGACCAGCGCCTCCGCCGCCCCGTCCACCGTGTGGGACAAGGTCGCGGCCTGCGAGGCCACCGGCAACTGGGCCATCAACTCCGGCAACGGCTTCTACGGCGGCCTCCAGTTCACCTCCAGCACCTGGGCGGCCTTCGGCGGCACCTCCTTCGCCCCGCGCGCCGACCTGGCCACCAAGGACCAGCAGATCTCCGTCGGCGAGAAGGTCCTCGCGGCCCAGGGCCCGGGCGCCTGGCCGATCTGCTCCGTCAAGGCCGGTCTGACCAAGTAAGGCCTGCGCACGCAGGGCCTGAGCAGCAGAGGCCCGAGCGAGCAGAACCCCGCGAAGCCGCCGCACCCCCACGGGTGCGGCGGCTTCGTCATGCCTCCGGCTCCGGCCGGGGCGGGAGCGGCAGCGGCAGGGCGGGCAGGCCGTCGATGCTGGAGACCACGAGCGGCTTGCGCTCGCAGTACGCGCCGAACTCCTCTTCGCCCTTGCGGTCGAAGTACTGGGCGTGCAGATCGCGGTCGGCGCGGTAGTCCATGAACGGCACCGCGTAACCGCAGGAGTCGCTGACCCGCTCGGCCCGCACCAGCACGATCGCCCGCAGGCCCGCACCGTCGGCGGCCGGACCGAAGTGGCCGAGGAGCTCCGCGAAGCGCGGATCGTCCCGGAAGACCGGCTCGCCCCGCCCGTGCACCCGCACCACGGTCGGGGGCCCCTCGAACGCGCACCACATCAGCGTGACCCGGCCGTTCTCCCGCAGGTGCGCGACCGTCTCGGCCTGCGAGCCGCCGAAGTCCAGGTAGGCGAGGGTCAGTTCGTCGAGCACCGCGAGGGTGCCGGAACGCCCCTTGGGCGAGAGGTTGACGTGCCCGTCGGCGGCCAGCGGAGCGGTCGCGACGAAGTAGACCGGCTGGCGCTCGATGAAATCGCGCAGCCGCCCGTCGATGCGTTCGTACAGCTTTCCCATGGGCGCGATTCTGCCCCCATCTCGGCTGGCGGGAAAGGAAGATCCATTCCCCGAGACACCCGCGCGGCAGCGGCGGGACTTCCCCGGACGGTCCGCGGACGGTCCGCGGACCGTGCCCCGCGGTGCACCCGGGATCATCCGTGCACACGTCACCCACCCCGCCGAGCACGGGAGTTGGGATGGCCCCGAGCACCCCGCCGACGACCGCGCCCGTCCTGGTGCCGGGCGCACCCGCACGGGTACGAGACGCGCCGCGGCCCCGTCCGGCACCTTCGGGTGGCCCGGCCGGCCCGGGGGCCGGCCGGTCACCGATGCGCGGACGGGGCCGGCAGGGCGGGGCGCGAGGTCACTGCTTCATGTAGACGCTGTCCATGAAGTCGATGATCTGCTGGTCGGTCAGCCGCTGGCCGTCGCGGTGGCCCATCGCCAGGTCGGCCTCGCTGATCATGCCCACCAGCCGCTCCCCCTCGATCACCGGGATGCGCCGGATCTGGTGCTGCTCCATCTTGCGCAGCACCGCGTCCATGCTGTCGTCGGCGCGCACGCAGTGCAGGTGGCCGGACAGCTCCATGGCCGTCATCGTGTTCGGGTCCTTGCCCTCGGCGATACATCGCAGCACGATGTCGCGGTCGGTGATGATGCCCTTCAGCTTCTGGTCGTCGCCGCAGATCGGCAGCGCGCCCACGTTCTTGTCGCGCATCATCATCGCGGCCTCGGCCAGCGTCTGGTGGGCGCCGATGCACTGGGCGCCGGTGTGCATGATGTCTCGGGCAGTGGTCACGGGGACTCCTTCGTCGGTGGTTCCCCCCGCCATCCCCCCGGACGGTGCTCCCGCACGCCCGGGCCGGGCGTGCGGGGGGTGACCGCGCCATCACCATAAGCAACGCCGGGCCCGTCCGCGACCGCGACCGGACGCCGCCGGCCGGCGCCGCCGATACTGGAGGAGTGACCACGGACACCGGGAATCCGGCCGACCGGGCCGCCGATCCGGCCCCCGGCGGCGCCGTCGACGAGGCCGTCCGGGCACGGCCCGCCACGGCGCTGCGCCCGTACGTGGCCTGCTACTCCGGCTACCGGCAGCGCGGCCTGGCCCCCGCCGTGCACCGCGGCCTGCCCTCCCCGTACCTGACCTTCATCCTCACCCTCGACGAGCCGCTGGTGATCGCCGGGCATCCCGACCCCGCCCAGCCGCCCGGCAGCTACCCGACCCTGCTCGGCGGCCTGCACACCACCCCCGCGCTGATCACCCACCAGGGCGCGCAGTCCGGGGTGCAGATCGCCGTGCACCCGCTCGCCGCCCGGGCGCTGTTCGGGCTGCCCGCCGGGGAGTTGGCCGGGATCGACGTGCCCGCCGACGAGGTGCTCGGCCGGCTCGGCCCGCGGCTGCAGGAACGCCTGCAGACCGCGCGCACCTGGGCGGAGCGGTTCGCCGCGCTGGACGGCGCGTTGCTGCGGGCCGCCCGGCCGTCCGGGCAGGTGCCGCCCGAGGTGGGCTGGGCGTGGCGGGCGCTGCGGCGCAGCGGCGGCGCACTGCCGGTGGCGGCGCTGGCCCGGGAGACCGGCTGGAGCGCCCGGCACCTGCAGGAGCGGTTCCGCCGGGAGACCGGGCTGACGCCGAAGGCCGCCGCCCGGGTGATCCGCTTCGACCGGGCCCGGCACCTGCTCGCCGGCACCGCCCCCGCACCACGGCTGGCGCAACTGGCCGTGCACTGCGGGTACTTCGACCAGGCGCACCTGGCCCGCGAGTTCCGCGCGCTGGCCGGGGCGGCGCCGAGTGCCTGGCTGGCGGCGGAGGGGCCGGAGACCGCGAAGTTCCGAAACGTCCAAGGCGGGGCACCCGAGGCGGCCGCAGAGTGGGAGGCGTAGCGGAACCCGGGACCCCGGACCCCGCGCACTCCACCGACGATCCCGAGGAGAGCGGCCATGGACGCCACCGAGACCCCCGCCCCGCAGGTCTGGCCCAGCCTGCGCGCCACCGACGCCCGAGCCCTGATCCGCTTCCTGGTCGAGGCCTTCGGCTTCCAGGAGGTCGTCGCCTACGGCGAGGACGACTTCGTCGCCCACGCCGAGCTGGCCTGGCCCGAGGGCGGCGGCGTGATGCTCGGCTCCGACCGCGAGACCCCCGAGGGCGCCGCGCCCTGGGCGGGCAAGCCGGGCGGCTTCACCGCGTACGTGGTCACCGCCGACCCGGACGCCGTGCACGACCGGGCGGTGGCCGGCGGCGCCCGGATCACCACCGCGCTGCACGAGACGGAGTACGGCTCGCGCGACTTCGCCGCCGCCGACCCGGAGGGCAACCGCTGGTACTTCGGCACCTACCCGGGCGCGCCCCGGCCCGCCGCGCGGTGAGCCCGGTGCCCCGGGCGGTGGCCGCCGAAGCGGGGCAGACTGGCCTGCGGGGGCCACCCACCGGAGGCGTCGGAGGCGGACCGTGCCGCAGATGACGGTGGACGGGCGCACCCTCGCCCTCTCCCACCTCGACAAGGTGTACTACCCGCGCACCGGCACGCCCAAGGGCGAGGTGCTGCGCTACTACGCCGCCGTCCACACCGCCCTGCTCCCCCACCTGCGCGACCGCCCGGTCTCCTTCCTGCGCTGCCCGGACGGCGTCGAAGCGGAGGTCTTCGTCGCCAAGAACCCGCCCCCGGGCACCCCGGACTGGGTGCGCACCGTCGACGTCCCCAGCAACACCGGCGAGCTGCGGCAGGTGGTGCTGGAGGACGGCGCGGCGCTGCTGGCCCTCGCCAACCTGGGCTGTCTGGAGCTGCACGTCCCGCAGTGGCACGCGGCCGCCCCCGCCCTCGCCGACCGGCTGGTCCTGGACCTCGACCCCGGCGAGGGCGCGGACGTGCTCACCTGCCGGACGGTGGCGCTGCTGCTGCGCGAACGGCTGGCGGCGGACGGCCTCACCGCCTGGGTGAAGACCTCGGGCTCCAAGGGCCTGCACCTGCTGGTCCCGATCGAGCCCACGCCCAGCACCAGGGTCTCGGCCTACGCGAAGGCGCTGGCCGCCGCTCTGGAGGCCGAGCACCCGGAGCTGACCGTGCACACCATGGCCAAGGCCCGCCGCCGCGGCCGGGTGCTGGTCGACTGGTCGCAGAACAACGCCAAGAAGACCACCGCCGCGCCGTACACCCTGCGGGCCCGGCCGCTGCCGACGGTCTCCACCCCCCTGTCCTGGGCGGAACTGGAACGGGCCGCCGGCGAACGGGAGCTGACCTTCACCCTCGCCGAGGTCCCCGGCCGGCTGGCCGCCGACGGCGACCTGTTCGCCCCGCTGCTGGACCCGGAGCGGGCCCGCCCGCTGCCCGGCGAACCGGCCGCACCCGCCCCGGCCCGGCCCCGGGCACCCCGGGGGCGGCCCCAGGTGCTCCGGCCGCCCGTCGAGGTGATGCGCCCCGCCGCCGTCACCGCCGTCCCGCCCGCCGACGGCCTGGGCGGCGGCGGTGTGCAGTACGAGCTGAAGCTGGACGGCTTCCGCTGCGTCGCCTTCGCCCGCGGCGACGACCCGCCGGTCCTGCAGTCCCGCACCGGCCGGGACCTCGCCCCCGAGTTCCCGCCGATCGCCGCCGCCGTCGCCCGGCTGCCCGAGGGGGTGGTGCTGGACGCCGAACTGGTCGCCTGGCGCGGCGGCCGCTTCGCCTTCGGCGAGCTGCTGCGCACCCGCCAGGCCCGGGCCGCGGCCCCGGACGTCGCGCTCGGCCTGATCGCCTTCGACCTGCTGGCCCTGCCCGGCCGCGACGTCCGGGGTCTCCCGCTCACCGACCGTCGCCGTCTGCTGCTCGCCGCCCTGGCCGACGTCCCGCCGCCGATCCAGCCGGTGCTGGCCACCACCGACCGGACGGAGGCGCTGGAGTGGATGGAGCAGCTCGCCGACACCGGGGTGGAGGGCCTGGTCTGCAAGGCCGCCGCCTCCCCGTACCGCCCGCGCGGCGCTGGCCGCGCCTGGGTGAAGTACCGGCGCAGCGACACCCTCGACGCCACCGTCCGCGCCGTCACCGGGCCGGCCGCCCGGCCGCACGCGCTCATCCTCCAACTCGACGACGGCCGGGTCTTCCTGACCACCCCCCGGCTCACCCCCGTGCAGTCCCGCGAGGTCGCCGACGTCATCCGCCCCCTGCTCGGCCCGCCCTCCACCGACCCCGACCACGGCCCGGTCCACCCCCTCACCGCCCCGCTGCGCGCCGAACTCACCCTCACCGGCCGCCCACCCACCGCCACCTTCGTCCGCCTCCGCGGCGACTGACCCGGCGGCCCGGCCGCCGCCCGGGCCCGGGCGCGGCGTCATGACCGTGCGCCCCCCGCACGGAAGCCGCCCGCCGTGTCGCGCGCCACCCTGGTGTCCGCGCTGGGCGCTCCGGGGCCGCCCTTGCCCCCGCTAGCGCCGCTTGGCCGCGGCGTGGGCGAACTCCGTCACGAAGGCGTCCTCGAAGAGCGGGAGGTCGGCGGGCTTGCGGCTGGTGACCAGGGGGCCGGGGCCGTCGTGGCAGACGTGCACCGGTTCGTCGACCCAGTGCGCGCCGGCGTTGACCAGGTCGGTGCGCAGGCTGGGCCAGGAGGTGAGGGTGCGGTCGCGGACGGCGTCGGCCTCGATCAGGGTCCAGGCGGCGTGGCAGATCGCCGCGGTCGGGCGGCCCGCCGCGCAGCAGCCGTGCACGAAGGCGACCGCCGCCCGGTCGAGGCGGAGGTGGTCGGGGCTGGCGACGCCACCGGGCAGGACCAGGCCGTCGTAGTCGGCCGGGTCGGCGTCGGAGACCAGGGCGTCCACGGCGAAGGTGTCGCCCGGGGCGCGGTGCCGGACGGCCTGCACGCGCCCCGCGGCGGTGGACAGCAGGCGCGGGGTGCCGCCGGACTCGGCGACCGCCTGCCACGGGGAGGTCAGCTCGGACTGCTCGACGCCGTACGGCGCGACCAGGAAGGCGATCGTCCGGCCGGTGAGCGTGGTGGACGGCCAGCGCATCGGTGCGGGCCGCTCAGCGCGGTCGGGGGGCGGTCAGGTCGACGGCGGCGGGCGGGGCGGAGCTGAGCCTGGCCCGCGGGCAGTCGAGGTGGACGGCGAGCACCAGGTGGTCGACCCGGGCGACCAGGCCGACCGGGACGAGCACCCGGGTGCCCGGCACCCAGGGCTCGGCGTCGACCAGCAGGTGGTCCCCGGTGTCCTGCTCGACCCGGCCGACCGGGCCGTCGGTGGCCAGCACCTCGTACCCGACCAGGCCGAGGTCGGCGGCGGGGTGGGTGCCCGGGCGGTGCTCCCACAGGTCGGTGGTCATCGCGTCACGCCTCCGGCCGGTCCCAGGGCCGTCGTTCGCGGCGCTCCTCCGGCTCGGCGGCCGCGGCCCGTTCGGCCCGCGCGGCGCCGCGGCGGCGGAGCAGTTCCGAGGTGGCGACGGCGGCCGCCACGGTGGCCGCCCAGACCACCCCGAGCGCGGCCAGTACGGCCGTGGTCGGGGTCCGCACGCCCACGCTGAGGCAGATCGCGCTCATCACCAGGGCGGTCAGCACCACCCCCGCCGTGACCCGGCGCCCGACGGCGCGGAGCACGCGCCGGACCCGGCCGGGGCGCTTGGCCCCCATCGTGCTCAGCTTCCGGTCGAGCCGTGTGTCATGGCGCAGATCGGACTCGATCTCCTCGAGGAGCCGCCGCTCCCATCCGCTCAAAGCGGGTCCGTCCATCTCGGTCACCTCCGGCACTTCCGGTGACGTGCTCGCACCGGGGCGGTTGCCCGGTGCGAGGCGGCGCTAACCGTTCCGGGCACCGCCCGTCCCCGCGCCCACGGGTCCGAAGGCCCGGGGGCGGGCGAGCAGGCTGTCGTCCAGGACGCGCAGCAGGGCGGCGGCGTCGCGGTGGACCTCGGCCGCACCCGCCGCCCGCAGCTCCGGACCGGCGTTGCCGCCGGTCTCCAGGGCGACGCACGGCACCCCGGCCCGCCGCGCCGCCCGTACCTCGCGCACGCTCCCGGCGACGGCCACGGCGTGCGAGGGCTCGCCGTCCACCAGCGCCAGCGCGGCCCCCACCGGGTCTCCCCCGGGGTCGGCCACGGTCAGGACCGGGACCCCGAGGGGACCGGGCCCGGTCAGCACGACCGTCCAGCCCCGGGCGGCGCACTCGCGCAGCAGCTCGGTGCCGCCGGGCGGCGCGGGCCGCCAGCCGGTACCGAAGAGAGCTGCCGAGATCACCGTCATGGCCACCGCTTCCGTTCGAGGGCCAGGCACCGTATGCGCCCTTCCAGGTTAGGCCGCTCCTCCGCCCGGCGCGCTGCCTACCCGGCGCGGACGCCGGGGGACGGGGGGAGAGCGGGCACGGGGAGGGCACGGCCCGGGGCGGCCGGGAACCGGCTGGGTGGCGGGCGGGGACTGCCGGCGACGGCGCGGGACGGGGACTGCCGAGGCCGGGGGCACGGGCGAGGGCGCCGGGGGCCGGGGAACGGCCGGGCGGGGAAAAGGGCTTGGCGGCCCGGCGGGGCCCCGCGATACTCCGGGGGTCCGTGAGTGGGGGGAGCGCGAGTGGCAGTGTTCGTGTGTGCCGGGTGCGAGGGGGAGCTGAGTGTTCCGGTGTCCCGGGTGGCGCTGCCGGCCCATGCGCACGGGGAGGGCGGCGACCGGTTCCTGCCGCCGGTGCTGCAGCCGGGCAGCTACGCCGTCGATCCGGAGCCGTCCGGGCCGCCGTTCCGGAGCTGGTCCGGGATCGGAGCGCGGGAGGCCGCCGCACGCGGGGTGTACGCGCCGGTGCCCGCCCTGTCGTTCGCTCCCCCGGGCCGGATCCTGCTGGCGCCCGGGGACACCCGCGGCACCGTCCTGATCCCCGAGCGCTGCGACGGCTGCTGCGCCTCGGACGGCCGGCTCGGCCCCAACCTGGCCTGTGCCCGGTGCGGGCGCGAGGTGGGCACCCGGATCGACGACTGCCACCACTGGCAGGCGGTCTGGTTCGAACCGGACGCCGTGCGCGAACTGCCCGTCGAGGGCCCGACGCGGCCGGCCGGGGACGGCTGGAGCGTGCCGGGCCTACCACCGGTCGAGCCCCAGGGCTGGTGGAGCGCCCAGTGGCGGGCCGCCGTCGGGACGACGCTCGCCGACCTCCTGGCGGCCTCCGGGGGCGAACCGCTGGACCTGCCCGAGGGCCTGCTCACCGAGACCTTCGGCCACACCCTGGCCGGGGTGCTCCCCTGCGGCACCCCGGCCCGGCGCGTCGCCCTGGCCGGGCCCGGCCTCGTCCCCCCGATCCCCCCGGCTGCCCCGGTCTCCCCGGTCGCCTCGCCGGACATCGCGCTGGTTCCCCGGCACCCCTGGACGGGCGCCGTGTGGCAGCCCTCCGACGGCTCGGTGCCCGTCCCCCTGGACGCCGAGGTGTGGACGTACCTCGCCTTCCCGCAGCCGGCGTCCCCGACCCGCCTGCCCGAGGGGGTCGAGCGCGACGACCCGCTCCCGCTCCGGCCGCACCGGCTGTTCACCCCCGACCGGTGGCTGCTCCTGCACCGCCTGGCGCGGCTGCCCACCGTCCGGGAGCCGTGGCTGCGGGCGATCTACGACCGGCTCGCGGCCGACGGTCCGTTCTGAGGGCGGGGGCGGTCCCGGGCCGGCGTCAGGCCGCCGTCGGCACGCCCGCGTTGGCGAGGACCTCCCGGGCCGGCAGCGCGACGCTCGCGGCGGCGGTGAGGCCGGTGGCCGCGAGGTGGGCGTCCGCGATCCGCAGGCCGGCCGCGTACCCGGCGAAGTCGGGCAGCCCCACCGGCTCGCAGCCCATCAGCCGGGCGGTCGCGTCACCGTGGACGTACGGGGGCAGGTTCCGCATCCCGGCCACCTCGATCCCGGCGGCGACCTTCCGGTACGCGCGCTCCAGCTCGGCCCCCGTCAGGGCCGTGGCCCACGGACCGAGGGCCCGCTCCCCGGCGAGTTCCCGGACGAAGGCCTCGGCCAGTCCCTCGGCGACGACCTGCTCGCCGACGGTGACGGTCACCGGGTTCCAGGCCACGTTGGCGTAGCGCACGTTGTGGTGGAGCTCGTGCGCCGCCGCGTGGCCGATCTTCGCCAGGGCCGTCGCGGTGGGCCACATCAGCAGCTGGATCGCGCCGGGGAAGCCGCCCATCCCGACGTAGCCGTGGTTGCGGACGGTCAGGTGCTCGTCGTCCGGGTCGCCGAGCACCAGGACGACGTGCACGGTGTCGGCGTGCGCGATGCCGGGCACCGCGCCGTCGATCCGCTCCCAGGCGGCGGCGAGCGCCTCCTCGACCCGCTGCCAGACCCCCGCCGCCCGCATCTCCCGCACGGCGGGCAGGTACCGCTCGTCCTCGCGGTCGAAGCGGAAGCCGCTGCCCAGCCGGTGCATCCGGACCGGGTCGGCCTCTCCCACCACCCGGGTCAGCACGCCCTCCAGGGGGCGGTACAACTCCCGCAGGGCGTCAGCCCGTTCGGCCACCGGTCGCCGGAGGAGGTCGAGCATGGCGCTCGCCGTGTCGTGAACGATGATCCTCATGACACGGACGCTAGGCCCTCCCGTTGCGTGAGGGTCAACACCTCCGGGGCGGGAGGGCGGCCCCGCCGTTCACGCCGACAGGGCCGGGTACGGGTCGGAGGCGAGCCGGGCGTGCAGGTGCTCGTCGTTGTAGTCCCGGCCCTCGTGGCGGAAGGAGGCGCGCAGGGTGCCCTCGTACGGGAAGCCGGCGCGGACCGCGACCCGGCAGGACGCGTCGTTGCCGACCCCGTGGAAGAGTTCGATGCGGCGGGCGCCGGCGGTCTCGATGCCCCAGCGGGTGACGGCGTCGGCGGCGCGGGTGGCCAGGCCGCGGCCGCGGGCGGCGGTGAGCAGCCAGTAGCCGACCATCGCGACGCCCTCGGCCCGGTCCGTCCAGCGCAGGATGACGTTGCCGAGCAGGCCGCCGTCCGCGGCGTCGGTGATCGCGAAGGAGGCCGTGGTGTTGTCGGCCCAGTGGGCGTCGCAGCGGTCCAGGTAGGCCTCGGCGCCGGCCGGGTCGGTGCTGGTCAGCGGGGTCCACAGGGCGACGGCCGGGTCCGCCGAAGCGGCGACCAGGGCGGGCACGACGCCGCCGGGCAGGTCGAGGGCCCGCCCCCAGGGGCGCAGCAGGGCGTCGCCGAGGTCGAGGACGGTGGAGCGGAAGGTGCGCGGGTCGGTCGCGGGGGCGGTCCCGGCGGCCGTCGCGGGTTCACCGGCGGAAGCGGGGCCGGCGGAAGCGGGGCCGGCGGAAGCGGTGGCGGAGGAGTCGGTGGTGGTCATCCGGCCTTCCTATCCCCGCTCCCCCGGGCCCGCCAGCGAATATTCCGCCCGGGCGGACGGGTCCGGGTGCGAGGATCGAGCGGTGATCGAGCTGCTGACGGCCCACACGGCCGAGGTGGAGCGCGCCGTGCTGGACGAGGCGCGGGCGCTGCTGTTCGAGGTCTTCGACGACATGGCGGACGAGGACTGGGAGCACGCCCTGGGCGGAGTGCACGCGCTGCTGCGCGAGGACGGCGTGCTGATCGGGCACGCGTCGGTGGTCCAGCGCCGGATGCTGCACGGCGGGCGGGCGCTGCGGGCCGGGTACGTGGAGGGCGTCGGGGTACGGGCGGACCGCCGGGGGCGGGGGCACGGCGGGGCGCTGATGGACGCGATCGAGCGGGTGGTCCGCGGCGCGTACGAGGTGGGGGTGCTGGGCGCCGCGGACGATGCGGTCGCGTTCTACCGGCGGCGCGGCTGGCAGCCGTGGCGCGGGCCGCTCTGCGCGATCACGCCGGGCGGTCTGCGGCCGACGCCGGACGAGGAGGGCGCGGTGTTCGTGCTGCCCGGCTCGGCGCCGCTGGACCTGGACCGCCGGCTGGCCTGCGACTGGCGCGACGGCGACGTCTGGTGACCGCCCGGGCGGGGTGATCCCCCCAGGGATGGCCCACCAGGCCCGGTGGCCCGGTGGGCGGGGTGATCCACCGAGCGGGGTGGTCCACCGGACGCCGCCGTCCGTGCGGGCGGGTCAGATCCGGGCCAGGTACCCGTTCTCCACCAGCCAGAGCACGTTCAGCCTGGCCGGGCCACCGGGCACCAGGGCGGCGTCGAGCTGGTACTGCAGGCCCCAGCCGGGCTGGTTGAACCAGGGCGCGATCGGGCCGGCGTGCACCGTGAACGCCTTGACCACCTTGTAGTCGTGGTAGTTGCAGGCGGCCGGCGGGTTGCCGTCCAGGCTCTGCGGCGGGATCGCGCGGTTGGCGTAGGGCAGGCCCTCGGGGGCGAGGAAGGCGCCGTACTCGCTGCCGTAGCGGTCGATGTTCTGGTTCGGGTAGAGGGTCAGGTCGAACTCGATCGGGCTGCCGTCCGGGAAGGTGACGTAGCCGTCGGCGGGCGGGTAGATCCAGCCGCCCTTGCCGCCGTTGGCGGCCGCGTCGTAGTACCTGGCCAGGAAGTCCCGGTCGCTCGCGCCGCCGGTGCGCTGGTAGCCGAGGAGCTGGCGGCCGACCGGGCCGGTGCGCGGGAGGTCCTGCGGGCCGAGGCGGGCGTCGTCGTGGAAGAAGGCGGCCGAGCACTGGTCGGCCGCGGCGGCCACGGGGGCGGGGGACGCGGCGGCGGCCGGGAGGCTCGGGGCGAGGGCGGCGGCGGCCGCGACCAGGGGTATGGCGAGCAGGCGAAGGCGCACGGTGTCTCCGTCAAGGGGGCTCGTACGGAGGGTCGTGTCACTCACCCTCCGCGTTCGGACGACCACCAGGCAAGCGGATCTTCTGATCATCCGTCAACACGGCTTGGCCGAAAGTGCGCTGGATCCGCCGGTTTCCTCCGAGTCCGGCACCTTCCGTTCAGCGCCCCGGGGCGACCCGTCCCACCAGGTGGAGCAGCCGGTCGAGGGAGTCCTTCGCGTGGGGCTCGGTCAGGTTCACCATGAGCCGGAAGGCGACCTTCAGCAGGGCCGGGCTGCCGAGTCCGGCCGAGCCGGCGGCGCCGAGCAGCCGGGGCCGGCCGAGCAGGTCGGCGGCCAGCCGGCCGAGCGCGAAGTAGCCGGCGTAGGCGGAGCGCAGCGTCTGCGGGTAGGCCCGCAGGGCGAGTTCGCGGCTGCGGTCGGTGCGGCGGGCGAGCGCCTGGACGATCGCCTCGGCGGCGTAGCGGCCGGATTCCATCGCGTAGGCGATGCCCTCGCCGGTGCCCGGGCTGACCGTGCCACCCGCGTCGCCGACGAGCAGCAGGCCGTCCGCGTAGTGGGGTTGGCGGTTGAGGCCCATCGGGAGGGCGGCGCCGCGGATCGGCTCGGTGACGCCGTCGGGGGTGTAGCCGTACGCCGGCGGCAGGTCCTCGCACCAGCGGCGGAGCAGCTCCCGCCAGTCCACGTCGGTGCCGGCGGTGTCGAGGACGCCGAGGCCGACGTTCGCGGTGCCGTCGCCCATGCCGAACACCCAGGCGTAGCCGGGCAGCAGGCGCCCGGCCGGGTCGTCGGGGTCGCGCAGGTCGAGCCAGGCCTCCAGGTAGCGGTCCTGGTGGCGCGGGGTGGTGAAGTACGTCCGGTAGGCGACGCCCATCGCCCGGTCGGTGCGGCGGTAGCGCTTCATGGCGACGGACAGCCGGGTGGAGTTGCCGTCGGCGGCGACCACGATCGGGGCCCGGTAGACGGCGGGCCGGCGCTCCTCGCCCAGCTTGGCGGTGACGCCGGTGATCCGGCCGGTCCGCTCGTCGACCAACGGGCCCGCCACGTTGGCGCGTTCGACCAGCCGGGCACCGTAGGAGGCGGCCTTGCGGGCGAGCAGCTCGTCGAAGTCGGCGCGGCGGCGGACCAGTCCGTACCCGGGGAAGGCGGAGAGCTCGGGCCACTCGAATTCGAACGAGCGCCGCCCGGTGACCAGCCGCAGGCCGCGGTTGTGCAGCCAGCCGGCCTCCTCGGAGACGTCGATGCCGAGGTCGGTGAGCTGCTTCACCGCGCGCGGGGTGAGGCCGTCCCCGCAGACCTTCTCACGCGGGAAGGCCGACTTCTCCAGCAGCAGGACGTCCAGCCCGGTCCGGGCGAGGTGGGCCGCGGCGGTGGAGCCGGCCGGGCCGGCGCCGACCACGATGACGTCGGCACTCTCCTCGGGGGCGCCCTGCTCGGCGGTGCCCTGCTCGGCAGCACCGTCCTCGGCGGCGCTCTCCTCGGCGGTCTGCTCTGGGCCGGGCATCGCACTCTCCCACGGGTCGGATCGGCTGCGCGCGCAGCGGATTCAGCGGACTGGGCGGTTCCAGACGGACGATAGAGAAAGCCGGTGCCCGCCCGCCGCCCCGACACGCAGGCCGCCGACGGGGACCGGTCAATACCGGCCACCTCGGCCCCACGGGTTCACCCCCCGGCTCGGGGCCCGGAGTTGACCCGCCGCCGGCCGCACACCGGCCAGAACGCACACGAAACCATGACAACCGGGTGATCGGATCGTTGTAACGAACTAAGCGGACCAACTACTCAGAGCGATGCATTTCGGCCAAACCTCCCTTGCGTCACGTTTCCCACTGCGGGAACTTTTGTGCCCCTCACGTCGTACGGCACCGGCTCCCGCCGAAACGGCCGACCAGAGGCTCCCTCCCGCCGCGCAGGCTCGTCCCGGCCTGCCGTACCCGATGGAACGCCCATGCACATCCGCTCCACCGCCGCGCGCTCCCTGGTGGCCGTCCCGACCGCCGCCGCCCTGATGCTGCTCGCCCCCGCCGCCGCGCACGCCGTCGCGGGCGGCAAGGGCGGTGCTCCCGGCAACAACGGCACCGTCAAGATCCACGACGCCGGCACCGGCCAGGAGGACGTCCGCAACGAGCCCAAGGTCTGCACCTTCTACCTGGACTCCTTCGGCTTCGACGCCGGCCAGGACGTGATCTGGGCGATCACCACCGTCGGCGGCGGCCCCAAGGAGAAGCTGGTCGCGTACGGCGACCTCCCGGTGGACGGCCACGGCCACGTCCGCACCGAGGACATCCACCTGCCGGACGGCCACTACAAGCTGTACTGGCAGTCCGTCGAGCTGGTCGACGGCGAGCTGCCGCAGGACGCCAAGCTCAACAACCCCAAGCACAAGGTCTTCAAGGTGGACTGCGGCGCCGAGACCCCGGCCCCGACCGGCAAGCCCTCGCCGACCGTGACGCCGACCCCGACCAAGACCCCGTCGAGCGGCCCGACCACCGTGCCGACGCCCCCGGCGCACAGCCCGTCCGCCCCGGTCACCCCGTCGGCCCCGGCCACGCCGACCGCCACCACGCCGGCGAAGCCGACCGCGACCCCGAGCGCCACGGCCACCACCCCGGCGCCCACCACCCCCGCACCCACCGCGCCGGCGACCGACGAGCCGACCGTCGCCCCCACCGGCGCGCCGAGCGCCGGCCCGTCGACCCCGCCGACCGCCACCGTGCCGGTGCACCAGCCCACCACCGACACCCAGGTCAGCCCGGACGCGCCGCTGACCCTGCCCACCAAGGTCAGCGTCCCCACCCCGATCCCGGGCGCCCCCTCGGACGGCAAGAAGCTGGCCACCACCGGTAGCGACGGCACCCTGCTGTACGCGGGAGTCGGCACCGCGCTGCTGCTCGGCGGCGCGGGCGCGGTGGTCTACACCCGCCGCCGCCGCACCTCCTCCTGAGGCCGTGCGCCCCGGGGGCGGTGGGCCAGACGGCGCCACCGCCCCCGGGACGCCGGGGTCCGTCGCCGGACCCTGGGGGCCCGAAGGAGCAAGCCCGTCCGGGGCGCTGACCCCGCCCCGGACACCGCGCCGCGTCTGAGCCGTGGCGTGCAGGGCCCCTGGACCCGCGAGCAGCCGCGGGGCCAGGGGCCGACCGTCGTCGGCGGCGCCCGTGTCCCGGGGGGGCCACGGCCGACGGCACCGCCGACGACGAGGGACTCCCGGCCACGGGGGTGAACCGGGGCCCTCATCCGGCTCTACGGCCGATCGGGCGCCCCGGGTTCACCACCCGCACCACGGACACCGGCCGGGCCCCCACGACCACGGGCCACGACCACCGGCCACGGAACGCCGGAGGCCCCTGGCTCCATGGGGGAACCGGCCAGGGGCCTCCACCCTTCAGCACGGACGGCCCGGCCCCGCCGGTTCACCACGCGCACGGCCGGTTCACCGCGCGCACGCCGACCCCGCCGGGCCGGGAACGCCGGAAGCCCCTGGCCGCACGGGGGAACGGGCCAGGAGCTTCCACCCCCCCACTACGGCTGAGCCGCCGTCACGGGTTCACCGCCAGCACCACGTACCCCGCCAGCACCGCCAGGTGCACCGCGCCCTGCAGCGGCGTCGCCCGGCGCGGGATCACGGTGAGGATGCCCAGCACGACCGTCAGCGTCAGCAGCACCATGTGCGCCGGCCCCAGGCCGAGCACGAGCGGGCCGGACAGCCAGGTGGAGGCGATGGCGACCGCCGGGATGGTCAGGCCGATGCTGGCGAGGGCCGAGCCCAGGGCCAGGTTGAGGCTGGTCTGCACCCGGTTGCGGACGGCCGCGCGCAGCGCCGCGATGGTCTCCGGCAGCAGCACCATCATGGCGATCACCACGCCGACCACGGCGTGCGGGAGTCCGGCGTCGTCCACCGCCTTCTCGATGGTCGGCGAGACACCCTTGGCCAGGCCCACCACCGAGACCAGCGCGACGGCGAGCAGCAGCAGGCTGAGCCCGGCGGCCCGGACGGAGGGCGGGCTCGCGTGGTCCTCCTCGTCCAGCACCCGGCCCTCGGGGGTGACGGCCAGGAAGTAGTCCCGGTGCCGGACGGTCTGGGTGGCGACGAAAAGTCCGTAGACCACCAGCGAGGCGGTGGCCGCGTAGATCAGCTGGGTGGTCGAGAACTGCGGGCCGGGCGAGCTGGTGGTGAAGGTCGGCAGCACCAGGCTGAGGGTCGCGAGGGTGGCGATGCAGGCGAGTGCGGCGCCGGTGCCCTCGGCGTTGAAGACGGCGGTCCGGTACTTGACCGCGGCGACCAGGATGGACAAGCCGAGGATGCCGTTGCAGGTGATCATCACCGCGGCGAACACGGTGTCCCGGGCCAGGGTGGAGGACTTGTCCCCGCCGTCGGCCATCAGCGTCACGATCAGCGCGACCTCGATCACGGTGACCGCCACCGCGAGCACCAGCGATCCGAAGGGCTCCCCCGACCAGTGCGCGATGACCTCGGCGTGGTGCACGGCGGACAGCACGGCGGCCACCAGGAAGCAGGCGACCACGCCGACCACCCAGCCGGGCAGGTCCTCGTGCCAGGTCAGGGCGAGGACGACGAAGGACACCACCGGAACGACGACGGTCCATTGCGCGGCGGCCGCGCGGAGCTTCGTGATCATGCCGCCGAGGATCCCAGACCGCGAGCCGGTCACCCGCGTGCCCGCGCCGGGATTCGTAGGGATGTGGCACGAGTCGCCCCGGTGCGTCCCCTCACCCGCCGTAGTCGGACAGGTAACGGAGCATCCGGTCGACGTGCGGCCGCACCCGCTCCGGGACGCCCCGGGCCGTCTCCACGGTCTTGTCGCTGGTCCGGTAGGCGGCCGTGACCAGGGCGGGCAGGTCGCTGCCGAAGCCGGCCCGCTTGAGCTGCTGGTCGAGCCAGCAGACGTAGTTGCCCATCGCGGCGATCGCGTCGCCCGGGTCCAGGTAGGACTTGGGACCGGGGTGGGTGGCCGCCTTGGACCAGGCGTCGAAGACGGAGGGGGTCCACATCGCGATGCCGTACTCGCCGGTCTCCGGGCTGGCCGCGTTCGGGTCGAAGCCGCTCTCGGCCTTGAGCATCGCGGCCAGCAGCACCGGGGTGACCTCCGGTTCGGGGCAGCGCCGGGCGGCGGTCTCGATCATGCCCCGGTAGGCCACCGGGACGTCCGAGCCCGCCGGGATCGCGCCGGGCAGCGGGGGCGGCGCGCGATGGGCACCCGGCCGGGCGGGCTCCGGCCCTCCGGTCAGCGCGAGCACCGTGAACGCGCAGGCCAGCAGGCCCGCCCCGGTCCGTACGGCGGCGCGGCGGCGCCGGGCCGGACGGGCGGTGGCCCGGGCCACCAGCCCGGCGAGGTCGGCCCGGGCCCGCTCCTCCCGCCCGGCGGCCAGGCAGGCGGTCACCACCGGGCGCCAGCGCACCGGCAGGGCCTCGTCCAGCCGCAGCGGCGCCGCACCGCGCGCGTACGCCTGGGCGGCCAGTGAGCGGGCCCGGGCGGTGGCGCCGAGGAAGGGGTGCAGACCGCCGGTGAGCAGCTGGTGGGCGATCACCCCGAAGGCCCAGACGTCGGCGCTCGGGCGCACCGCGACCCCGCGCGCGCCGGTGCGCTGGGACCACCACTCCGGCGGCACGTGGTCGGGCGAGCCGAGCGGCGGGGCGTAGGCGTGGGTGCCCTCCAGCTCGGCGGTGAGACCGAAGTCGGCGATCTTGGCGGTGCCGTCGGGCATCAGCAGGACATTGGCCGGTTTCAGGTCCCCGTGCACCCAGCCGGCCCGGTGCATGTGGGTCAGTCCGGCGCAGACCCCGGTGAGGATCCGCTCGGCTCCGGGCACCGCCGTGCCGGGCCGGGCGGCGGCCAGGACGTCCTGCAGGCTGCGGGCGGCGCGCTCCATCACCAGGGCGACGGCGCCGTCCAGAGCGGGCTGGTCCGGGTCCCGGACGGTGACCACGGCGAGGGTGCGGATCAGGTGGGGGTGGTCGGCGCGGCGGCTGAAGCGCTGCTCGCTGCGGGCCATCTGGACGACGGTCCGGCGCTGGCCGGGGCTGAACCGGGCGGCGCCGAGGAGCTTCACGGCGACGGGGGTGCCGTCCGGGGCCTGCGCGGCGTGGACGCGGCCCCAGGCGCCCGCGCCGAGGAGGGCGCCGAGGCGGTAGCCGGCGATCGGGTAGCCCTCCGGGACCTCGGACAGGCCTTCCGGTGGGCCGTCGGGCGGTCGGCCCTCCGGCGGCGGCCCGGCGGGCGGCTCCGGTCCGGGCGGCCCGGCGGCGGGGCTCACGGCCGGGCGGCCGCGCGCCGGGGCGGGAGGAGCGCCAGGTGTTCCTCCCGGACCAGGTCGAAGCGCAGTGCCAGGGCGGCGAGTTCCTCCCGCTTGCCGCCGCCCGGGCCCTCCTCGTACGGCTCGCGCAGCCGCAGCTTCGTCTCCACCAGGTAGTCGATGTGGTAGTTCACCGCCGAGCGGGTCAGCCCCCGGCAGGAGGGCAGGGCGCGCAGCCGGGCCAGCACCTCGGTCACCCCGGGGACGACGGCGGCGGAGGGGGAGCGCAGCCGGGGCTCGCAGAGCGCCAGCAGGACCAGGAAGTACTTGGCGGTCGGGTCCAGGGCGAAGGGGCTGACGGTGCGCTCACCGCCGGCGTCGCCGGGCCGGCCGTCCAGGTAGGCGTGCTGCGGGGCGAAGACCTTGAAGGAGGCGGGCTCGCCGAGCGCGGGCAGCAGCACCCGGGAGAGCTCGAACGGCACCGGCGCCCCGAGCCGGCCGGGCGCCACCTTGACGTGCTCCCCCGCGCCCTCCAGGTTCTCCACGACGTAGGTGGCCGTGGCGCTGAAGTTGGACAGCCGCCAGTAGTCCTCGGCCGCGACCACCTCGCCGGCGCGGCGCGAGACGCCCTGGTCGGGCAGTGGGACGGCGACCGGCCGGCCGGGCTCGCCGCGCCCGAACACCGCCGCCTCGCCCGGGCCCATCCGCAGCAGTCCGGGGGCGTGGCCGGGCGCCATCTCGGGCCCCGGGCCTGGAAGTTGCACGATGACCGTGTCCACGCAGCCACCTCCGTGGGATCGGAATCGATGGTATCCGCCCTTTTCGCCCCGATGGCACCGCGCCACCCGGACGAGTGAAGGGCCACCGCCAACGCCGCCCGGCCCGCCGGGAGTTGCCGCCCACCCGCAGGGACCGCCCACCCCGCCCCGACGGTGCGTACACGGCGGGGAAAGGGTGATCCAAGACTTGGTCAAGGCGGCGGCGCTCGCCGCGCGGCGGCACCGGCGACCGGCCACCGCGGCGCTTCGGGGCGCCGTGAATCCCTGGGGTCGCTCGTGCATCGTGGAGTTGACGCCGTTCTCCCGGCCGGCGCGGGCCGCGGCGGCCCGCGCCGCCGCTGACCTCGGACATCGCCGAGCACCGGAGGACGCCGCCGAGAGGCCGACGCCGATGAACCGATCATCCGTCAGACGCCGAGTCGTCCGGATACCGAACACTGGGCGAATGGTTGCAGCATGTAGTTGAACGGTCACCATGAGTGTGACGCAACGCACACCATCCGACGTCCACAATGTGTGCAAGACTCATCCCAAGGAGTGAGATTCCCTTAATTTCCAAGGAGGTTCGCATCATGCGCACTCGGATCGCAGCTGTGATGATGACGGTGGCAGGGATCGCCGGACTGACGGCGGGCCCGGCCACGGCCGCCACGGCAACGTCCGAGACCGACACCGCGGCCTGCGCCACGGTGCTCAACCGTCCCTGCATCTCGCACCAGACCGACGGCGAGGGCGTCGTCGGCGTCGCCCAGGTCACCGCCGACCCCGGCCAGTTGACGATCGTCAGGGTCGAGGTCCGCACCCAGGCGGCCTGGGGCAGCCCGTGGGAGACCGCCGCCTCGGCCACCACCGTGCGGCTCGGCTCCGCCAAGGCCGTCACCCCGCGCGTCGTCACCACCGACCTGCACATGATCTGCGCCACCGCCGGCCCGGCGCTGGACGCGGCCAAGCAGGTCACCACCTGTACCAGCCCGTTCTGATCACGGGAGGGCCGGCCGCCGGGACCCCCGTTCCCGGCGGCCGGGCCGTCCGCCCGACGCCCCCGCCCGGCCCCCCGTCCAGCTCCCCCGCCCAGCCCCCGTCCAGCCCCCGTCCAGGCGTCCGGACCGAAGAACAGGAGGTCAAGGACCGCCTCCCACCGGCCCCGGGTGGACCTGGGGCACCCGTTCACGGCAAACTGGTCTAGACCTCGGAGGTCTAGACCTCAGACGCGCCTCAGAACGGTGGACCCAGTATGGAAATCGTGATCGTCCCAGACGCCCCAGCGGCCGGCGAACTCATCGCCGCGGCGATCACCGATCTGCTGACCGACAAGCCGGACGCCCTGCTCGGCGTGGCGACCGGCTCGACCCCGCTGCCGATCTACCAGGCCCTCGCCGCGCGGGTGCGCGACGGCCGCCTGGACGCCTCCCGGGCGCGGATCTGCCAGCTGGACGAGTACGTCGGCCTGCCCGCCGGCCACCCGGAGTCCTACCGCTCGGTGGTGCTGCGCGAGGTGGTGGAGCCGCTCGGCCTCACCGAGGACTCCTTCCTGGGGCCGGACGGCAACGCGACGGACATCGCCGCCGCCGCCACCGCCTACGACCGCGCGCTGGCCGAGGCCGGCGGCGTCGACCTCCAGCTGCTCGGCATCGGCACGGACGGCCACATCGGCTTCAACGAGCCCTGCTCCTCGCTCGCCTCCCGGACCCGGATCAAGACCCTGACCCGGCAGACGCGGGAGGACAACGCCCGCTTCTTCGACAGCATCGACGAGGTCCCGCACCACGTCATCACCCAGGGCATCGGCACCATCCTGGAGGCCCGCCACCTGGTCCTGCTCGCCACCGGCGAGGCCAAGGCCGAGGCCGTCGCCCTCTCCGTCGAGGGCCCGCTCTCCGCCGCCGTCCCCGCCTCCGCCCTCCAGCTCCACCCGCACGCCACCGTGGTGGTCGACGAGGCCGCGGCCTCCCGCCTCAAGCTCGCCGACTACTTCCGCGACACCTACGCGGCCAAGCCCGCCTGGCAGAAGCTCTGAGCCCTCCCGCACGCCGGGGCGCTGCCGTGCAGCCGTGACGCCGGGGCGCCGGCCACCGATCCGTTCGGTGGCCGGCGCCCCGGTTCCGTTCCGGGCCGGCGGTGCGGGTCGGCGGTGCGGGCCGGCGGTGCGGGCGCGGGGCGGTCAGCGCTTGCGGAGCCAGCCGGCGAAGGCTTCCAGGCCGGGGGCGGGGTCGCGGCGGCCGAGGCCGATGCGGAAGCGGTCGGTCGGGGTGGGGGTGAGCTCGGAGCGGAAGATGCTCGCGGGCAGCAGGAGGACGCCGGCCTGTTCGACCAGGCCGGTGCAGAAGTCCTCCACGCCGTCCGCGCCGAGGTAGCGCGGGAAGGCGACGCAGCCGCCGTCGGGGGCCCGCCATTCGAAGAGGTCCGCGAACTCGGCGAAGAAGGCGTCGAACAGCGGCAGGTTCTCGGCGATGAGGGCCCGGTTGCGCTCCAGGATCCGCTCCCGGGCGGTGATCGCGATCCGGGCCAGCACCTCGCTGGGGGCGGCGTTGCAGATCGTGGTGTAGTGCTTGGCCCGTTCCAGGCGGGAGCGCAGCGCGGCGTCCCGGCAGGCGATCCAGCCGATCCGCAGGCCGGGCAGGCCGAGGGCCTTGGAGGTCACGTTGAGCGAGAGGGCGCGTGCCGAGAGGTCGGCGGCCTGGGGCAGGGTGCGGGCGGGGTCGCGTTCCAGGCCCCGGTAGACCTCGTCCGAGAACAGCCGGATGCCGCGCTCGTCGCAGAGTTCGGCGAGCCGGGCGAAGTCGGCGGCGTCGATGACCGCGCCGGTGGGGTTGTTGGGGAAGTTGACCGACAGCACCTTGGTGGTGGGGCGCAGCGCCGCCTCGACGGCGTCCAGGTCGAGCGCCCAGTTCCGCCGTTCGTCCAGGGCGACGCCGGTGACCTCGCACAGGGACAGCGGGATGGTCTCGGCGGACTGGTAGTTGGGGGTCAGCACCACGGCGTGGTCGCCCGGTTCGAGCAGCACCTGCATGGCGAGGTTCAGCCCCTCCTGGGCGCCGCCGAAGCAGATCACGTCGTCCGCGTCGACCTGGTCGTACATCCCGGCGATCGCCCGGCGCAGCCCGGGGTCGCCGTAGGTCTCGGTGTAGCCGAGGGTGAGGGTGTCCCAGGCCTCTCGGTCCTCGGGGCCGGCCAGGGCGAGCAGTTCGCCCAGCGTCATGGTCTGGGCGTCGGAGGCGGTGAGGTGGTACCGGGCGGTGAACTCCCAGCGCGAGAAGTGGGTTTCCAGCCGGAAGTCGGGGAGCTGGGGCATCGGGGCGGTCCTTCCTGGGGTGCTGTGGGAGCGCGGGCCCGGCGGGTCACCGGTGGGCGGGGGTCACGGGCCGGCCGGGGGTCACGGGCCGGCGGGGTGCTTGAGTTCGGCGAGCAGGCTGTAGGCGGTCGAGCGGGAGATCCGCAGCGCGGTGGCGACGACCGGGACGGCGCGGCGGACGGCGAACACCCCGGCCTCGTCGAGCTCGCGCAGCACGGCCAGCCGGTCCTCGCGGGTGAAGCGCTCCAGCGGGCGGCCCCGGGCCCGGACGTGGCCGGCGATGACGTCGTTCATCCGCTCCGTCCAGTCGCGTTCGAAGAGCGGTTCGGGGCGTGGCGCGGAGGGGGCGGCGAAGCCGGCCAGCAGGGCGGCGGCCTGTTCCAGCGGGCCCCGGTCGAGGTTGACGCAGAGCACCGCGGAGGGCAGGCCGGCGTCGTCGCGCAGCACGGCGCTGACGGAGGAGAGCCGGCGGCCGTCGGGCAGGGCCTTCTCGTACGGGCCGTAGACGTCGGGGGCGGAGGGGTCGACCTCGTCGAGTTCGCCGAGCATCGACGGGTCGCCGGGGGCGCGGGGGGTCATCGGGTTCCAGATGGCGAGCACCCGGTCGGTGGCGGGGTCGTGCAGCACCACCTCGGCGTACGGGCCGAGCAGCAGGGCGACCGCGCGGCAGACCGGGGCGAAGGTCCGGACACGGGGGTCGGTGTTGTCCGCAGGCATGCCTGGACTGTACGTCCGGTTCGGACGATCCGTCCAGGAGCGGGAGCGGGGGAGGCCCCGCCGGATCCGTCCGGCGGGGCCTCCTGGGGGTGGGCGGCGGGCCTACTTGCAGCTGATCGACAGCCCGAGCACGGCGGAGCAGCTGCGGGTGGCCTTGCTGGTGGCGGGCGAGGGATCCGCGGGCACGCCGGCGGCGCGGGCCACGGTGACGTCCCAGGTGCGGATCGCCAGACCGACGCCGATCGAGAAGTGCCGGGTGGTGCCGGCGCCCTTGGCGAGGGGTGCGGCCAGCGTGCAGGTGAGCTTCCCGGCGGCGACGGTGCAGTCGGAGGAGGTGGTGGTCAGCCCGGAGGGCAGGCCGGCCGCGACGGTGGCCGAGGTGATCGGGTCGGGCCCCTGGTTGGTGAGGGTGACGGTGTAGTCGACGCGGCTGGCGAGCAGCTGGGTCACCGGCGTCGCGGTCAGCGCCACGGCCAGGTGCGCGCTGGGCGCGGTGTAGGTGAAGCGGTCGGCGGCGACGGCCGCGCTGGTGCCGCCGGGCGTGGTGACCTGGACGTCCACCGGGCCGGTCACGGTGGTGGCGGGGGCGGTCGCGGTGCAGCTGGTCCTGGTGCAGCTGAACGAGGTGGCGGGGCCGGCCGCGCCGAAGGTGACGGCGGTGGCTCCGTTGAGGTCGGTGCCGGTGACGGTCACCGTGGTGCCGCCGGCCCCGGAGCCGCCGTTCGGGGTGATCGCGGTCACCGTTGGGACGGGCAGCGGGAAGTCCAGCACCTGGACGGCGCCGCCGGTGAAGTCGGCGAGGTAGCCGTGCCGCCCGTCGGCGGTCAGCGCGAGGGTGTACGGGCTCGCGCCCACCGGCACGGTCGCGGTGACGGTCCGGCCGGCGGTGTCCACCACGCTCAGCGTGTTGTCGGCGTAGTTGGACACGTACGCGGCCGAGCCGTCCGGGGCGACGCTGACGGCGTACGGGCCGGAGCCGACCGGCACGGTGCCGAGCAGCGCGTTCGCCGCGGTGTCGATCACGGCGGCGGTGCCGTCGTCGCCGTCGGCCACCCAGAGGCGGCTGCCGTCCGGGCTGAGCGCGAGGCCGAAGGCGCTGTGCCCGACGGGAACGGTGCCGCTCACCGTGCTGCCCACGGTGTCGACGACGTTCACCGCCTTGTCGCCGGAGGCCGCGACGTACAGCCGCTTGCCGTCCGCGGAGAGGGCCAGTCCGTGCGGTTCGGCACCGACCGGCACGGTCGCGGCCACCGTGCCGGTCGCGGTGTCCAGCACGCTCACGGTGTTGGCGGAGGCGTTGCTCACGTAGGCACGGGTGCCGTCGGCCGAGAGGACGAGGCCCCAGGGCTGGGCGCCGACCGGCACGGTCGCGGTCACCGTGGCGGTCGCGGTGTCGACCACGCTGACCGTGTTGTCCAGGTGGTGGGTCAGGTAGGCGCGGTGTCCGTCGGGCGAGACGGCGACCGCGTAGGAGCCGGTGCCGGCGGTGAAGCTGCCGGTCACCGTCCTGCTCGCGGTGTCCAGCACGCTCACGGTGCCGCTGCTCTGGCTGGTCACGTAGGCGTGGGCGCCGTCCGGCGTCAGGGCGACGCCCGCCGGGTACGGCGCCACGGGCACCTGGGCGATGACGGTCGGCGGCGGTGCGGCGGCCTGGGCGGTACCGGGCTGGGACAGCAGTGCGGCCGTGGCCGCGGCTATCGCGGTCACGGCCGTCAGGGTCCGGCGGGGGGCTCGGCGTGTTCTCATGCGATCTCCAACTGGTTCATGGGCCAGGGGCCGCACGAAGCGTAGAAGCCACCCTGACGTGCCGTCAGGATGTGATCGTTAATGTCGCCAACTGTTCAGATTCGACCGTTTCTCCGGGGCGGCGGCGGGAGTTCCCCCGACGGCACCGGCCGGCTCGGTACGATCACGAGCCGGCCGGTGCCGTCCGGCCGCCGCACGAGTGGAGGGAGCCCGGATGCGGGTCGCGCTGTTCGCCACCTGCGTCAACGACGCGCTGTTCCCGGCGACCGCGGTCGCCACCGTGCGGCTGCTCGAACGCCTCGGCGTGACGGTCGACTTCCCCGCCGGGCAGACCTGCTGCGGGCAACCGCAGTACAACACCGGCTACCGCCGGGCCTGCGAGCCGCTGGTGCGGCGGACGGCGCGGGCCTTCGCCGGGTACGACCACGTCGTCACGCCCTCCGGCTCCTGCGTGGCGATGGTCCGGGACAACTACCCGCGGATCGGCGCCCGCGCCGCCGCCGAGGGCCGGGGCACCGAACTCACCGACCTCGCCGCCGACCTGGCGCCCCGGACGTACGAGCTGACCGAGTTCCTGACCGATGTGCTCGGCGTCGAGGACGTCGGCGCCCACTTCCCGCACATCGTCACCTACCACCCCTCCTGCCACGGCCTGCGGCTGCTCGGACTGGGCGACCGCCCGCGCCGACTGCTGCGCGCCGTCCGGGGGTTGGAGCTGCGCGAGCTGCCCGGCGCCGAGGAGTGCTGCGGCTTCGGCGGCACCTTCGCGGTCAAGAACGCGGCGGTCTCGGCCGCGATGGCCGCCGACAAGATCGCCAACGCCCTCGGCACCGGCGCCCGGGTGCTGTGCGGCGCCGACAACTCCTGCCTGCTGCACCTGGACGGCACCCTGCGCCGCCGGGGCGAGGCACTGCGCCCGCTGCACCTGGCCGAGATCCTGGCCAGCACCGAGGAACACCCCTGGAGGCCGTCGTGAGCGAACGGAGCGGAGCGGGCGCACCGGCCGGAACCTTCCTCGGCATGCCCGCCTTCCCACCCTTCCCGCAGGCCGCCGCCCACGCCGTACGGGACGAGCGGCTGCGCGCCAACCTGCGGCACGCCACCCACACCATCCGCGACAAACGGGCCCGGGCGGTCGCCGAACTCGCCGACTGGGCGGAGCTGCGGGCCGCCGGAAAGGCGATCAAGGACCACACGCTGCGCCGCCTCGACCACTACCTGGTGCAGTTGGAGGAGTCCGTCACGGCGGCCGGAGGCACGGTGCACTGGGCGGCCGACGCCGAGGAGGCCAACCGGATCGTCGCCGACCTCGTCCGGGCCACCGGCGAGACGGAGGTCGTCAAGGTCAAGTCGATGGCCACCCAGGAGATCGGCCTGAACGAGGCGCTCGCCGCCGAGGGGATCACCGCCTACGAGACCGATCTCGCCGAGCTGATCGTGCAGTTGGGCGACGACCGGCCCTCGCACATCCTGGTGCCCGCGATCCACCGCAACCGCGCCGAGATCCGGGAGGTCTTCGCCGAACGGATGGCCGCCTGGGGCCGCCCGGCACCCGAGGGCCTCACCGACTCCCCCGCCGAACTCGCCGAAGCCGCCCGGCTGCACCTGCGGGAGAAGTTCCTGCGCGCCCGGGTCGCCGTCTCCGGCGCCAACTTCATGGTCGCCGAGACCGGCACCCTGGTCGTGGTCGAGTCCGAGGGCAACGGCCGGATGTGCCTCACCCTGCCGCGCACGCTGATCTCCGTGGTCGGGATCGAGAAGGTCGTACCGACCTGGCGGGACCTGGAGGTCTTCCTCCAACTGCTCCCCCGCTCCTCCACCGCCGAGCGGATGAACCCGTACACCTCGCTGTGGACCGGCACCACGGACGGCGACGGCCCGTCCGAGTTCCACCTGGTGCTGCTGGACAACGGCCGCACCGCCGCGCTCGCCGACCGGATCGGCCGCCAGGCGCTGCGCTGCATCCGCTGCTCGGCCTGCCTCAACGTCTGCCCGGTGTACGAACGGGCCGGCGGGCACGCGTACGGCTCGGTCTACCCGGGCCCGATCGGCGCCATCCTGACGCCCCAACTGCGCGGCGCCACGAGCCCGGTGGACGCCTCGCTGCCGTACGCCTCCTCGCTCTGCGGCGCCTGCTACGAGGTGTGCCCGGTGGCGATCGACATCCCCGAGGTGCTGGTCCACCTGCGCGAGCGCGTCGCCGAACAGGGCGGACACCCGCTGGAGCGGGCCGCGGTGGCCGCCGCCGGGTACGTCCTGGACCATCCGGCGGCGCTCGCGGCCGCCGAACGGATCGCCGGTCGCACCCGCGCGGTCCACCCGCGCCGGCTGCCCGGGCCCGGGCGGGCCTGGACCGACACCCGGGACCTGCCCGAGGTGCCGGCCGAACCGTTCCGCGACTGGTGGCGGAGGAACCGCACATGACGGCGACCACGAGGGACCTGGTCCTCGCCCGGATCCGGGCCGCCCTCGGCGAGCCCGGCGGGGTGGATCACGCCCGGGAGGACGAGGAGTCGGTTCCCCGCGCCTACCTGACGGCCCATGTGCCGCCGGACGACCCGGCGGCGCTGGCCGACCTGCTGCACCGCAACCTGGCCGACTACCGGGCCCTGGTGCACCGCTGCCGGGAGGACGAACTCCCGGATCGGATCGCCGGGTTGCTCGCCGCGCGGGGCAGCCGGACGCTCGCCGTGCCGGACGGGCTGCCGCCCGGATGGCTGGCGACGGCCGCCGACACCGTCGACCTCGTCCCGGACGACGGCACGCTCACCGCCGCCCGGCTCGACGCCGTGGACAGCGTGGTCACCGGCTGCGCGCTGGCCGTCGCCGAGACCGGGACGATCGTGCTGGACGCCGGGCCGGGCCAGGGGCGGCGGCTGCTCTCGCTCGTCCCCGACCACCACCTCTGCGTCGTCCGGGCGCCGGAGCAGATCGTCGCCTCGGTGCCGCTCGCGCTGCCGCGCCTGGACCCCCGGCGGCCGCAGACCTGGATCTCGGGGCCGTCCGCGACCAGCGACATCGAGCTGGACCGGGTGGAGGGGGTGCACGGGCCGCGCACTCTGGAGGTGCTGCTGGTCACCCGCGCCCGGTGACGCCGCCGGAGCTCACGCCGGGGACGGCCTGAGCTCCAGGGTGCAGCACTTGGCCCCGCCGCCGCCCTTCAGCAGCTCGGAGACGTCCACCGGAATCGGCTGGTAGCCGTGGTCGGCGAGCCGGCCCGCCAGGTTCTTCGCCGTCTCCGGCAGCAGCACCCGGCGGCCGTCGGACACCGCGTTCAGCCCGAACACCTCCGCGTCGGCGCGGTCGGCGAGGATCGCGTCGGGGTAGAGCGCGCGGAGCACGGCGCGGCTCTCGGCGTCGAAGGCCTCCGGGTAGTACATGACGTGGTCGTCGGCGAGGACCGCCAGTGCGGTGTCCAGGTGGTAGAAGCGCGGGTCGACGAGGGTGAGGCTGACCACCGGGACGCCGAACAGCTCGCCCGCCTCGGCGTGCGCGGCGCGCGAACTGCGGAAGCCCGTCCCGGCGAGCACCCGGCGGCCCACCACCAGGTGGTCTCCCTCGCCCTCGTTGACGTGCCGGGCGCGGTGCACCTCGCGGAAGCCCCGGGCCCGGAACCAGGCCTGGTAGGCCCCCGACTCGGCGGCGCGCTCCGGGTGTCGGAAGGTCGCCACCAGGGCCCGGCCGTCCAGCACCGTCGCACCGTTGGCGGCGTACACCATGTCGGGCAGGCCGGGCAGCGGTTCGATCAGCTCGACGGTGTGGCCGAGCCGGCGGTAGGTCCGGTAGAGCCGCTCCCACTGGCGCAGGGCGAGCGCGGTGTCGGTGGGCTGGGCCGGGTCCATCCACGGGTTGATCGCGTAGTCCACGGTGAAGTGCGTCGGCCGGCACATCAGGTAGCGCCGTGGTCGCGCGGTGCGCTCCGGGGTCTGCGTGGGCATGGCTCGACCGTCCTTGGCTCGGGGGGAGAGCCGGGGTTCCACCGGTGCGGAACGCCGCTCTGCTTCCAGTGGCGGCTGCCCCGGCTCGACCGTTCGCACACCCGCGCGGGCGCCCCCGGTGGACGCACGCCCCCGCGCAACCGGCGCGAGCCCCGGCGCACGGGCTCTCCGGCGCGGTTCGGGCGACAGCGTGCCCGGGCTACCAGCGGACCGCCGTGAAGTCCACGGGCGCGGGCCGCAGCCTGCGGGCGCGTTCGGCGAGCGAGCGCAGCCGGCGGTCCGCCTCCTCCACGGACATCCGGCGCCGGTCCCCGTGGCCGGGCAGCAGCCACTCGAAGCGGAGCACGCCCAGGCTGCGCTCCAACGAGGCGGCCTGCTCCTCGATCGAGTACCAGGTGACGGCCTCCTGCACCTCCACGTCCCCGGTGGTGCGGGACCAGTAGAGGCTGTCGCCGCTGAAGCAGTACCGCTCGTCCGCGACGAACAGCACGCTGCCGAGGGTGTGGCCGGGGAAGGGGTGGGCGACCAGCCCGGGGGAGATCTCCACCGGATCGGTGCCGCGCAGCACCCGGTCCGCGGCGGGGGCGGCGGCGAGGTCGCCCTCGTGGATCCACAGCCGGGCGCCGAGCCGGTCGGCCCACGCCCGGCCGTGCCTGGCGTGGTCCCGGTGGGTCAGCAGGACGTCGGTGACCGGGCCGAGCGCGGCGTAGCGGGCGGCCAGCGGCTCGCTGTAACGGGGCGTGTCGACCATCACCCAGCCGGTGGAGCGGCGGCAGAGGTAGGAGTTGGCGCCCGCCGTCCGCGGGGAGTTGTGGCCGAGCAGCAGCACCCCGTCGTCGAGCGCGAGCGGGAAGGGGTCGGAGGCCGGGTCGAGGAGGCCGGAGCCGGGGCGGATGGAGCGGGTCGGGCAGGCGTGCGCGGCGGCCCGCAGCTGTCGGAGCTCGGCCTCGTCGCGCGGCTGGCGCACCAGCTCGGAGCGGCCGGCGTGCTCGCGGACCAGCCCGGGCGCGAGCTGCCGGGCGACGTCGCAGTTGGTGCAGCGGTCGTCGATGGACCAGTTCTCGGACGCGTCGGAGCGCGTGTTCACGGCCATGGCTGCCTTCCCCCAGAAGGACGGCGGCCGGGGCGGCCGCTCCCTTCGAGCATCGGCCGGTCGGGGCCAAAAGCGATAGGGGGTAAGGATCTTGTGCTTTCCGGGACGCGGCGCTCTGAGCGGCGGGGCGGGCCCGGCGCGCGGCCGGAGAGGGTACGTGGTCCATCTCACGTGCCACCAGGCTCACCTACGGTGGCGTAGGTCACTTGATTGGGTGAACTATCTCTTTCATGCCGAACCTCCAGGAGACCCTTGACCTCAGTTCGTACGCCGCCCTCGGGGACAGCTTCACCGAAGGCCTCAACGACCCCGGAGTCGACGGCAGGTTCGCCGGCTGGGCCGACCGCCTCGCGGGGATGCTCGCCGACGGCCGGCCCCCGGGCGAGTTCCGCTACGCCAACCTGGCGGTGCGCGGCCGGCTGCTGGACCAGATCGCGGCCGAGCAGGTGCCGCAGGTCCGCCGGCTCCAGCCCGACCTGGTCACCTTCTGCGCCGGCGGCAACGACATCCTGCGCCCGGGCGCCGACCCGGACGAGGTGGCCGAGCGCTTCGAGTCCGCCGTCGTCCACCTCACCGAGGCCGCCGGGACGGTGCTGATCTGCACCGGCTTCGACACCCGCGACGTGCCGCTGCTCAGGCACCTGCGCGGCAAGATCGCGACCTACAACGGGCACATGCGCGCCGTCGCCGACCGCAACGGCTGCAAGGTGGCCGACCTGTGGTCGCTGCGCGCCGTGCAGGACCGCCGCGCGTGGAGCGAGGACCGCCTGCACCTGTCCCCCGAGGGCCACCAGCGGGTCGCCCTGCTGGCCGCCCGCTCGCTGGGCCTGGCCACCGGGCAGGACCCCGAGGCCCCGTGGCCGGACGCCCGCGTGCTCACCCCCGCCGACCAGCGGCGGGAGAACATCCAGTGGGCCCGCGAGCACCTGATCCCGTGGGTCGGACGGCGCCTGCGCGGCGAGTCCTCCGGCGACCACGTCGAGCCCAAGCGGCCGGAACTGCTGCCGCTCTGACGGGCTGCCAGGCTGCTCCACCGGACGCGGCGGGCGGTTCGCGCCGCAGCGCCGCAGCGTCCGGTGGAGAGCAGCCCAGCACCCGCCGGGCGAGCGTGCCGCACCGACCCCCCGGAGCGGGACGCGTCTCACCCGCTCCACCGGAACCGCCGCGCCGCCCCGGACGTCACTCGCAGGCCACCACAGCACGTCCCCACCCCAGCCCCCACATGCCCACCCGCCGCCCGCCGCCCCCGGACCGGGACGCGTCTCTCACCCGCCCCACCGGAACCGCCGCGCCGCCCCGGACGTCACTCCCCCCGTGAACCATCCGCGCAGGTCGCGGGCGGGTAAGGACCGGAAGGGACGGGCGGGGCGCGGTGGCGCGGATGACCGAGGCAGTGGACGGGGTGGAGCCGAGAACGGCAGGAGGCCGGGGCGCACCGCGCGTCGGGGCCCAGGGGGGTTCCGGCCGCGCGGACGGCCCGGGCGGGCCCGCCCGGCGCGGGTTCGCGGTGGCCGGGTTCGCGCCGGCGCAGGACGGCCGGGCGCGGGAGCGGGGGAAGGCGCTGCGGGCGCGGCTGCCCCGGGAGCGGCACGCGGAGTTCGCCCTCGCCGCCGGACGGCCGACCGCCGTCGAGGCGATCGAGGCGTCGAACGCGGGCCGGATCGCCGAGCTGGTGCCGATCCGGGTGGGCCGGATGGCCGCCACCCCGTTCGCCTTCCTGCGCGGCTCGGCCGGACTGATGGCCGCCGACCTCGCGGGCACGCCGGTGACCGGGGTGGGCGTCCAACTGTGCGGCGACGCGCACGCCGCCAACTTCGGCCTGTACGGCGACGCGCGCGGCCAACTCGTGATGGACATCAACGACTTCGACGAGACCGTGCCCGGCCCGTGGGAGTGGGACGTCAAGCGGCTCGCCGCCAGCCTGGTGCTGGCCGGCCGGGAGGTCGGCGCTAGCGAGGGCACCGCGCGCGAGGCCGCCGAGCACGTGGTCGGCTCGTACCGCCGGACCATGCGCACGCTGGCCAAGCTGCCCGCGCTGGACGCCTGGAACGCCGTCGCCGACGAGCAGTTGGTGTCCTTCGCCGAGGCGCACGACCTCACGGACGTGCTGCGCAAGGTCGGGGCCAAGGCGCTCGGCAACACCAGCGCGCGGTTCGCCGCCCGCAGCACCACCCGTACGCCGGACGGCGGTTGGCGCTTCACGGCCGCTCCCCCGGTGCTCACCGAGGTGACCGACGCGACCGCCCGGGCGGTCGCCCACGCGCTGGGCGCGTACGTGGCGACGGTGCCCGCCGAGGTGCGCGCCCTGCTGTCCCGCTACCGGGTGCAGGACGTGGCGTTCCGGGTGGTGGGCACCGGCAGCGTGGGCACCCGCTCGTACGTGGTGCTGCTCACCGACCACCGGGACCAGCCGCTGGTGCTGCAGGTGAAGGAGGCCCGGCCGTCCGCGCTGCTGCCGTACCTGCCGCAGGTGGACCGGGACGGCCACGAGGGCCGCCGGGTGGTGCTCGGCCAGAAGCACATGCAGGTGGTCAGCGACACCCTGCTGGGCTGGACGACGGTCGACGGGCTCCCTTACCAGGTACGGCAGTTCCGCAACCGCAAGGGCAGCGTCGACCCGGCGGCGCTGCGGCCCTCGCAGCTGGACGACTACGCGCGGATCACCGGCGCCCTGCTGGCCCGGGCGCACGCGCACACCGCCGACCCGGGCCTGCTGGCCGGGTACTGCGGCAAGGGCGAGGCGCTGGACGAGGCGATCGCGGCCTTCGCCGTCGCCTACGCGGACCGTACCGAGGCCGACCACGCCGATCTGCTCACCGCCGTGCGCAGCGGGCGGCTGCCCGCCGAGCACGGCGTGTAGCTCCCAGCGGCTTCGGCGGGGGGGCGGTTCGGCGGGAGGCGGGAGGCGGGTTCGGCGGCAGGCGGGTTCAGCGGGAGAGGAACGGCGCCACCACGGCGACGAACTCCTCGGGCCGGGCACGGTGCACCAGGTGTCCGGCCTCGACGGTGACGAGGCGGCAGTCCGGGATCCGCCGGGCGAGTTCGGCGATCCGCTCCTGGGGGACGGGGCTGGTCGGGCCGCCGGCCACCGCCAGAGTGCGGGCGGTGATCGAGGCGAGCCCGGCCCGCCAGGCCGGGTCGGGGTCGTCCAGCTGGGCCTTCACGGCCCTCACCATGGCCCAGTCGAAGTGCACGTCCTGGTCCGGGTCGTCCGGCAGCACGCTCGCGGGGCGCGGGTACAGCGCGGGGATCTCCTCCAGCACCAGCCGACCGATCCGCCGCGGCGCGGCCTGGGCGAGGAGCTGGGCGACGGCGCCACCCAGGGAGTGGCCGACCAGGTCGACGCGGTCCAGCTCGAGCGCGTCGAGGAAGGCCAGCACGTCGTCCCGCATCGCCTGCAGGCCGTACGCCCCGGGCCGGCCGCTGTCGCCGTGGCCGCGCAGGTCCGGCGCGTACACGTGGTGGCGGGGCGCGAGAGCGGGCAGGACGACGTCCCAGTCGGAGCCGCGCTCGCCGAGGGCGTGCAGCAGCACCAGCGGCGGGCCGCCGACGGGTCCGCTCTCGCGGTAGGCGAGCGTCAGCTCGGGCAGGTCCACGGTCCGCATCCCGGTCATGCCGACCAGCGTACGGTCAGCGCCCGGCCGGTGGTCGGGCGCCCGCCTCCTGCTCAGCGGACGGCGGTCCGCGTCCGGCTCGGAGCGGCCGGCTCGGCCTCGGGCCGCTCCCGGGTGGTGGCGCGGCCCGCCAGGACCGAGGCCAGGACGGCCAGTCCGGCCACCGCCGCGCAGACCGCGCTCGCGGCGAGGTAGGCGGAGCGGTGCCCGCCGCCGGCGGCGGTCTCCCGCAGGTAGACCCCGGACAGCGCCGAGACGGCGACCGCCGCCGCGATCCGCTGCGCCATCTGCAGGATCGCCCCGCTGACCCCGGCCGCCTCGGCGGGCGCGTGGCGCAGCACGTAGGCCTGGTTGGTGGACCCCATCAGGCCGATCGAGGCACCGCCGAGGAGCTGCAGGAAGGCCAGCAGCCAGGGCAGGACGGCGGCGGGCGACCAGTGCGCGACCAGTCCGCTCGCGAGCATGGTCAGGGCGGAGCCCGCCATGCCGACGGTGACGGTGCGCCGGCCGAAGCGCTGGACGACCCGCCAGGCGAGCGCGGAGGCCACGCCCATGGCGACGGCGGAGGGCAGCGCGACCAGGGCGGCGCCCATCGGGGAGAGCCCCAGGCCGTCCTGGAGGAACATGGTGAGGACCAGCGAGGCGGCCAGTGAGGAGCCGAACTGTGCCATCGCCGTCGCCGTGCCGAGCGCGTACGGCGCGGAGCGGGTGAGCGCGGGGTGGATCAGCGGGTGGCCGCCGGTGCGGGCGTAGCGGCGCTGCCACCAGGCCAGGGCGCCGAGCAGGAGGAGGGCCACGGCCGCGAAGGCCAGCCAGCCGGTCCAGCCGGGCGGCTGCACGAAGGGCAGCATCAGGACGAGGGTGAGCACGCCGACCAGCATCAGGCCGACCAGGTCGAGGTCGGCGTGCCGGGCGCTGGGGCGTGGCTTGGGCAGGTGGCGGGCGGCCAGGGCGACGGTGGCCAGGCCGAACGGGACGTTGAGCAGGAAGGTCAGCCGCCAGCCGAGCTCCGGGCCGGCCGCCGCCAGCACCGCGCCGCCGATCGGCGGACCGAGGGCGAAGGCGAGGCCGCCGGTGACGGCGTACATGCCGAGCGCGCGGGCCCGCAGCTGGCCGTCGAAGACGTCCTGGAGGGTGCCGATCATCTGGGAGTTGACCAGACCGGCGCCAGCGCCCTGGACCAGCCGGGCCGCGATCAGCACCCCGGGCTCGGTGGCGGTCGCGGAGACCAGGCTGACCAGGGTGAACAGGGCGAGCCCGGTGACGAAGAACCACTTGCGGCCCTTGACGTCGCCGAGCCGTCCGCCGGGGATCAGCGCGAGGCCGAAGGCGAGCGAGAACCCCGCGACGACCCACTGCAGGTCGGCGGACCCGGCGTGCAGGGTCTCGCGCAGGGCGGGGATGGAGGTGTTGAGCACGGACTGGTCGAGCAGCGTGGTGAAGCCGCCCGCGACGCACACCAGCAGGACGCGGCGCCCGGCGGCGTCGAACCGCTCCTTCGCTATCGGGCCGACGGCGGCGCTCACGGCTCGACCACCACCAGCGCGTACCGGGCCTCGCCGGGACCGAGGCTGCGGAAGCGGCTCGTCCCGGCGACGTAGCGCAGGCAGTCGCCGGCCGCGAGCAGCTGCGGCTCGCCGTCCACCGTCAGCTCCAACTGCCCCTCGAACAGCCAGAGGTGGTGCTCCCGGCCGGGCACGCAGGCGCGGTCGTACGCGATGTCGGCACCGGCGGGCAGCCGGCCCTCGATGATCTCCGCACGCAGCGAGCCGTGCGGCGGCGAGACCGACCGGCGGACGAACCCGGTCTCGGCGTCCCGCCAGACCTGCTGCTCCCCGGCGCGCACCAGCCTCGCCGGGCCCGCCTCCACCTCGGCGAGCAGCCGCGACATCGTCCGCCCGTGGACCGCGCACAGCCGCCCGAGCAGCGCCGCCGTCGGGCTGACCTCCGCCCGCTCCACCCGTGACAGCGTCGACCGGCTGACGTCCGCCAGCCGCGCCAACTCCTCCAAGGTCCATCCGCGTTCGAGCCTCAGCTCGGCGAGGCGCTGTGCCAGCCGCTCGTCGGCGGCCGTGTCGATTCCCATATTCGCGATGCTATCCCGGATATGAGATCCCCTCGTCCGGCTTTCGGCCGCCGTGCCGGGCGCGGTGCCGGGCGTGGTCCACTGCTGCGGGGCCGCCGGTCCGCGGCCTATCCCGGCCTTACCCTCGGCCGTACTCCTGGCGCCGGGCGGGGAGTTCTTCGTGCCGGCCCGGGAGCTCCCGCCGGGAACCGGACTCCCGCGCGGGAGCCTCCTGCTCGTCGAGGGCTCGGCCCACGCGCGCCGCTGATCATATGATGTGCGGCGAATCGTGGCCGGTCAGCGGCCCGAAAGGCGAGGGGGACGATCGTGTTCGGCATCATCAGACCGTGCAGGCACCGGCTGTCCGAGCGGCTGCAGACCTCCTGGATGGCCCACCTGTGCGGGCTCTGCCTCGCGCTGCGCGACGACCACGGCCAGCTCGCCCGGACCGCCACCAACTACGACGGCCTGATCATCTCCGTCCTGGTCGAGGCCCAGGCCGACCGGGAGGACTCCTCTTGGCGCCGCACCGCCGGGCCCTGCCCGCTGCGCGGCATGCGGACCGCCTCCGTCGCCAAGGGCGAGGGCGCCCGGCTCGCCGCCGCCGTCTCGCTCGCGCTCGCCTCGGTGAAGATCCGCGACCACGTCGAGGACCGCGACGGCGTGTTCGCCCGCCGCCCGGTCGCCGCCGGGGCCCGGGCGGTCACCCGGCGCTGGGACCGGCAGAGCGCCGGCAGCGCCTCGACGGTCGGCTTCGACACCGCCGTCCTGCTCGAAGCGGCCTCCCGGCAGGGCGAGTTGGAGCGCTCGCTGCGGCCCGGCGGATCCGTCCTGCTGGTCACCGAGCCCACCGAGACGGCCACCTCGGCCGCCTTCGCGCACACCGCCGTGATCGCCGGACGCCCCGGCAACGCCGCCCCGCTCGCCGAGGCCGGGCGGCTCTTCGGCCGGCTCGCCCACCTCCTCGACGCCGCCGAGGACCAGGCCGCCGACGCCGCCTCCGGCGCCTGGAACCCGCTGACGGCCACCGGCACCGACCGGGCCGAGGCCGAGCGGCTCTGCCGCGACGCCGTGCACGGCATCCGGCTCGCGCTGCGCGAGGTCGAACTGACCGACCGGGCCCTGGTCCACGTCCTGCTCGGGCACGAGACCGAGAGCGCCGTCGACCGGGTCTTCGGCGCCCGGCACGCCGCCTCCTGCCGCACCAAGGGCGGCGGCACCGTGGACGGAGTCCCTGGCGGCGTCACGGACGGCGCCACGGGCGGCGCGATCGGCGAGCGCCCGCACGACGCGCCGCCGCGTCAGGCGCCACCCGGCCAGGACCCGAACGCGCCGATCCCGCCGTGGATCCCGCAGGGCCCCGGCTTCACCCCACCCGGCGAGAAGCCGCCGCGCCCGCGCAACCTGCTCGCCGGCTGCGCGGTCTGGGCGCTGATGGCCTGCACGTGCCAGCTGCTCTGCTGCGAGCACAACCACCCGTTCAGCCGCGAGCGCCGGAAGGGCTTCTGCGAGCGGCACGACTGCTGCGACTGCCCGGACTGCTGCGACTGCTGCAACGGCTGCGACGGGTGCGGAGACTGCTGCAGCTGCTGTGACGGCTGCGACTGCTGTGACTGCGGGTGCGACTGCTGATCCACCGTCAGCCCGGCTCCCCGACGGCCGCCCTCCCGGGCTCCCCCACCACCCCCGACTGATCGATCCCGGCCGGCCCGGGGTGCCCCCGCAGCACCCCGGGCCGGTCCGCGTCCGTGAACCCCCCGCCCGCGACCGTGCCCGTGCCCCCGACTGCGCCCGCAGCCGCGCCGCGCAGCCAGAGCGGCAGCACCGCCACCGGGTGCCGCGCGGCGATCTCAGGCATCACGCCCCGCCGCCTCCCGGTCCGCCGCCAGCGAGTTCTCCAGACTCGCCAGCAACTGCCGGAACCTTTCGGCGTCCTGTTCCGTCATCCGCCCCTCGGGCGCCGCCCCCGGCCGCTCGGCCGCTCTCTCGTCCATGCGCCCGACGCTAGGCGGTGACGATCAATGGCCGATAAACGCCCCTGGAGCCGACTGCCGCTGACATGTTCCGCACATCCGGGGTTGGTGGTTCAATGCGTCAGGTTAGGAAGGTTTCCTAACGAGGAAACAAGACCTGAGCACGCCCCCTCCCACCGAGAGGACGACTTCCCCATGGGTCGTAGCACCGTCAGGACACTGGTCGCCGGAGCGGCACTCTCCGCCCTCCTGCTGCCGCTCGCCTCCGCACCGGCCGGCGCCACCGCGTCCGCCGTCGCCGCCCCGGCCGCCGAGCGCCCGCGCCAGGCCGCCTTCCAGCACCCGGGCGTGCTGGTCGGCGCACAGCAACTCGCCTTCGCCAAGGGCAAGGTGGCCGCCGGGGCCGAGCCGTGGAAGTCCGCGTTCGCCGACCTGCGGGCGAGCAGGTACGCCTCCCCGGACTGGAAGCCGAAGCCGCGCGCGACCGTGGAGTGCGGCTCCGGCTCGAACCCGAACAACGGCTGTTCCGACGAGCGCGACGACTCGATGGCCGCGTACACCCAGGCCCTGCAGTGGGTGCTCACCGGGGACCGCCGGCACGCCGACAAGGCGATCCAGATCATGGACGCCTGGTCGGCCGTCATCAAGGAGCACACCAACAGCAACGCCCCGCTGCAGACCGGCTGGGCGGGCAACAACTGGGCCCGTGCCGCCGAACTGATCCGGCACACCGGCGCCACCTGGCCCACCGCCTCGGTGAACCGCTTCGCCACCATGCTGCGCACCGTCTACGTGCCACAGCTCACCCCCGGCAGCCCGCGCAAGAACGGCAACTGGGAGCTGATCCAGACCGACGCCCTGATGGGCATCGCGGTCTTCCTGGACGACCGCGGCCTCTTCGACCAGGCCGTCGACCTGTGGCGCAAGCGCCTGCCCGCGTACGTCTACCTCTCCTCCGACGGCAAGCTGCCCGTCCCGCCGCCGCGCGCCGGGATCGAGGGCCGGTCGGCGCTGGTCACGTACTGGAACGGCCAGTCCACCTTCGTGGACGGGCTGGCGCAGGAGACCTGCCGGGACTTCGGCCACACCGGCTGGGGCCTCGAAGCCGCCGCGCAGACCGCCGAGACCGCCCGGCTGCAGGGCCTCGACCTGTGGGCCGAGGGGCGCCAACGGCTGGTCAAGGCACTGGAGTTCCACGCCGCGTACGAGAACGGCGCGAAGGCCCCGGGCTGGCTGTGCGGCGGCGCGGTGCAGACCGGCCTCGGCCCCGCCGTGCAGCTCGCGTACAACGAGTACCACCTGCGCGAGGGGATCGCGATGCCGCAGACCCAGGAGTACGTGGCCGCGCACAGCCCGTTCGGGGCGAACTACTTCATCGGCTGGGAGACGCTGACCCACACCGACGCACCCTGACGCCGCGCCCCCGCGTCGGGGTCCGGGGGGCCGGCGTGGGGGCCGGCGGGGGCCGGAAGTGCGGGGCCTGGCCGCCCGTCCGCGGTCGCTACCGGACGAGCGCCGCGTCCAGCAGCAGGCGGGCGGCCTCCTTGGCGTCGGCGGCGGCCGTCGGGTCGCCGTGGACGGCGGCCGTGGTGATGGCCCCCTCGGCGAGCAGGGCCAGGTGGGCGGCGGTGGCGGGCGGGGCTCCGGCGGCCTCGGTCAGGGCCGCCAGGTAGGCGCCGAACTCCTCCTTGTGGTGCCGCGCGGCGGCCGCGACGACCGGCGTGGTGGCACCGAGTTCGCCGAAGGAGTTGACGAACGCGCAACCCCGGAAGCCGGGTTCGGCGAACCACAGGCCGAGCCAGTCGAAGACCGCGAGCAGCTGGTCCCGGGGCGAGCCGCCGACCCGGGAGACGTGCACGGCCAGGCTCGCCCGCCAGCGGCCGTCGCGGCGCAGCAGGTACGCCTCGACCAGGTCGGTCTTGGACGGGAAGTGCTGGTAGAGGCGGCGCATCGTCATGCCGGAGGCGGTCCGGACGGCGTCCATGCCGACCGCCTGGATGCCCTGCCCGTAGAACAGCTCCTCGGCCGCGTCGAGGATGCGGGCCCGTGGGTCTTCGTGCTCCATCTGCCGTGCCCTTTGCGCGAGAACGATGATTCTCCTATCGTAGCCACTGACGTGAGAACGATCGTTCTCACCAGCGGAATGCCCGTTCTCAAGGAGTTCACGCATGCCCGAACAGCACGACGGACCGCAGCACGACGGATCCCGCCACGACGGACCGCGGCAGGACGCACCGCGCCCGCCGCTGCCCCCGTTCACCGAGGAGACCGCGCGGCAGAAGGTCCGGGCCGCCGAGGACGCCTGGAACACCCGCGACCCGCAGCGCGTCGCCCTCGCCTACACACCCGACAGCCGCTGGCGCAACCGCGCCGAGTTCCTCACCGGCCGCGACCCGATCGCCGGGTTCCTCACCCGCAAGTGGCAGCGCGAGCGGGAGTACCGGCTGATCAAGGAGCTCTGGGCGTACGACGGCGACCGGATCGCGGTCCGCTTCGCCTACGAGTGGCAGGACGACGCCGGCCACTGGCACCGCTCCTACGGCAACGAGAACTGGGAGTTCGCCCCGGACGGCCTGATGGCCCGGCGGCACGCCTCCATCAACGACCTGCCGATCACCGACGGGGAACGCCTGTTCCACTGGCCGCTCGGCCGCCGCCCCGACGACCACCCGGGCCTGAGCGACCTCGGCCTCTGACGGACCCGGCCTCCAGCGCACTCGGGCTCCCCCGGGGACCGCTGACGCGGCGTCGGAGGATTCCGCCCGGCACTGTTCCACTCCTGTGACACCGCGCGCACCGGTCATTGACCTGGCACTGGGAGTCTTCCTTCGGCACAACGAACAGCACCCGAGGGGGACCTGGAAATGTCCGTGCGCAACAGATTCGGCACCGCCGCCGCGATCGCCCTGATGACCACCGTCGGCGCGGTCCTGCTCTCCGCCTGCGGTCCCGAGCCGACCGCCTCCGGTCCCTCCGCGGCCCCGACCGGCGCCGCCCCCACCTCGGCGGCGCCGGGCACGGCCGCGCCCGGCGCCCCGTCCCACTCCGGCAGCGCCGCACCGGGCGGCAAGGAGGTCAACGGCACCTCCGCCGCCAACCACCTCACCATCAGCACCGGCACCCAGACCGTCGCGATGAACGGCACCACCGTCGACTTCGGCACCGTCGTCCGCGACCTCGCGTGGTCCCCGGACGGCAAGCGGGCCGCCTTCGTCAACGGCAACGGCGACCTGGTGCTCGCCAACCCGGACGGCACCGGGAAGGTCACGCTGGCCAAGAACCCCGGCGGGGAGACCTGGTCCCACCCCACCTGGCTGCGCGCCACGCTGGAGCCGGGCGACACCTCCGGCGCCGCGGGGCTCGAACGCTTCAACACCATCGTCTTCGCCTCCGCCAAGGGCGGTGTGCTGAAGCTGGAGCAGGTGCCCACCAAGACCCCGGGCGCCACCCCCGAGGTGCTCACCCCGCACAGCTCCGAGGGCGGCGACGACAACCTGCCGCAGCCGCCGCAGACCGGCAACGCCTGGCCCAACGCGGGCGGCCACCGCGCCGCGATCGCGTACGCCAACACCCCGGCGAACGAGGTGTACATCTACGACGACTACATCCGGCCCAACGCCCGGGACATGGGCAAGGGCTCCCAGCCGGCGCTGTCCCCCGACGGCGAGCACCTCGTCTTCGTCCGCTCGGTGAACGGGCACGACCACCTGTTCACCCGATCCACCCAGTTCGACCAGAAGGCCGAGAAGGACCTCACCCCGTCGGCCACCACCGACTACACCGAGCCCGTCTGGTCCCCCGACGGCAAGACCGTCGCGGCCCGCACCCCGGACGGCGTCAGCACCCTGCCCGCCGACGGCTCGGCCGCGCCGACCCAGGTCTCCACGATCAAGGGCCTGCCCGCCTACCGGCCGTAAGCCACACCCGGGCGGGCCCAGGCCTCAGCGTTCCCGGCCGGCGGCCTCAGCGCCCCGGCCGGGCTTCGCCAACTCGGCGCGCAGCTCGGCCAGGTGCTCGTCGGCGGAGCCGTGCGGCAGGAACTCGACCAGGTCGAGGAAGCGGAACAGCACCCGGCTCTCGGTGACGGCGTACTCGTAGTCGGCGAACCCGACCACCGCACCCAGGCCACCGCGCGCCGCCCCGCGGACCGCGGCCGACGTCAGGTCGTCGGCCGCGTCCCCGGCGGTCGCCCGCCGCCGGGCGTTCGGGCGCGCCAGGTACGGGCAGACCATCGACGCGTAGAGCATGCAGCCGCGGTGTCCTGGGCCCTCCATGGTCGGCGCGAGGTTGCGGTACGGCCGCCCGTCCGCGAGCGCGCCGGCGATCGCGGCACTCTCGGCCGGCCCCACGACCCGCCACACCGGCCCGCGTTCCATGAACCCGCCGCACACCGAACAGCGGCGCTCCAGCGCGCAGTCGGCGCTGCGCCCGGGGTCGGTCAGCGCGAACTGCGGCTCGCCCCCGTGCCACGGCGTGATCGCCGGCACCGGGTACCCCCGCCCGTCCCGGGGGCGCGCCCCCACACCGTCCGGCATCGGCACCTGTTCGAATCGCACGCCCCTATCGATACCAGCAGCGCGGGCCCCCGGTCGACCCCGGGTGCGAGCCGGCCCTCGACCCCGTCCGCCCGGGCGCGTCAGGCCGGGGCGCGTCAGGCCGGGCGGCCGTCCTCGGGGGCCTCCTGGGCCAGCATCACCTTCCGCAGCAGGTCGGACAGCGTGCGCCGCTCCTCCTCGGACAGCACTCCCAGCAGCCGGCGCTCCTCCCGCCCGACCACGTCCAGGGCCTCCTGCCAGGCGGCGCGCCCGGCGTCCGTGAGCACGATGTCGACCTTGCGGCGGTCCTCCGTCGAGGGCGTGCGCACCACGAAGCCCCGCCGTTCGAGGGCCTCCAGGCGGCCGGTGATCGACGCCGGGGCGAGGTTGAGATCGGCCCGGAGGTCGGAGGGGGCGGCGTGGCCGCCGCGGCCGGCGAGCTCGTGGAGGGTGTCGAACTCGTGCTTCTGCAGGCCGTAGTCGGCGACGCCCTGTTCTCGGACCCGGCGGAAGTGCCGGGTGAGCTTGGACATCCGGGTGACGGCGGCCTCGATGTCCGGGTCGAGATCGGGCAGCACCGGCCGCCAGCGCTCGACGTGGCCGTCCGTCCAGTCGCGGGGCGGGGTGCGGTGCTGGTGGGGGTGCTCGGCCATGGGAGGAGTCTACAAACCCCAAAGCTACGTCACCAAAATATTCGTTGCCAAAATTTCGTCACCGAAATACAGTGCGGCGCGTGACCAGACTTCCGTGGACCCGACACCCGGGGACCAGACACCCGTCCGCCCAGCACCCCTTGCGCCTGCCGAGCTTCCGCCTGCTCTTCCTCGGCCGGACGATCTCCACCCTCGGCGACGCCGTCGTCCCCGCCGCCCTCGCCATCGCCATCACCCGGGCCACCGGCTCCTCCGGCGCACTCGCCCTGGTGCTGGGCTGCGCGATGGTGCCGCGGCTGCTCCTGCTGCCCTTCGGCGGGGTGGCCGGGGACCGGTTCGATCCGCGCGTCGTCGCGCTCGCCACCGACCTGGTGCGGGCCGTCGCCCAGCTGTTCGTCGGCCTGGAGCTGCTCGGCGGGCGTCCGGACCTGGGGCACATCGCGCTCGCCTCGGCCGTCGGCGGCACCGCCTCCGCCTTCGCCATGCCCACCTCCTCGCCGCTGGTCGCGGCGACCGTCCGGGGCGAGCTGCGGCTCCGGGCGAACTCCCTGCTCGGCACCGCGACCGGGGCCGCCCGCCTCGGCGGCCCGGCGCTCGCCGGGGTCCTGGTGTACACCGCCGGCGCCGGCTGGGCCTTCCTGCTGGACGCCGCCTCCTTCCTGGTCAGCGCCGCGCTGCTCGCCCGGCTCACCGTCGACCGCGCCGACGCGGAGGCGACCGCGGCCGAACCGCGCTCGCTGCGCCGGGACCTCGCGGAGGGCTGGAGCGAGGTGCGCTCCCGGGACTGGTACTGGACCAGCCTGATCGCCCACGGCGTGTGGAACGGCGCGAGCGCCGTGCTGCTCACCCTCGGCCCGCTGATCGCCGCGACCCGGCTCGGCGGCGACGGTGTCTGGGTGGCGCTCACCCAGGCCGGGGCGGTGGGCCTGCTGGCCGGCTCGCTGATCGCCGGGCGGCTGCGCCCCCGCCGTCCGGTCCTGGCCGGCAACCTCGCGCTGGCGCTGTTCGGGCTGCCGCTGCTCGCGCTCGCCGTCCCGGCCCCGGCGGCCCTCGCGGTGGCCGCGCAGACGGTGGCGATGGCCGGGCTGGGCTTCCTCAACCCGGTCTGGGAGACGGTGGTCCAGCAGGACTTCCCAGCCGGGACGCTGGCCCGGGTCACCTCGTACGACTGGCTGCTCTCGCTGGGCGCCGCCCCGCTCGGGTACGTGCTGGCGCCGCTGGCCGCCGACGCCTGGGGCAGCCGGGTGCCGCTGCTGACGGCGGCGGCGCTGGTGACGCTGGTCTGCGCGGGCACGGCGGCGGTGCCCGGGGTCCGGCGGCACGGCACCCGGCGGCCGGACGTACGGCCCCTGCCCGAGACCGGGATCGAGACCGCGACCGCGACCGCGACCGGGACCGCGACCGGGACCGAGGCTCAGACTCCGGCCCAGGCCCAGGCCCAGGCTCCGGCTCCGGCTCCGGCTCCGACAGGGGTCACGCCCTGACCGGCGGGGGTCAGCTCCAGATGCCGGTGATGTCGCTCGCGGAGGCGGCGTTGCCCGCGTGGCCGGTGGTGCCGGCCAGGTCCTCCACCGTGCGCAGCACGTTGTAGTGGTTGTAGGTGGTCGAGGAGCTGCTGCCCGGCGTGACGTGGGCGCCGTAGACCACGGTCGGGATCCGGTTGCCGGACAGGCTGTTGTCCTCGTCGAAGGTGACGATCAGCAGGCTGTTGTGGGTCTGCGCCCAGGTGGCGTAGGCGCCGAGGTTGTTCTTGATCCAGGTGTCGCCGGTGCTGACCGAGCAGTCGTGCATGTCGCTGCAGAGGTTCGGCACCACGAAGGAGACGTTCGGCAGGGTGCTGTAGTCGGTCGGGAACTGCGCGAAGGTCTTGGCGGAGCTCAGCGGGACGTTGCCGAAGCCGAACCAGGGGTTGTGCTTCTGGGCGTACTTGCCGCTGCTGCACGTGGTGCTGCCCTGGCTGGGCAGGGACTCGTTGTAGCTGGCCCAGGTCTTGCCGACGGCGATCACCTCGGAGGCCAGGTTGGCGCTCTGGAAGCCGCCGACCTTCACGCAGCTGTCGTCGACGCGGCCCTGGGTGGAACCGGAGAACAGCGCGTAGTAGTTCGGCTCGCTCGGGTGGGTGATGCCGAACGACTGCGTGAGGTTGGCGCCGCCCGCCTTCAGGGAGTTGAGGTACGGGGCGCTGCTGCTGCCGATGACCTGGGTGTAGGCGTGGTTCTCCATCACCACGACGATGACGTGGTCGGGCGTGGGCAGGGCGGCCGCCGACGCGGTGGTGGCGGTCGCCGCCCACAGGCCGGCCGAGGCCGCGACCAGGGCGACGGCGGAGCCGATCGCGGTGGCGGTGCGGCGGGAGCGGGGGCTCTTGGGCTTCGTGGACGTTGTCATGACGAGTCCTTGGGTGAGGAGCGGCCCGACGAGCCGCTGGGCTGAGGGAGTCGGCAGCGCCCGTGGCCGCCGCGGCCGGTGACGGGGTCTCGGGTGAGGGGTGTCGGTGACGGGATGCCGGCAGACGGCCGGTGCGGGGCAGCGGGCACGCGGGGAGCGCCCAACAGTATGAGGTGCAACCGTCAACGCGGGGAGACGACAGCAGGTGAAACCTCGGCCCCGGAGCGGGAAACGAACGGTGCGTCCACCCGGGTGGTGCCCACAACGGTCCGTGCGGGCGAACCGGTTCACTTTGCCTTCGACGGCGCGGCCGGTGATAGTGATCTTCGAACGGCGCGGCCCGACGCCGCGTCACTTGACGAGAGAGCCGAGGAACATGGCGAAGACCAGCCTTCTGCGTCCCCTCGCGGTGGCCGCCGCCGGTGCCGTCCTGGTGGCGACGGGTGCCGCGCACGCCGCGGCCGCCGATCGGGGCACCGCCGACGCGCCCGCCTCCGACCTGGCCGGCGTGCAGGCCGCTCTGCAGGCCACCACCGCGGCCGGCGCGCCGGGCGCCTTCGCGGTGATCCGCGACCACGGTGACCGGGAGGGCACCCGCTCGGTCGCGGTCGGCAAGGCCAACCTGGACGGGACCCCGATGAACTCCTCGTGGAGGTTCCGGGTCGGCAGCAACAGCAAGATGTTCGCCGCCGTTCTCGTGATGCAGCTGGCGGAGCAGGGCCGGATCGACCTCGACAAGCCGCTGCGCGACTACCTCCCGGCCGGCACCCTGCCCGAGGGCTGGACCATGACGGGCCGCCAGGTGCTGGAGCACCGGGCCGGGATCTACGACCACACCAACGACCTGCTGGAGCAGGCCGGCGAGGAGACCACCAGCGCGTTCGAGGCGCGCATCCGCACCACCGTGTACGACCCGCGCGACCTGGTGGCGATGTCGGTCAAGCACGGCGTGCAGTACACCCCCGGCAGCCGCTACTCGTACTCCAACACCGACTTCGTGCTGCTGGGCCTCGCGGTCGAGAACCTGACCGGCCGGCCGTACGCCGAGGTGCTGAACGAGCGGATCATCGAGCCGCTCGACCTGCGCAAGACCTCCTTCGTGGTGCCGGACCAGAAGATCCGGGGCGCCCACGTCACCGGCTACCTGACCAACGACGACCGCAGCAAGCCGCTGCTGGACTCCACCGAGCAGAACGGCTCCTGGGTGTGGAGCGCCGGGGCCGTCATCTCCGACGCCGAGGACCTCGACACCTTCCTCACCGCGCTGATGGCCGGCAGCGAGGGCGGGCTGGTCTCGGACGACTCGCTGAAGCAGATGACCGCCGCCCTGCCCACGCCCACCGCGAAGGTCGCCTACGGTCTGGGCCTCCGCCGCATCTCGCTGACCTGCGGGGACGTGTACGGGCACGGCGGCATCGTGCAGGGCTTCCAGACCCAGTCCTTCGCGACCCCGGACGGGCGGCGCAGCGTGGTGCTCTTCGCCAACGCCTCCAACAACGGCGCGGTGACGCAGGGGCTGATGAACACGCTGGAGCCGGCCTTCTGCGGGAAGAAGCCCGCGGTCGCGCCGCGGTCGGCCTTCGCCCCGGGTGCGCACGCTCCGAGCGCCTCGGTGGAGCAGGTGCCGGTGGCGGACCTGCCCGTGGTGGAGGACACCCGGATCTGACCCGCCGGTCCCCCGGTCCCGGTCCCGGCGCCCGCTCACCCGTCGTGGGGAGAGCGGGCGCCGCCGTCAGTGCCCCGGCGGGCCGGGCCGGGGGCCGTCGGCGCTCAGGTCGGTGAGCGCCTCGGTGAGCAGTTCGCGGGCCTCCTCGGCGCGGCCCTGCTCGATCAGCGCGGTGCCGAGCTCGGTCAGCGTCTTGGTCATGCTGTCCGGCCGGCCGACCGCCTCGAAGTGCACCAGGGCCTGCCGGTAGGCCTTCTCCGCGGCCGGCCAGTGCTTCAACGCCGCGCGGTCCAGGCCCAGTTCGTGCGCGGTCATGGCCGCTATCAGGTTCATCAGCGGCGAGGACCAGCGCTCCACCAGCTCCAGGGCGCCGGCCAGTGCCCGGCGACGGGTGTCCGCCGCCTCCTCGGCCCGGCCGGACTCCCGCAGGCAGTTGGCGGCGCCGCGCAGGGTGACCAGCCGGCCGATCTGCGCGGAGCGGCTGTTCACCTCGGCGAAGGCCTCCGCAGCCCGCTGGAAGGACTCGGTCGCCTCGGGATGCCGCTGCAGTCGGCGCAGCCCGGAGGCGAGGTAGGTGAGCGCCCAGCCCTGCTGCTCGCGGTCGCCCAGCTCCTGCGCCAACTCCAGTCCCTCGGAGGCCAGTTCGATGCCGCGTTGGTAGCGGTGCAGACAGGTGACGTACGTCCAGGCCAGGTAGTTGAGGTGCACCGCCTCGGCCAGCCGGTCGCCGATCGCGCGGGCCGCGTCCACCGAGAGCTGGAACACCTCCGCCCAGAGCCCCCAGCTCAACAGCCGGTCGGAGAACCAGTGCATGGCCTCGGCGGTGTCGATCACCTCGCGGTGGCGGCCGGCCCGCTGCGCCTGGTGCAACGCGGCCAGCCACTCCGGGTGCTCGTACTCCAGCCAGCGCGCCGCCTCGGTGAGGTGCGCGGCTGCGGACCCGGCCGGCTCGACGCCGTCCTTGGCGTGCTCGGGGTCGAACCGCAGTCCGTAGGCGGTGGCCCGGTCGAGGATCCAGCGCCCGGCCCGGGTGCGGGCCCCCGCCAGCTCCTCGGGCGTCTCGTCGAGGTCCAGCCGCTCGGCCGCGTAGAGCCGCACCAGATCGTGCAGGCGGTAGCGGTCCGAGGTGGCCGACTGCACCAGCCCGGCGTCGACCAGCTGTTCCAGCACCAGCTCGGTCCTGGCGGCCGACCGGCCCGCGTAGGCGCCGGCGATCATTGCCGTGAAGTCCGCGCCGGCGGTCAACGCGCAGCGGCGGAGCACGAGTTGGGACTCGGCGGGCAGCCGCCGGTAGGACAGCTCGAAAGCCGGGCGGACGGCCAGGTCGCCGGTCTCCAGCAGGTCCAGCCGGTTCTCCTCGGCGGCCAGCTGGCGCACCAGGTGGGCCACCGGCTGCTGCGGCCGGGCGACCAGCCGCTGTCCGGCGATCCGCAGCGCGAGCGGCAGGTAGCCGCAGAGCGCGGCCAGTTCTGCGGTGGCGTCGGGCGCGGCCTCGATCCGCTCGCGGCCGGCGATCCGGGCCAGCAGGCCGGCCGCCTCGGCCGGGGAGAGCACGTCCAGGCTCAGCCGGTGCACCGACTCCAGGCCGGGCAGCGCGTTGCGGCTGGTCACCAGGGTCACGGCCGGTCCGGCGCCCGGCAGCAGCGGGCGCACCTGGCTCTCGTCGGCGGCATCGTCCAGCACCAGGACCAGCCGCCGCTCGCGCACCAGGGCCCGGTAGAGACCGGCGCGCTCCTCCGTCCCGGCGGGCACCGCGCCGTCCTGGACGCCGAGGGCGCGCAGCACCTGGCCCAGCGCGTCGCGGGCGGACAGCGGCTGGGCGGACATCCCGCCGAGGTCGAGGGAGAGCTGGCCGTCCGGGAAGCACTCGGTCAGGCGGTGCGCGGCGTGCAGGGCGAAGGCGGTCTTGCCGAGGCCCGGCTGACCGCTGACCAGCACCACACGGGGGTGGGCGGGCCGCTCCTCGGAGGCGAGGCCGAGCAGCGCTGCGAGGGCGCTCTCCCGGGCGGTGAAGTCGGCGATGTCCCGCGGCAGGGCGAGGGCGCTCGGGCCCCCGGCGCGCGGCGGCGCGGCGGCGGACGCCGCTGCGGCCACCGGTACTCCCGCGGACGGCGGCGCCACGGGGAGTGGACCCCGGGGCGCGGCCTGGGCCGCCACCCGCGCCGAGCCCGGGCGGACACCGCGCGGCCGCCCGGACTGCGCGGCCCGGTCCAGCGCCTCCGACCGCTCCCCGTCCAGGCCCAGGGCGACGGCCAGGGCCCGTACGGTGCGGCGCTGCGGCCCGCGGGTGCGGCCGCGCTCCATGTCCCCGAGGGCGCGCAGGCTGACCCCGGCGGCCGCGGCCAGCTCCTCCTGGGTCAGCCCGGCCGCCACCCGGTGCGAGGACAGCAGCCGACTGAACTCGCCCGTATCCGTGCCCGCATCCGCTCCTGCGTCGCTGTCCGTGCCCGCGTGCGTCCTCGCCCCGCCGCCAGTCGTCATGTCCCGCCCCCACTCCGTCGGCCGCTCACCCGGCTCCGCCCGCGCGGCCTCGTCCGCCCCGTCCCGCCCATGTCCGCACTTCTGCCTGGGTTCGCCCGGCGAGAGTGCCAGGCAGAAGTATGCCCTGTCGGCGGAAATGCCCCGTACCCGATCGTTCGCTGACGTCCGACCCGCCCCGAGCCGGGCGCCCGACGCCGGAGGATTTCACCGTCCGGGGATGGTTCCACCCGCCAGAACTGCCGGTAGTTCCGCCTGTGGTTCCCGCACTCCGGGGACGGCGCGCGCCGCCGGGCCGGGGAGCAGGCCGGATTCCGCGGCTGCCGCCGGGAGCGGCGGCGCCGGGGCCGGCCGGCGCACGGCCGACTCAGCGGCTTCCCGCCGTCAGCGCCTCGGCACGGCGCCGGGCCTCGGCCGCCTCCGCGCTGCGGCCCAGCTCGTGCAACAGGTCCGCGAGCAGGCGGTGCGAGCGGGCCTCCAGGGCCGGATCGCCGACCGTACGGCCCAGGACCACGGCGAGCCGGGCCGAGGAGAGCGCGGCGTCCCGGCGGCCGAGGGCGTGCAGGGCGCCGGCGCGGCCGAGCGTGGCGAGCACGGCCTCGGCGCCGCCGCCGCGCTCGGTGGCGACCCGGACGGCCTCCTCGGCGTGGGCGAGGGCCGGGCCCGGGTCGCCGGCCAGGACCAGGGCGTCGGCGAGCTCGGTGAGCGAGCTCACCAGCAGGTGTTCGGTGGCCGGGGTGCGGGCGGCGGCCACCAGGTCGGTGAGCAGGGGCAGCGCCCGGTCGGGGCGACCGGCCCGCAGCAGCGCGGCAGCCACCCGGCTCCGGCAGTGGTGGCGCAGCGCCGCGTCGCCGGCCCGGTCGGCCGCGGCGACGGCCCGGTCCAGCTGCTCGGCGGCGGTGCGGTGGGCGGCGCGGGCGACGTGCAGCACGGCGAGGTCGGTGCCGAGCCGGGCGACGGCCGCCTCGTCCCCGTCCGCGTGCGCGGCGCGCAGCCCGGCCTCGACGACGGCCCGCCAGTGCGTGCGGTCGTGGCCGGTGGCCTGGTACAGCTGGGCGATGCGGTGGGCGAGCCTCCAGGAGCCGGCCGTCCGCCCGTACTGCTCGGCGGAGACCACGACGGCCCGCAGCGCGCTCTCCTCGCGTCGGAACCAGGCCGCCGCCCGCACGCCGCCGCTGCCGGCCGCGCCCGCGGCGGTGCACCCGGCCGTCCATCCGGCGGTGGCGTCCAGGTAGTGGGCGATCAGCCGGTCGAGGGCGACGAACCGTTCGTCGCAGGTGAGTTCGGCGCCCTGGCGGGCGGCGTATCGGCCCACCAGCGCGCGCCGGGCGTAGTGGCCGGGCTTCGCTTCCTCCACCAGGTGGACGGTGTCCAGCTCGGCCAGCAGGGAGCGGGTGGCGGCGGGCGGGAGGTCGGCGAGGGCGGCGGCGGTGTCGGTGTCGATCACCGCGCCCGGGTGCAGGCCGAGCAGGGTGAACAGCCGCGCTGCGGCGGGCCGCAGGGTCCGGTAGGTCCGGTCCAGGGCGGTGGTGAGGCCGACCGGGCCGCGCCCGGTGCCGGTGCCGCCGCCGGAGAGCGCGGCCAGCCCGGTCTCCTCGTCGGCGAGTTCGCGGACCAGGTCGGCGACGGACCAGTCGGGCCGGGCGGCCAGCCGGGCGGCGGCCAGGCGCAGCGCGAGCGGCAGGCGGTCGCAGCGCTCGGCGAGGTCCTCGACGGCGTCCGGGTCCTCGGCGGTCCGGTCCGGTCCGAGGGAGCGGGTGAGCAGTGCGGCGGCGTCCTCGGGGGTGAGCGGGTCCAGCGGCAGCGGTACGGCGCCCACCCGGACCAGCAGGTGGCGCTGGCGGCTGCGGCTGGTCACGACGGCGACGGGGGCGCACGCACCCGCGGTGTCCGCGCGCGGCGGGTCGGGCAGCAGGGGGGCGAGCTGTTCGTACGAGGCGGCGTCGTCCAGCACGACCACCGCCCGCCGGCCGGCGACCAGGTCGCGGTAGCGGCGGGAACGGTCCTCGGTCGAGGCCGGGAGGTCGTCCGGGGCGACGCCGAGGGCGACGAGGAACTCGCCCAGGACGTCCCCGGCCGCGCGCGGCCCGTCCGGGCCGAAGCCGCGCAGGTCGGCGTGCAGCACACCGTCCGGGAAGTGCCCGGCGCCGCGCAGCGCCGCCCAGTGCCGGACCAGCGCGGTCTTGCCGACGCCGGCCGGGCCGGTCACCAGGACCGGGCGGCCGGAGCGGGCGGCGGCCAGCGCCGCGTCCAGCCGGGCGAGTTCGGCGCTCCGGCCGACGAAGCGGCGGTCGGGCGGGGCGGCCGGGGCGTCGAACCGCTCAGCGGCGCGCCGCGGTCCGGGCCCGGGCGGGCCGACGAGCCGGGCCGGCGCGCGCTCGTGGCGCTCCCGCGCCTCCGCGCTCCGCCCGGCCTGCTCCAGGCAGCGGACCAGCAGGCCGGCCAGTGTCTGCCGGGAGGGGTGGGCGTCGGCCGCCGCCGCCAGTTCGGTGACCGGCTCGCCGCCGCGGCCCGCTCGCAGCAGCCCCTCGGCCAGCCGTTCCAGGGCGCGCAGCCGCAGGTCGGTGAGGTGAGGCTGCGTCCGTTCGCGCAGCAGGGCGGACCCGCAGTCGGTGAGCGCGGGGCCGCGCCACAGGTCCAGCGCGGCGCGCAGCAGCGGCAGCGCGGGGTCCTCGTGCGCCGTGCCGTCCGGGGCCGTCCCGGCCGGGGCGGGCGGGCCGGGCAGCAGCACTCCCGCGTCCTCGCAGAGCCGGGTGAAGCGCAGGGCGTCGACCCGGTCGGGCTCGCCGACCAGCACGTACCCGGCTCCCCGGGTGTCCAGGACCAGCCCCGGCCCGTCCAGCAGCTGACGCAGCGCGGCGACGTGCCCCTGCAGCGCGGCCCGCGCGGTGGGCGGCGCCGCGCCGTCCCAGACCAGGTCGATCAGCTCCCCGGTGGCCACCGTCTGGTTCAGCCGCACGGCGAGCGCGCTCAGCAGCGCCCGCCGCTTGGGGGCCGAGGGCGTCACCGCCGTCCCGTCCTCCCGCCGCACGACCACCGGCCCGAGCAGATCGATGTGCACGCTTCCCTCTCTTCCCCCAGCCGTCAGCTCCCGTCCGAGCATAGGCCTGACCTGCCCGTTCATCCGGGCGGTCGCCCCGCCCGGGGCCCGCGCACCGCGCCGCCGCAGCCGCAGCCGTCCGGATTCCGAAGGGTTCTACACGAATGATCCCTCGATCCCACGGACTCCCGGCCCGACGCCGGTACGGGCGGCGAGAAACCTCGGCGGCCGGTGCAACCCGCACCCACCCCGTGTGCGTACAGGGGGCAGGACCGACAACCTGGCGCGGACCGGACAGGTCCGCGGACTACACTGCTCCACCCCGGGTCCCACCTGGGGTTTGGTGCGAACGGAATGGGGTACGTGGTGCGGATTCGGCTGCTCGGCCCGGTGGAATTGCGGGTCGGGTCGGACGGCTTCGCCACCCCGGCGGGGGCGCAGCGGCGGGCGATCCTGGCGCTGCTGGCGCTGGAGCTCGGGCGCGTGGTCACCGTCGACCGGCTCTGCGAGGCCCTGTGGGGCGAGCGCTCGCCGGCCAGTGCGCGGGCGGCGGTCCAGGGGCACGTGGCCGCGCTGCGCAAGCTGCTCGCCGGCACGCCGTTCGAGCTGCACACCCGGTCCCCGGGCTACCTGCTCGCCGGGCCCGCCGACGAGGTCGACGCACTGCGCTTCGAGACGCTGACCGTCCGGGCCGCCGGGCACGCCGAGCGCGCCGAGGACGCCGAGGACGCCGAGGCCATCGCCCTGCTGGAGGAGGCCCAGCGGCTGTGGCGCGGCGAGGCCCTCGCCGACCTGCCCGACACCCCGCTGCGGACCGCCGTGGTGGACCGGCTGCAGCAGTCGCGCACCGCCGCCCTGCTCGACTGGGCCTCGCTGCGGCTGCGCCAGGGCACCGGCGCGGCGGCGGTGGCCGCACTGGAGCAGGAGGTCCGGACGGACGGGCTGCGCGAGGAGCTGGTGGCGCTGCTGATGCGCTGCCTGCGCCAGGCCGGCCGACCCGCGGACGCGCTGACCGCCTACCACCGGGCCCTGCGACGGCTGGACGGCGAGCTGGGCATCCGGCCCGGTCCGGCCCTGCAGACGGCGCTCGCCGAGGTGCTGGCCGACGAGCCACCGGAACCCTCCCCCGCCGTGCCGCCCGCGCCCGGGCCCGCCGTCCACGCCCCCGACCAACTCCCCCGCCGACTCGTGGACTTCACCGGCCGACAGGCCGAGCTCGACCGGCTCGACCAGGCCTGCGCACCCGACCGCGGCACGGACGGGCCGGTCCTGGTGGTCGGCCCCGCCGGGGTCGGCAAGAGCGCGCTGGTCACCGCCTGGGCGCACCGCGCCGCCCACCGCTTCCCCGACGGCCGCTTGTACGCCGACCTGCGCGGCCTGGCCCAGGACGGCCAGGCCCGGCCCGAGGCCGTCCTCGCCGACTTCCTGCACGCACTCGGCGTCCCGGCCGACGCCGTCCCCGTCGGCCGCGCCGCACGCGCCGCGCTGTTCCGCGAACGCACCCGGGGCCGGCGGCTGCTGGTGGTCCTCGACGACGCCGCCGGCCCGGACCAGGTCGGCGACCTGCTGCCCGAGGGGCCCGACTGCGCCGCGGTCGTCACCAGCCGGGCCTCCCTGGAGGACCTGATCGCCCTCGACGGCGCCGTGCTGCTGCGCCTGGCCGCGCCGTCCGAGGAGGACGCCCTGCTGCTCCTGGAACGCGCCCTGACACCCGAGCGGGTGCGCGCCGACCGGGAAGCCGCCGGCCGGGTCGTGCGGCTCTGCGACCGGCTGCCGCTCGCCCTGCGGATCGCGGCCGCCCGGCTGACCGCCCAGCCCGACTGGACGGTCACCGAGCTGGCCGACGAACTCGCCGACGAGCGCACCCGGCTGGCCGTCCTGGACGCCGGCGGCCCCCTCGGTATCGAGGCGCAACTCCTCCTGACGCATCGCCAACTCTCCTCCACGGCGTCCGAACTGTTCACCGCCCTGGCCGTCCACCCCGGCGCGGAGTTCGACCTCACCGCGAGTGCCGCCCTGCTCGCGACCGACACCGCCACCGCCCACGCGGCACTCGGCGAACTCGCCGCCCACCACCTGCTCACCGGCACCGCCCCCGGCCGCTACCGCCACACCGGCCTGGTCCGCCTGTTCGGCGCCGGGCTGCTCGCCGAACTGCCCGAAGCCGCCCGGCGACTGTTCCGGGAGCGACTGGCGGACTACTACCTCGCCGCCCTCCAGCACTGCGGGTTCTACCTGGACCCCTGCCAGGAGGACTCCGACTCCCCCGCCCATCCGCCGCACACCCTCCCCGCCGTGGGTGACATCCGCGCCGCCCTCGACTGGTTCCGCGCCGAGGAGCCCGCCGTCCGGGCGCTGGTCGAAGCCGTCACCACCACCGATCCCGAGCGCGCCTGGCGGATCGCCCTGACCACCGGGTCCCTCTACTACGGCGCCAGCCTCTTCAGCCACTGGCTGGACCGCGCCACCGCGGGCCTGGCGGCGGCCGAACGCTGCGGCGACCCGGGCGCGATCGCGCTGCTGCTCAACTGCCGGGCCCAGGCCCTGATCGCGCTCGAACGGCGACGCGAGGCGGCCGACGCCGCGCGGAAGGCGGTCGGCTTCACCGACACCGTGGACGGCCCCCTGGCCACCTCCGCCCGCATCCGGGCGCTCGCCACACTCGCTCTGGCCACCGCGATGCTCGGCGACACCACCGAGGCCCAACGGCTGGCGGCCTCCGCCACCTCACTCGCCGTGGCCTCCGGCAACCGCCGACGGCTCGTCGACGCCAAGATCCACCAGGGCGCGGTCGGCCTGGCATCCGGCGACCCGGACGCCGCGCGGCGCCACTCGCGCGAGGCCTCCGACCTGCTGCCGCCCACCCCGGTGACCCAGGTCCACCTCTGGGCGCTGCTCACCGAAGCGCAGTCCCTCCCGCTGACCGTCCGCGAGGGGGCCGCCGACCTCATCTGGCACCGGCTGCTCGCCGCCTGCGAGGAGGCCGGGCTGCTCTACGGGCACGCGCTCGCCGAACAGTCCTACGCCGCCTACCTGGTGGCCCGCGGCCGCGCCCCGGAGGTGAGCGGCCGGCTGCGCTCGGCACTCGACCGCTTCCGCCGCCACGAGCAACTCGCCGGCTACCGAAGCGAGTTCGCCACCAGCCTGGAGCAGTCGCTCAACCTCCGCTCTCCGGAATGGTCACCGGGGCGCTAGCCGGGCCGCTCACCGGAGCCTAACCGGGCCGCTCACCGGACCGTGACGGCACCGTTCTCCGCCCCCGCCCGGCGCTCGGGCTGCGCTGACCGGCGCTCGGCAGGCGCGTAGCCGTGCTCCGCCGCCAGCACCGGGCGCATCGCCCGGATCGCGTAGAAGTTGCGGGACTTGACCGTCCCCGGCGGCACCCCCAGCCGTGCCGAGGCCTCCAGCACCGACCGGTCCTTCAGGTGCAGCTCGACCAGCACCTCGCGGTGGTGCTTCTGGACCCGCCGCAGCGCCAGCGCGATGTCACGGGCGACCACGACCTGCTCGTACGGGTCGTCGTGCTGCGGGCGGTCCTCCACCGACTCTCCGATCACCTCCTTGGCACGGGCGGCGGCCATCCGGTAGTGGTCGATCGCGATCCGCCGGGCCACGGTGAACAGCCACGGCCGGCTCTGCTCGGCCCCGGCGCTCAGCGCCTCCGGGTTCTGCCAGGCGCGCAGCAGGGTCTCCTGCAGGATGTCCTCGGCCTTGCCGCGGTCCCCGCCGGTGGCGCGCAGCAGCGCGCGCAGCAGGTAGCCGCCGTGCAGGCGGTGGATCTCGGCGAGCGTGTCCGGGTCGAGGGTCGGACGGGCCCGGTCGGCAGGGGCGGTGGCGGGCGCCGCCGGGTCGGTGACCGGACCGGCCGGGGGGGTGACGGCCCCCACCGCGTCCGACGGCTCCCCGGAGGGCCGGGTGACGGACGTGGACGGGGCGACGGACGGATTCGACACGCGCTACCTCTCAGATCGGGCAAGGGGGCACGGCACGGGCAGGCGCCGCTCGGCGCCTGCCGGACATCCCCGGCGGCGGCTACGACCATCACACTGCCGGAGCCCGCCAAGTCCTCACCAACGATCCGCCAACGCCATCCGTCAGCTCCCGACCGGCCACCGGGCCAGCCACCGGACGGTGCGTCAGGATGCTGTGACGCCCGGCCGGCCCGACCGCAACCCGGCGCCCCTCAGCGGAGGTTGAGCTCCCGCAACAACTCCTGCACACCGTCCTCGCCGCGGTGCTCGATCAGCGTCGCGACCCAGGTCACCACCCGTTCCCGCTCCACCGGCGACCACCCCGGCGACGACGGGTGCTCGTCCACCACCATCGCCGAGGCCACCCCCCACAGCCCCCGCGGCGCCGACCCCGGACTCCAGCGGCCGTCCGCTACCGCCCGCAGTGCCAGGCGCCGCGCCACCGCGATCACCTCCTCCGCAGACGCCTCCGGCACCGCCAGCCCGGTCGGCCCCGGCACGCTCGGCGCCCCCGCCCGCACCAGCGCCGCGACGAACGCCCGCACCTCCGGCCCGTCCACGCCCATCCCCTGCTCGTCCCCCGCCGTCCCCATCACGGGACTCACACTCCTTCGACCTCGGTGGCACTCGGCGGGCGCCGAGTGCCACCGCATGACGGTACCCATCGGCATCCGGTCGGGTGCGGCAATTTCGCGCGTACGACGAGGGGAGGCAGCAGCGCTCCGCCCCGCTCAACGGTCCTCCGGCGAAGAACGGTTCAGGTGAACCGGAACGAAGGCTTCGAGCGTTGGGACAGCTGTACGGAGCGGCCGGACGCACCCGCCGCGCACCACGGACCGGAAGGACAGACGGTGGCTCTCTCCGACGGCACCACCGGCACCGCGCCCGGCAGCACGGGCACCCGCACCCAGGCCGCCCCCGACTACTCGCCGACGACCTGGCCCGCCCCCGTCGCCCTGCGGCCGAGGCAACCGCTCGACCCGCTCGGCACCGTCCTGATCCCCGCCCCCGAACGGCAGTTGTACGCCCGCGGCCCGGTCGGCAGCCCACCCTCGGCGCCGACGCCCACCCCACCACCGGCGCCGACCCGGCCCCCGGCAGCGGCACCCCGTCCACCCGTCGAAGCACCCCGCCCACCGGCCGATCCGCCGCGCAGCCGCCTCCTCGCCCTCGGCGGCCAAGCCCGACGCCGACACCTCGTCGACCGCATCCGCGTCCCGCTGCGCGCCTGCCACCGGATCACCGTCCTGGGCGGCCCCACCGCAGGGGGCATCGCCGCCGTCCTCGGAGCCCTGCTCGCCGAACACCGCGCTGACACGGTCCTCGTCCTCGTCCCCGGCGGTCCGACCACCTCCAAACGGCACCCCGCCAGCCGGCTCGTCCTCCACGCCGCGCCACCGGACCCCGTGGCCCTCCCCGCCACCCTCGCCGAACTCAGCGGCCACTACCCCGTGATCCTCACCGACACCACCACCTCCCCCGTCGACCTGCGACCGGCCGCCGTCACCCACGCCGACCAACTCGTCATCTGCGAACCCGCCTCGGCCACCGGCGCCCGGAACGCCGGCGCCCTCCTCGACCACCTCACCGCCCTCGGCCGCCACGACCTGGTCCACGGCGCCGCCACCGTGTTCACCCCCGCCCCACCCACCCACCGCGCCATCGCCGAACGCGACCTCCTCACCCACTTCCGCACCCGCTGCCGCGGCGCCCTCCTCCTCCCACCCCACACCCGCACCACCCCGCTCCGCCCCCGCAGCCGCCGCGCCTACCTCGAACTCGCCGCGCTCATCGGCGACACCATGTCCACCCGCCACCACTGACCCGAAGGCGCATCCGCCCGACCCCGGGCACCCCAGGGCGATGCGAGCACGCCGGGCGAGCGAGACGACCGCGCCCGCCGGCCCGACACCCCGCGACTCGCGTGCCTCCCCCGCTCCCGGTCGCGGGCGCGAGGGCTGCCTCCACCCCGCTCAGCGGCCCGCCGCACGGTCAGGCATGTCGCACGGGAGCGCCCACCCTCGCCCGTCCGAGCCGACGCCGCGGGCCCCTCACCGGCCCTCCACCCCGCACGCTGACCCTCACCGGCCCTCCGCCCGCCCCGGGCCCCAGCCAGGGTGAGAGCGCGAGGCCGGCCAGCGTGGTGGCGGGGCCGTGAGGGCGAGCCGGCCAAGCCCCCCCTCACCAGCCGCCCGCCCGGCCCCGGCACCACGCGCGCGGGCGAGGACGGCGGTGACGGCGCTGGCGACAAGGCAGGCCAGGGCACCGGCTGTCGGACACGCAGCGGGACACCGACCGGGACAACAGGCCGGGGCCATGAGAGCGAGCCGGCCAAGCCCCCCTCACCAGCCGCCCGCCCGGCCCCGGCGCCGGGGCGGCCCTGGTCCGGGAGGCGAGGGGGCGGCGGCGGGGCGAGCGGCGGAGTGGCGCGGGGCGGGGTGGCCGGTTTGGGGGGTGGGGGCGGATTGCCTGCGTCCCTGCGCCGCGCGCCGGATCCCCCGCGGTCCTCCCCGGCGGGCGCGGGGTCAGGGCCATGGTGGTGGCCGGGCGGGGCGTCGGTGGTGGGGCGGGCGGCGTGGGGGCGGCCGTGCGGTCTGATCGGCTGCGCCCCGCTCAGCGGTCGTCCGCGCGGCCCGGGCGCCAGGCGCGGGTGCGGGCGCGGGGGGTGAGGGCGGCTGCTGCGGCGGTGAGGGCGATGGTGGCGAGGGAGGTGAGGGCGATGGTGGTGGCCTGGGTGGGGGCGTCGGTGGCGGGCCGGGCGGGGGGCATGGCGAGGGTGGTGGCGGCGGGGGGCGCGGTGGTGGGGGGCTCGTCGGTGAGGCGGGTGACGGCGGCGACCGGGTCGACGGTGCCGTGGCCGTACCGGGGGTCGGGGCCGTGGTAGGCGGTGGCTTCGAGGCGGCGGGTCAGCTGGTCCACCGTGAGGTCGGGACGGTAGCCGAGGGTGAGGGCCGCGGTGCCGGCCACGAAGGCGGTGGCGAAGCTGGGGCCGATGCCGGTGTAGAAGCCGCCGGGGGCGGGACCGGGGCCGGTGACGGCGTCGCCCGGGGCGGCGAGGTCGACCCGTCCGCCGACCGGGACGGCGGTGGGGCCGTCGGGGAGGGCGCCGCCGGGGGCGAGGTCCCGGACGGCGAGCACCTCCGGGTAGGCGGCCGGGTAGACGGGGCCGGGTTTGGCGGCGCCCGTCTCGGGGGGCGCGGTGTCGGGTGCGGCCGGGGCGACGATCAGCGCGCCCTTGGCGTGGGCCGCCCGGACGGCTGCGGCCAGCGCGTCGCTGCCGCTGGGCAGGGCGATGCCGACGGCGATGATCCTCGCGCCCCGGTCGGCCGCAGCCTTGATCCCCTGGGCGAGGAGGTCCGCCGATCCGACCCCGGCCTCGTTGGTGACCGAGACGGCGAGGATCCGGGCGCGCGGCGCGAGCCCGGCGAAGCCCGTCCCCTCGCGCTGGTCGGCGGCGATCAGGCCGGCCAGGAAGGTGCCGTGGCCGACGCAGTCCTGGGCCGGGTCGGCGCCGCCGGGGAGCGGGGCGTGGTCGAGGCGGCCGGTGAGCAGACCGGCCCCGTCCTTCACTCCGGAGCCGAGGACGGCGACGGTGACGCCTTCACCGCGGCTGAGCGGCCACACCCGCTCGGGGCGCAGGAAGGTCTGCGGCCAGGGCACGAGCCGGGTGCCCTTGGCGGAGGCGGGCAGGCAGCCTGCCGGTCTGCCGCCGGGGTCGCGTCGCAGCTGGGTGACGCCGGGAAGGGCGTCCGGCGTCTCGGCGGCGGCGGGGCCGGCCGTCGCCGGGAGCAGCAGCAGTGCGGCCGTGAGGGCCGCGGCGGTCGTCTTCACGGGCGGCCGCCGATCCGCTGGGCCGGGAGGTCGTGGGGCAGCAGGAGGCTGAGTTCGTCGAGGTCGGCGACGTCGAGCCGGGCGAGCCGGCCCGCCTGCCGGGTGATCATCGCTTCCAGGACCTGTCGGGCGAACCGCCCGTTGCCGAAGGCGTGGTCGCGCGGGACGGCGCCGAACAGCGTGCCGAGGGCGGTGAGGGTGTCCGGGGTGCAGCGGTAGCCGGCGGCCTCGGCCTGCAGCCGGACAATGGTGACGAGTTCGTCGTCGGTGTAGTGGTCGAAGGTGATCTCGCGGGAGAACCGGGAGGCGAGGCCGGGGTTGGAGGCGAGGAAGCCGCTCATCTCGTCCTGGTAGCCGGCCACGATGACGACGACCTCGTCACGGTGGTCCTCCATCAGTTTCATCAGGGTGTCGACGGCCTCCTGGCCGAAGTCGCCGCCGGCGCCGTGCCGGGGGGTGAGGGTGTAGGCCTCGTCGATGAAGAGGACGCCGCCGCGGGCGCGTTCGAAGGCGTCGCGGGTGAGTTGGGCGGTGTGGCCGATGTAGCGGCCGACGAGGTCGGCGCGGGCGGTCTCGACGAGTTGGCCGGCGGGCAGGACGCCGAGTTCGGCGAGGAGTTCGCCGTAGAGCCGGGCGACGGTGGTCTTGCCGGTGCCGGGTGGTCCGGCGAAGACCAGGTGGTGGCTGATGGTGGCGGCCGGCAGACCGGCCTCGACGCGGCGGCGGGTCTGCCGGGTGAGGTTGACCAGGTCCTCGACCTGCTCCTTGGCGGCGGTGAGGCCGACCATGGCGCGAAGCCGGTCGAGCAGACCGGGTTCGTCCGCCGTGCCGTCGTCGGCGACGGCCGCGGCGGCCTGTTCGCCGACGTCCGCGGGCAGCAGCCGGGTGAGCGCGGTGTCGTCGAAGTGTTCCAGTTCGGCGAGCCGGGAGGCCTGCCGGTCGACCATCTCCTCGAAGACCTTGCGGGCGGCGCGGCCGTTGCCGAAGTCGGCGCCCTTGGGCATCCGTTCGAAGTGGACGGCGAGCGCCTCGCGGGTGCCGTCGGCGAGTTCGTAGCCGTGGCCGGCGGCCGCCCGTTCGACGATCGTGGTGAGTTCGTCGGCGCTGTAGTTGCGGAACTCCACGCTACGGCTGAACCGGGAGGCCAGGCCGGGGTTGGAGGCGAGGAACTCCCGGATCTCCGCCTCGTACCCGGCGACGATCACCACCAGGTCGTCGCGGTGGTCCTCCATCAGCTTGACGAGGGTGTCGATGGCTTCGCGGCCGAAGTCGGGCCCGGTACCGCCGGAGCCGGCGGAGAGGGTGTACGCCTCGTCGATGAACAGCACGCCGCCGAGGGCCTCGGTGACCACCTCGGTGGTCTTCAGGGCGGTGCCGCCGATGACCGAGGCGACCAGGTCGGCCCGGGCGACCTCGACCAGGTGGCCGCTGCGCAGCACCCCGAGTTCGGCGAGGATGGCGCCGTAGAGCCGGGCGACGGTGGTCTTGCCGGTGCCGGGCGGTCCGGCGAAGACCAGGTGCCGGCTCATCGGGAGGGCGGGCAGGCCGGCCTGCTCGCGGCGCCGCGCCAGTTTGTTGAGGTTGACGAGGGTGGCGACCTGTTCCTTGACGCCCTCCAGGCCGACCAGGGTCTGCAGGACGGCCTGCGGGCCCCGCGGTCCGGCGTCGGCGGGTGCGGGCCGGGCCGTCCCGTCCTCGGGCGCGGTCTCGCCGTCGGCGGTGGAGGCCGTGCCGGGCGCGGCGGCAGCGACCGCCGCGGACCCGTGGGCGTCCGGCGACCGGTTGTCCCGGCTGTCGAGGTTCTCGACCGCGAGCCGGTCGGTCGGCTCGGTCTGCCGCAGCCCGGCGCCCTGGTTCTCGGCGGTCAGGCAGTCGGTGAGCCGGACGGGCTCGGTGGATTCGGAGCGCAGCCCGTCCACGGTGTTGTCGGTGAGCCGGCAGGAGGTGAGGGTGGCGCGGGCGCCGCCCATCAGGTGGAGTCCGTGGCGGCGGTTGGTCCGCAGCCGGGAGCGGGTGGCGGTGAGTTCGCCGCCGGGTTCGACGCTCGCGCCGTCGAACGCGTTCTCGGTGGATTCGACGTCGCGCAGGGTGGCGACGCCCTCGGGGCCCACCGAGACGCCGCAGGACCTGCTGCCGCGCACCTGGCTGCCGCCGAGGTAGGTGTTCGCACCGTCGGTGATCCGCACGCCGTGCTGCCCGGAGTCGAGCACGGTGGCGTCCTCGATCCGGCCGCGGCCGTCGCGCAGCACCTCGATGCCGTGGCCGCCGGCGGCGGTGACGCTGGTGCGGCGCAGCAGCGGGTTCGCGCCCTCGCGCACCACGATGCCGGTGCCGGCCGCGTCGCGGACCTCCAGCCGGTCGAACTCCGCGGCGCTCTCCCCGGTGAGGTCGACGCCGTCGGCCACGGCGTCGCGCACGACCGCCCGGACCAGGGTGGGGCCGGAGGCCTCTGCGACGTGGATGCCGACCTGGGCGGGGGCGGTGACCTCGCAGTCCTCGAAGGTGCCGCGGGAGCGGCCGGCGATGTGCAGGCCCTGGCCCTGGGGGCGGACGGCGCGGCAGCGGCGCAGCAGCGGGTCGGTGCCGTTGGTGAGCACGTAGCCGTGGCCGCGGACGGCGGTGACGGTGCAGTCCTCCAGGACGACCCGGGCGGTGGAGCCGATGAACACGCCGAGGGCGCTGTCGCGGATCCCGGTGCGCAGCAGGCGTGTGGTGCTCTGCTCCTCCAGGGCCACGGCGGGCTTGTCGGTGGCGGAGATCTCGCAGTCCTCGATGACGCCGCGCGCCTCGCCGTTGGCGCACACGCCGTTGCCGCGGGCGTCGCGCAGCACGCAGCGCCGTACGGTCGGGTTGGCGCGCTCGCCGATGACCAGGGCGGAGGTGCCCAGGTGCTCAATGACGCTGTCCTCGATGACGCTGGTGCCGGTGGAGGTCTCGACCAGTCCGGCGCCGGCCGGGTTGACCACCCGGCAGCCGCGCATGGCGAGTTCGCCCTGCCCGCGGGTGAGCACGGCCGTCCACGCGTTGCCGGCGACCTCGCAGTCCTGCAGGGCGAGTTGGCCGCGCGGAACGTCCACGGCGGGTAGTTCCTCGTCCTGGCCCTGCAGCACCAGTCCGGTCAACTGGACCGCTTCGGCGAGAACTTGGACGACCGTGCCGCGCCGGGGGCTGATCCGCACGCTGCCCCGGACGTCCTCGGCGGTGATGCTCACCACCTTGGTGAGCACCAGGTTCTCGTCGTACCGGCCGGGGCGCACCGAGATCACCGCACCGCTGCGGGCGGCCTGGAGGGCTTCACCGATCGTGCGGTAGGAGCCTGGCTCCCGCTGCTCCGAGCAGACCGTCAGCACCGGGCGCGACATGCCTGGGGTTCCCTTCGTCGTGGGGCGTGGTGGTTCTCGGGCGGCCGGGCGGGGTGCCGGCGCCGGGTCGTACGGGTGTCACGGCGTCACGGCGTCAGGGCGTGCAGGTGGCCCGGACGGCGCTGGCGGCGTGGTGGGCACCGGCGGCGGCTCCCCAGTCGATGCCGCGGTCGTGCAGGGTGAGGGTGATCGGACCGCGGTAGGGGAACGGCCCCTGGGTCACCCAACTGCCGCGACTGGCCGTCTGGTTGATGGTGAAGGAACCGGCGGAAGCGCCGCCGCTCTGGACCGTGTAGTAGCTCGGGTTGCCACCGACCTGCTTGAGGTTGCCACTGGCCGGGATGTAGACGGCCAGGGTGCAGCTGGTGACCTTGTCCAGGGTGAAGCTCCAGACCACCGAGTTGCCCTTGTCCTTGCCGTCGCCGGACATCGGCATCGCGGCGTAGGTCCCGTTGCAGCCGTCGCCGCTGTAGCCGCCGGAGTAGTTGCGCCAGCCCTTGTCGCCGTCGTCGTACCAGCCGTTGGTGCGGTACCCGCCGCAGTACGGGCCGGCGACCGCGGTGACCGGCGCCGGCGGCTTGGCGACCACCGGCGGCGGGGCGGGGTTCTGGCCTGCGGCCGGCGGCGGGGCGGGCTGGTTGGGCGCCGACGGGTTCGGCGCGGGCGGCTGGGGCACGGGCTTGGCCCCGCCGGTGCCGGCGCCACCGCTCGCGGCGCCTCCCGAGCCGCCCTGCGCCTGGCCGGTCCCGCCGGTGGAACTTCCGGCACCGGCACCGGTGTTGGCCGTTCCGCCGCCCGGCTGCGCGGCGCCGCCGCCACCGCCGCCACCGGAGGAACCGCCGGAGCCGTTCGGTGCCGGGGCGGGCTGCTCGCCCGCGGTGGTCGGGGCCGGCCCGGCGTCCCCCGGCGGCACGACGGCCCCCGGCTGCCCGTCCGGGGCGGGGGTGCCGCCGCCGGAGGTGCCGCCGTGCTCGTCGTACCCGGGCACGAAGCCGCTGCCGCCGTCCCCGCCGCCCTGCCCGAACCCGGGCGGGGCGTCGGCCTGGGAGGGGCCGTTCCCGTGGTCGTTGCCGCCGAGCTGGGTCACCACGACCGAGGTCCCGATCAGCACCAGGCCGACGGCGACGGCCGCCGCGATCATCGGGCGGGAGACCCGGCCGGGCCTCGGCCCGTGGCCGGTCCCGGGCTCGCCGGCCGGCTCGACGGCCACGGCGGCGGCCAGCGCTTCGGGCGTCGCGGCCGCGGACGGTGCCGGGGCGGCGGGAGCCGAGGCGGGGGTGACCGGGTCGGGGAGCGCGGCGGCGGGTGGCGTGACGAACGACGGGACCGACCTCCGGGCCTCGGACGCGGGGTCGGGCTCGGCCTCGACGACCGGCTCGGTCTCGACGACGGGCGCGGCCTCGACGACGGGCGCGGTTCGCGGACCGCCACCGGCCGCCTTCCCCGCCCCGCCTCCGGCAGCCGCCCCGACGGACAGCGCCTCGGTCCCGGCGTTCGCCCCCGCTCCCGCCGCAGCCTCCGCGGGCGCTTCCCCGGCCGTCTCCGCAGCGGCCAACGCCCAGTTCATCGCGGGAAGTCGGAAGCCGGACGGCCTCTTCCCCGGCTCGCCGCGCTGCTCCTCGCCCACCATGCATCCCCTGTGCTCGACGACACTCCTGTGGGGAGCTACGGCCGGATCACCCGGGCTGGTTCAGCCGCTGCGGACCGCCTCAGCCTCCTGCCGTCCAGACGGGCTCCGCGGCCGCTTCCGGCGGGGTCAGCACGAAGGAGACGGCCCGCTCCAGCACCGCCGGGTCGGGCTCCGGCCACGGCCCGTCGCCCTGGGCGCGGACGTGCGCCAGCAGCTCCGGGTCGGGCGCCAGCCCGTACTCCTCCAGGTAGTACGCCACCGTGTCGGTCCAGATCCACCGGCCGTCGGTGCGGAAGCCCATCGGGACGACGCCGCGCCGCCCCGGATCGACGACGTCGTCCATCAGCATCGTGGTCAGCAGGACCGCCGCGCCCGCCCGCAGGTAGCGGGCGACCGCCTCGCGCTCCCCGCCCGCCGCCAGCCGCGGCCGGTCCGGCGCGAAGCCGGGCCCGGTCACCGGGTCCACCACGTCGAACACCGCCGCCAGCCGGAACCCGTCCCGCGCCGTCTCGGCCATCCCGCACTCCTCTGGTGCCGTGTCTTCCCTACGCTACGTCCGACGGACGGCGGTGGGGCCGGGGTTCACCGGAACGGGGACGAGGAGGGAACGGCGGATGGCGGGGCTGTGGATACCGGACGTCTACCGCGACCGGAGGGAATCCGTACGGCTGCTGCGGACGTACTTCACCGCACGCCGAGCCCGCGGTGACCTGCACTTCGCGGGAGCGCACTTCGAACGGCTCGGCGGCGGCGGGGACCGGCCCGGGGCCGCGGACCGCTTCACCGCCGACGACCTGCTCGCCGTCACCATGCTGAGCGTCCGGATCCTCCCGCACGCCGCGATCGAGCTGCTGACCGACCCGGGACGCCACTGGCACCGACTGCTGTCGGCGCTCCCGCGCGACGCCCGGCTGGAGGACCCCGCCGCCGACGCCCTGGTGGCACCGGGCGGCCCCGCCCAGGAGCTCTGGGAACGACTCGCCGCCCCCGGACCGGGACACCCGGCCAAGCCGGACGGCGTGGGCCCCGTCATCGCTGGCAAACTCCTGGCCCGCAAGCGCCCGCACCTGATCCCCGTTCACGACCGCCGGATCAAGGCGCTCTTCCGCCGCCCCACCCCCGACCACGCCTTCTGGGCCGACCTCGCCGCCGCCCTCCGCGCCGACGGCGGCGCCTTCCGCGCCCACCTCGCCGGCCTGCGCGCCGAGGCCGGGATCGGCGAGGACATCGGCGTGCTGCGGGTCCTGGACGTCATCGGCTGGATGCACCAGGGCGGGCAGGCAGCCTGAGTCCGGTCGTGCGCCGGCACCACCGACGATCCGGGCACGCCGGCACGCCGGCACGCCGGCGCACCGGCCTCGGCGACGTCGTGGGCCACGACCTGCCGGAGGCCTCCGGGCGGCATGACGACACACCTCGCCGGGGGTGGCAGGCCCGTGCGGTTCGCCCCGACCGGTCCTCCCGCGGACCGCACGGCTCACCCGGCGGCCGCCGCCCCGAGGTCGAGGACGTAACGGGACGGGTCCACGGGCCGGACGCGGTCGGCGGGGGCGACCGCGTCGCGACGGGCCAGCCAGGTGCGGAGCCGGTCGGGGCCCGGACGGACGCCGCCGATCTCGTGCAGCAGCACCCGGGCCGCCCGCCCGGTCTCCGGGTCGGACGGCTCGACCTCGACCACCTCGAACTCCGTCCCCGGGGCGAAGACCACGGTCGGCAGGTGGCCCGGCTCGCCGAAGGCCGAACTGCGGCGGCCGCCGACCGACCAGACGGCGAACTCGACACCGGCCTCCTCACCGAGGTCCGCCCCCGGCGCCGCCAGGCCGGTCACCGGTGCCCGCTCGGTCAGCACCGTGCCCGGGGTGTACCCGGCCGGGCCGCACCCGTCCGCCGGGCCCGCGAGCAGCACGCCGCCGTAGTGACTCGGCAGCCGCCGCAGCCCGGCGGCGAGGCACCGCAGGTACGGGCCGAACCGGCCGGGATCGCCGGAACGGGCCGCCGCCACCAGCTCCGCGCGCGGGGCCAGGGGGGAGCAGTCGCCGTGCTGGAGCAGGACGGCGACCAGCTCGGGCCGGAGGTCGCCGGACTCCGTACGCGAGCGCAGGCTCGGCAGCCGGGTGGCGACGTCCTCCGCCCGCCGCGCCAGCCGCGGGTAGGCGGGGCCGAGCTGGGCGACCAGCGCCGTTCGGTCCTGCGCCTGGGCCCCGGAGGCCTCGGCCACCGGGAGCCGGGGAGCGACGGGCGCGGGCTTCGGCGCGGGTGCGAGTGCGGGCCCCGGTGCGGGCCCGGGCACCGGCTGCGGCTCCGGCTCGGCGACGGGGTCGGGCTCGGCGACGGGGCCAGTGGGGTCGGGCTCGGCGACCGCTTCGTTCTTCTCCTCGACCACCGGCTCGGGCTCGACCACCGGCTCGACCACCGGCTCGGGCTCGGGCTCCGGCTCGACCACCGGCTCGGGCTCGGGCTCCGGCTCCGGCTCGGGCTCCGGAACGTCGGGAGCCCGCTCCTCCTCGGCGGCCGACGGGCGGGGCGCCGCCGAGGGTTCCCCGAACCGTCCACCGGAGGTCGCCACGGTCACGGCGGGAGTCGGCGCGGCTACCACCTCGGGCTCCGGCTCCGGCTCCGGCTGGGGCTCCGGGTCCCGCTCCGGCTCGGCCACGGCTTCGACCGCCGCCTCGACCACCGGCACCGACTCCCGCGCATGCTCCGCCTCCGGCTCGACGACCGGTCCGGGCACAGCCGCCACGGGCTCGCCCACGGCCGGTTCCGGGGCCACGGTCACGGCCGGCACCTCGGTCTCGGCTTCGGCGGCCACCGCCTCCGGAACCGCCTCCGCCTCGGGAACCGCCTCCGCCCCGGCCCAGTCCAGCCCGTACAGCCGCGCGCAGAACCGTCCCACCGCGCCGGAGGCGACGTCCAGGGTCCCCGCGACGGTGAGCGCGAGCCGCGCGGTACCCGGGGGCAGGGCGCCGAGCAGCGTGCCGAGGTGGTCCCAGACCGTCTCGGGCACCGGGCGCCCGGGTGCGCCGACGACGAGGACCGGCCGGGCGGGGTCGGGGCGGCGCAGGCGGGGGCCGCGGTCGGGGGTGGCTTCGGGACGGAGCCACAGGCCGGCGGAGACGGCTTCCAGTTCCCAGCCGGGGAAGGCCGGGTAGCGGGCCGGGCCGGGTGCCGGCGGCAGGTCGGGGCGGGTGCGCCAGCCGACGGCGGTGACGGTGCGGTCGGCCGGGCGGGCGACGAGTTCGGTGAGGTACGGTTCCCAGCCCTCGGCGCCGTCCGGGCCGAGGTGGACGTTGCGGGTGCCGCCGAGGCCGCTGCGGACGGGGAGCCCGACCGCCGCGCGCACCTCGTGCCGCAGGGTCGCGGACAGGACGGCGACCAGTTCGACCAGCCGGACCGGGTCGGCCCACGGGGCGCTGAGGGTCAGCCGCCGGTCGGGCCTCCGGGTGGTGGACTGCAACAACGCCGCCGCGTGGGCTAGTTGAGGGCCTCCCGGGAGCGGACCGGTGGGTTCGCCGAGGACGAGCAGCAGGGTGTCGTCGGCTGCGGCGGCCCGGTCCAGCACGGCGGGCCGGTGTGCTCCGACGGCGGCCTCGGTGATCCAGTACGCGCCGCCGGCCAGCGGGGTGACGGTCGCGGGGGCGGGCCAGTGCGGGCCGAGCGGCGCCGCCTGCTCGCCCGGCCGGCAGCGCCACCAGGTGCCGTCCACGGCCGGGAGGGTGCCGTCCGCCTCCACGCTGACCACGGTGTCCGGCGCGACCACGGTCAAGCCGCTGCGCTCGGCGAGCAGTTCGGCGGGGCGCCGGCCGTCGGGCCCGGCCGCGGCGAGGCCGGAGGCGGCGAGGACGAGCGCCTCGGCGCCGCGTTCGCGTGCGGCTCGCGCGAGTTCGTCGAGCGCGGCCAGCAGGACGGGTGCCGCGTCGGCGGCGGCGGCGAGCAGCAGCAGGGCGCGCGGTTCGGCCCGGACGGGCTCCAGGGCCGCGGCGAGTCCGGCCTCCTCGGCGCCGGGCGGCGCGATGACGTAGTGCGGTCCGAGGGCCCGCAGGGTGGAGCCGGCGGTACCCGGGGCGGTCCTCGGCGTGGTGGCGGTGGCCATCAGCCCTCCTCTCCGAGGTGTCCGGTCTGCACCTGCACGGTGCGCCTCCGGGTGATGTAGAGCCCGCGCCCGGCCGGGAACTGCCGGGGCTTCAGGTTGCCGAACAGGTAGCCCTCCGAGGGCGGGCAGGACATCAGCAGCGCGGGCGAGTTGACTTCCTGGAGCCTGCGCAGCAGCGGGTCGGAGAGGGCCCGTCCGACGCCGTTCGCGCCGCGGGCCACGACCAGGTGGAGGCCGATCTCGGCGCCCTGGGCGAGGTCCTCCAGCAGGGCGGCGAACGGGTGGCTGCCGCTGTTGGAGGCGACCAGGTCGTAGTCGTCGACGAGGATGAAGAGTTCGGGGCCGGTCCACCAGTCGCGCTGCTTGAGCCGGGCGGGGGTGATGTCGGCGGGCGGGATCCGGTTCTTCATGGCCCGCGAGGCGCCGTCGACGATCTGGCGGAGCTTGTCGACGGCGACGGCGTAGCCGAGCCGGTACTCCTCCGGCACCGCGTCGTACAGGCCGCGCCGGTAGTCGACCAGCATGATCCGGGCCTCGGCAGGGGTGTAGGCGGTGGTGATGGCGTTGATCATCAGCCGCATCAGGTTGGTCTTGCCGGATTCGCTGTCGCCGACGACGAGCAGGTGCGGGTTCTCCTCGAAGTCGTGCCACAGCGGGGAGACCTCGGTGTCCTCCAGGCCGATCGGGACCCGCAGCCGCCCTTCCGGGGCGGGGAGCAGGCCGGCGTCCAGGACCAGCGGCAGCATCCGCACCTCGGGGGCGCGCGGGCCGGTCCAGTGCGCGGCGACCGCGTCGACCAGGTCGGCGATGCCCTCGCCGAGGTCGTCGGTGCGGCCGGAGCCGTCGATCCGGGGCAGCGCGGTGAGGAAGTGCAGCTGCTCGTCGGTGAGGCCGCGGCCGGGCAGCTTGGGGACCTTGGCGGCGGCCCGCATGTTGATCACCGAGTCGATGGCGTCGCCGAGGCGCAGCTCGAAGCGGGTCTGCAGCTGGTCGCGAAGGCCGCCGGTGATCTCGCCCCACCGGGTGGTGGCCACGACCAGGTGGACGCCGTAGTTGAGCCCGCGCTGGGACATCAGGGTGAGCGGCTGGACGAGGTCCGTGAACTCCTGGCGCAGGGTGTTCCAGCCGTCGATGACCAGGAACACGTCGCCGTGCTGCTCGTCGGGCAGTTCACCGGCGGCCCGGCGGCGGCGGAAGGAGGCGACGGAGTCGATGCCGAGCTCGGCGAAGTACTGTTCGCGGCGGTTGATGACGCCGTTGACCTCGGCGACGGTGCGCAGCACCCGCTCTCCGTCGTGCCGGCCGGTGACGCCGCCGACGTGCGGCAGCCCGCGCAGCGCCGAGAGCGTGCCGCCGCCGAAGTCCAGGCAGTAGAACTGGACTTCGCGCGGGGTGTGGGTGAGGGCGAGGCCGGTGATCAGACTGCGCAGCAGGGTGCTCTTGCCGCTCTGCGGGGCACCGGCGATGCCGACGTGGCCGCCGGCTCCGGCGAGGTCGGCACTGAGCAGGTCGCGCAGCTGGTGGAAGGGGCGGTCGACCACGCCGACCGGCAGTCCGAGGGCGCCGTGGCCGCTCGGGTCCTCGGTGGTGAGGCCGCGTTCGGGGTGCGGGACGAGCGGCGGCAGCAGCTCGTCGAGGGTGGGCGGGACGTCCAGCGGCGGCAGCCAGACCCGGTGGGCGGGCGGTCCGGCGTCGCGGAGCCGGTCGGCGGCGACCTCCAGCAGGGAGCCGGCGGAGGCCTGCTCCTCCTCGGGTTCCGCCTGGGCGGCGGGCGGCTGCCGTGGCATCACGTAGTCGGTGCCGTAGGCGACGACCTGTCCGGCGATCGCGGCCTGCTGGGCGGCGCGGCGCTTGGGGCGGTACGGGCCGGAGACGTAGGCGGCCTTGAACCGGGTGAGGGTGGAGATGTCGCTGCGCAGGAAACCGTTGCCGGGCTGGGAGGGCAGCTGGTAGGCGTCCGGGACGCCGAGGACGCCGCGGCTCTCCATCGCGGAGAAGGTGCGCAGGCCGATCCGGTAGGACAGGTGGGACTCCAGGGCGCTCATCCGGCCCTCGTCGAGGCGCTGCGAGGCGAGCAGCAGGTGGACACCGAGGGAGCGGCCGAGGCGGCCCATCATGATGAACAGTTCCATGAAGTCCCGGTGGGCCGAGAGCAGTTCGCTGAACTCGTCGACCACGACGAAGAGCGTGGGCAGCGGGCGCAGCGGGGTGCCGGCGTCGCGCGCGGTCTCGTAGTCGAGCAGCGAGGCGTAACCGGCGTCGCGCAGCAGCTCCTGGCGGCGGACGAGTTCGCCGTGCAGGGCGTCGCGCATGCGGTCGACCAGGGAGGCCTCGTCGGCCAGGTTGGTGATCACCGCGGAGGTGTGCGGCAGGGTGTCGAGCCCGAGGAAGGTGGCACCGCCCTTGAAGTCGACCAGGACGAAGTTGAGCACCTCGGAGGAGTGGGTGACGGCGAGCGCGAGCACCAGGGTGCGCAGCAGCTCGGACTTGCCGGAGCCGGTGGCGCCGATCAGCATGCCGTGCGGGCCCATCCCGCCCTGGGCGGACTCCTTGAGGTCGAGGTCGACGGGGCGTCCGTCGGGGCCGAGCCCGAGCGGGACGCGCATCCGCTGCGGGATGCCGCGCTGGGCCCACAGCGCCTCGACGTCGAGGGCGTGCAGGTCGGGGATGCCGAGCAGGGCGGTCAGGTCGAAGTCGGTGGCGAGCGGTTCGGCGGAGTCGACGCCGTCGGCGATGCGGTAGCGGGCCAGCTGGGCGGCGAGGCGGGCCGCGGCGGGCAGGGCGAGCGCGTCGGGCCGGCCGAGGTCGGTGACGACGTCCTTGCGGTTGCGGTCGGAGCCGACCATGGCGAGCCGGCCGTCCTCGATCCGCAGCCGCAGGGTGGTGCGGCCGGCCCGCCACTCCAGGGAGTCGGTGAGGTCGATCAGGACGGCGTTGCGGTAGCCGGTGAGGGCGGCGCGGCTGCCGGTGTGCGCGCCGGGGCCGTCCAGGACGAGGACGGTGAAGGGCTCGTCGCGGTCGGGCACGGCGTCCGGTTCGAAGCCGGGACGGCCGGTGAACTCCTCGCCGAGCAGCTGCTCGACCTCGCCGAGGCTGCCCGCGACCAGCCGGACCGGGCCGGCGCCGTCGGTGTCGGTCGGGTGCAGGGCGTGCGGCAGCCACTTGGCCCACTCCCAGTCGGCCCGCCGTTCGGCGTCGGTGACGACGGCGACGACCAGCTCGTCCGGCCCGTGCACCACGGCGAGCTGGGCGAGCACGGCGCGCACCAGGGCCCGGGCGGCCTCCGGGTCGTCGGAGCGCAGCAGCAGGTGGGCGAAGCCGCGCAGGTGGATGGCCATCGGCTGGTCGGCGAGCGTGCCGTAGGCGTGGATGAACCGGCGCAGCGCGTGGGCGCAGAGCGGCTCCAGGTCCTCCACCGGCTTGGTGGCGAGCGGGGCCAGCGGGGTGGCCAGCCGCTGGGAGCCCAGGCCGATCCGGACGTCGCTGAAGTCCGGGTGGGCGGCCCGGCGTTCCCACAGCCGGCTGGTGCCGACCAGGGACCACAGTTCCTGCGGGGCGGGGTGGCGCCAGGCGAGCGCCTGCCGCTGCGCGTCGATCGAGCGGCGCACCTGGCGACGCATCTGGGAGAGGTAGCGCAGGTAGTCGCGGCGCTCGGCGCGCAGCTGCTGCTTGCGGTCGCTGGACCCGCGGATCAGCTGGGTGACCAGCATGCCGACGGCGGACAGGGCCATCATGCCCATCGCGACGTAGCCGAGTGCGCCGCCGCTGCCCTCCCCGCTGCCGCCGGGGTGCAGGAACATGAAGACCATCGACAGCGAGCCGAGCGCCATCGGGACCATGCTGATCACGCTCGCCATGCCGCTCTGCTTCTCCGGCAGACCCGGCGGCTCCTGCAACTGGACCTCGCCGTCCGGCATCTCGGGCCCGGGACGCCGGGGCGTCCGCTTGACCAGCACCACGCTCACTCAGGCACTCCTTACCGCCGTGGCCGTTCCCTCTGGCTGACGGACGGCGCGCCGCGGGAGGTTCAGCGGGCGGCGGACCGGTTTGAACGCGCCGCGGCGGACCGGCCGTTCAACGGGCGGGAACGGGCAGTGCGCCGAAGCAGTGCGCGAGAGCCGACAGCACCACCGAGCCGGAGGACAGGCGTGAGCAGCAGTGTCGTCGCAGGACTGTGCCGATTGAGGTTCCACGCGCCGGGGGCGGTCTTCGAACTGGCCGTCCCCGCCGACGTGCCGCTGGCCGACCTGCTCCCCGCGATCCTCGGCCACGCCGGGCCCGAGCTCGCCGAGGAGGGGTTGGAACACGGCGGCTGGGTGCTGCAGCGGCTCGGCGAGGAGCCGCTGGACGAGGAGCGCGGCGCGGAGGCCCTGGGCCTGCACGACGGCGACGCGCTGTACCTGAGGGAGCGTCACAAGACGCTGCCGCCGGTGCACTTCGACGACCTGGTGGACGGCGTCGCCACGGGCATGCACGAGCGCGGTGACACCTGGCGCCCGGGCCTGACCCGGATCCTGGCAGTGGCCCTGGCGCTGACCGCACTGGCGGCCGGCTGGGTGTTGCTGGCGCTGCCCGGCCCGGCCGCGCCCCGGGAGACCGCCGCCGCGGCGGCCGCGCTCCTGCTGCTGCTCGGCGCGGCCAGTGCCTCCCGGGCGATGGCCGACGCGGGGGCGGGCGCCGCGCTGGGCGCCGCGGCCGTGCCGTACCTGGCGCTGGCCGCGCTGCTGCTGCCGACCGGACCGGCCGGCGAGGATCTGCTCGGCGCCCGGGTGCTGGCGGCCTCCTCGGCCGGGGCGGGGGCCGCGGTGCTGGCCCTGGCGGCGGTGGGTGCGGCGGCTCCGCTGTTCCTCGGGGTGGCGCTGGCCGCGCTGCTCGGGGTGCTGTCGGGGGTGCTGCTGCTCACCGGTCTGACGCCGACCCAGCTGGTCGCGGTGATTGCGGTGGTGGGCGTGATGGTCGGCGCCTTCGTCCCCTCGACGGCGTTCCGGTTGTCCGGGCTGCGGCTGCCGATGCTGCCCCGCAACGCGGAGGAGCTGCAGGAGAACATCGAGCCGGTGCCGGCCGAGGCCGTGCTGCCCCGCGCGCTGGTCGCCGACGACTACCTGATGGCCCTGTACACCGCGGTCGGCCTGGTCCTCGCGGCCTGCCTGGCCGTCCTGCCGTTCGGGGACGGCTGGGCCGGGCCGGCCGAGGCCGCCGCCCTGAGCGCGCTGCTCCTGCTCCACGGCCGGGCCGTCGGCAGCATCCGCCAGCGCCTGGCGGTCCTGCTGCCGGGGGTTCTCGGTTGCCTCGTGCTGCTCACCCGAACCACCCTTACCGCCTCGCCGACCGGGCGCCTCGGCCTGGTGGGCGGCCTGCTGACGGTGGCCGTGGCCCTGCTGGTCGTCGCCTGGACGGTGCCGGGCCGCCGGCTGCTGCCGTACTGGGGCCGTCTCGCCGACATCCTGCACACCCTGTGCGCCCTGGCGCTGCTGCCGCTGGCCCTGCAGGCCTGCGGCGTGTACCACCTGCTGCGCGGGCTGGCCGGCTGACCGCCCGAGGCGGTCATAGCCGGGGCCCCGACCGGATTCGTCCGGTCGGGGCCCCGCTGCTGTCCGGGGTCACCCGGTCCCGTTCAGGGCGGGGAACACGTAGAAGAACTTCCTGCCGTCGACGGTGATCTCGGTCTCCCGGTCCTTGCCGTAGCCGTACCAGATGTCGACCGGCACCGTGACGGGGCCCGCCGACAGGTCACGGTCGGTCTTCTGCCGACCGTTGTCGGTGTACTTGTGCGCGTCGGGCTTGGCGTAGACGACGATGACCTCGACGTGGGGGAACCACCGGTTGAAGGACTCCACCACGAACTTGCAACTGTCGCAGGTCCCGCGCGAGGACGCGACGACGAGGTGCCCGATCACGTCGGGGTTGACCACGCCCGGCTTCCACCCGGCCTTCGTGTAGACCCCCTCCATCAACCGGACCTCGGCGTCGTTCAGTTGGTGGCCCAGGGTGGACACGTCCGTGAGCGCGGAGCGGAACGCGTTCGCCATCTTGGTCTGGTCGGCTTCGAGCTTCCTCAGCGCGGCCGAGACCCCGGTGGCCTTGCCGGCCGCGGCCGTCGCCGCGTCGGTCAGCGTGGCAGCACGGGATCCGACGGCCTCCGCCAGCGTCCGGTGCGCCTCGCCCATGTCGTGCATGGCGGCGCGCGCCGCCTTGGCGTGCAGCAGGGCGTCCTCGAACGGCCTTCGTGCGTCGGCCCTGCCGAACTCCTTCAGGCTCGATCTGCCCCGAGTGCTTTCGGCCGTTCCGACCGCCGTCTCCGCCTCCTGTCCGGCATCCGCGAGCGACTTGCTCCACTCCGGATACCCGCTCGGGTCGCCGGGGGGCCACGCGAGGTCCTCGTACCTCATCACCACGCCGTTCAGCAGTGCTCCCGCCTCCTCGTGGGCGTGGACCAGCCCCTGGAGCACCTCGGTCCTCTTCTCCCGCCGCCACGCATCGGCCGCTTTCCAGGGCTCCGTGTCCCGGGGCGCCTTCTTCACGGCCTCCGGTACGTCCTTGAGCTTCGGGTCGGCACTGGCGTTCAGGGTCGGCTCGACGGTCTTCTCGTTCGTTCCCCAGACCGACTTCCCCTCGGACTGGAATTGCCGCTTGAGGCTGAACGCTGCCGCGGCCGAGGTCGCTCCGGTTCGGGTGAAGTCGAGGCCCTTGACGACCCCGGCGATCCTGGCCGTGAGCGCCGCTCCTCCCAGGAGGGGCGCGCCGGAGCCGTCGAGGACGGTCGCCCGGACCGGGACGTCCGGGCCGAGCCAGTCGTGGGGCTCGCCGGAGGCGCCCAGCAGCTCCCGCCGGTGGGCGTCGGCCCAGTGGAGCCGGTCCTCGTTGTCCCGCATCAGGGCGACGACCCGGCCCTCGCCGAGCACGACCACGCCGAAGGCCCGCGGTCCCGCGGCGCGCACCTGCCGTTCCACCGTCACCAGGGCGTCCTTCCCGGTGCCGTACGCCCGGAGGTTGGCGGTGATCGAACCGAGCGGAGCGGGAGCGGCCTCCTGCTTCGCCACGGTCGCCGTACCGCCGAAGGACCTGTACAGGGCGAAAGTGGCGGCCACGCCCCGGCCGAGGGTCGGGGCCTCCGCGCCCGGCTCGGCGGGGTTGACCCGCTGCAGCAGTTCCACGGTCGGGGCGTCGTAGCGCGGCCGGCCCTGCAGGTAGTCCTGCAGAGCCCGTTCCTGCGCGGGCTGCTGGGCCGTCTCCCCGGCTGGGCGCACCGGGGTGGCCTGGGGTTCCTGACCGGGGCTCCTGGCGCCCTGGACGACGTGCTCGCCGTCCGCGTCCGGCACGGTGTGCCCGGGCTGCAGGACGTTCTCGCCGGTGTGCGGCGACGCGTCGTCGTGGTGCGCCCGGACGGTGCCGTGGTTCACCGGGCCGCCGTTGAGGACGGCCTGGATGTCCTCGGGGTTCGCCGCGTCCTCGTGGACCGCCTGGCTCCCGTCGTGGCCCTGCCGCGCGTTCTTCCGGGCGAACCTCAGTGCCGCGGGCAGGGGCGCGGCGACCTCGCCGGGCTGCACCTCCGTGTAGCCGGTCGGGACCTCCTCCTGCCACGTGTACCGGGTCACGGTGGACGTCTCCGGCACGTAGGGCTCGAAGGCCTCCCACGTACCGCGGTCGCTGATCACCGGGAGACCGCGGGAGTCGAAGCCGACCCTGCCCGCCGTCACGAAGGCCCGGCCGCCCTCGGGCTGGACGGTGTCCCCCACCCGCGGGCCGGGGACGGGCGCGAACCAGACGTCGTCCCGGGCGGCGCGGATGCGGACGGAGACGCCCTGGGCCTGCAGGTTCCGCTGGAGGTCCTCCAGGTAGCCACCGCCGTCCGCGCGGGCCAGGCGGCAGGCGTCGAACTCCAGCGGGTCCGTTCCGTTCCAGCGGCCGTCGGCGCGGAGCGAGACGACCAGGTCGGCCATCTCCTGCACCGTCACGCGGTGCCCGCCGACCGCGGGGTGGCCCTCCGCGTCGGTGTGGACCACGATCCTGAACGAACCGCCGGTCCCCAGGAGGTAGCCGAACCCTGGCAGCGCGCTGCCGTCCAGCACCCACCCGTAGGGCCTGCCACTGCCGTCCTGGAGGACCCGGCCCCGCTCCGACCAGTGGCCGCCCGGCTGGTGGCCCGGGGAGAGCTCCAGCTCGTGGAGCTCGTGCGTCACGGTGCCGACGTCGGCCCCGGCCTGGACGTCGGGCGCCTCGGATGTCCGGGGTGCCCGCGTCTGCCGGACCCGCTTGCCGTCCTGGACCTCGTCGCCCGAGTCGCTCTCATGGCCCCGCTTGGCCCCGTCGACCTCCATGTCGGCTGCGGGTGCCTCCTCGGGGAGGCGTTCCAGCACCGCGTACTGGTTCTCGGACTGGAAGAGCAGGATCTCCTTGCCCTCGGGAACCGGCCGGGACGCGTCGCGGGGCTCGAACACCTTCCACTCGTGGCCGTCGAAGATCCTCACGCGCCGGTGCAGGACGTTGGCGGCCACCTCCGGCACGAGGCCGCCCAGGGCGCCCGCCCAGCGGCCGGGGGGCTGGACCGTCTCGTTGAGATCGCCGACCCGGACCCCGGCCTCGTCCGCGAGGGCCTTGGCCGTGCCGCCGTTCTTCCTGATCCAGTTGACGATCCGGCCGCGGTTCTGGGTCACCGCGTCGGGCCCGGTCTTCCCGCTCATCGCCATGCTCACGGCGTTGTAGAAGGAGTCGTCCCCGCGGGGCACGTCGACGATCCGGAAGCCCTCGGCCGAGGCGGTCCAGATGTCGGCGAGGTCGCGGAAGACCCGCCAGAGCTTCGGCAGGCCGGGCAGGGCTCGGACCAGTCTCCCGTAGTGCTCCTCGAACGTCCGGTTCGCCGGCTTCTCGGCGCGGAACTCGGCGTCCAGGTCGGCGATCAGCCGCTCCGCGGCGTCCCGGTGGCGCTCCACCTCCACCCGGTAGGCCGCCCGCGGGGGGTGCTCGGCGTTCAGGTACCACTCGACGTTCCGGCGCAGGGTCAGGTACCGGTACTGGAGGTGGGCGACGCGGTCCTCGTGGAACCAGTCGGGGGCCACGTCCTCGGTGGCGAGACCCAGCATCCGGCGGACCTCGTTCAGCGACGCGTGGTCGAAGCCGCGCGCCTGGCGGTAGACCTCGACGGGCTTGCGCCAGAGCCTGGTGTTCCCCGGCGGCGGGTATTCCCGGCCCGCGTACCGCGCGTGCTGGTCGTCGAAGGGGATCGTGAAGCGTCCGGACGCGGTCGGCGGATCGTTGACGAGCACGCGTTCGTAGCCCGGCGCGAGGCCACCGCCCTTGGTCGCGTAGCCGCCGCGCTGCGCGTCGTAGGTGTCCGGCACGGCGTGCCAGCGCTGCATCCGGTTCGCGCCGCTGGACCCGTGCTCCTCCAGGTAGAGGACGCGGTGGCCGATCAGCGCGGCGGACTCCAGGTTCCCGGACCGGGCGCCGATGTGGGTCACGTAGTGGTTCCGGTGCAGGTGCTCGTAGAGCCTGAGCTGACCGATCCTCGTGCCCCCCGTCCAGTCCGTGACGGCCTGGTCGCCCTGGGCCCAGAAGCCGGTGATGTCGTGGATGTGCCGGCCGCCGAACTCGGTGTTCATCTGGTCGACCAGCGACCTCCACTTCTCCGGCCTGGTGGGGTGCGGGTCGCCGGTGATGATCACGGCGTGGTACTGGCCGCCCAGCGCGCGGAGGAGCTGCCGCGTGCCCTGGAAGCTCGTGTCGTGCTCCATCCGGCCCCGCACGTCGGCCCAGTCCGTCTTCTTCCCGGTGAACCGGGACCAGAGCACCAGGACGTTCCCGCGCTCCGCCGGCAGCGTGATGCCCCGCTGCGTCAGCCACGCCGCGATCGCGGCGTCCGGGGTCTCGTTCAGCCCCCAGGCCTCGCGGACCGTGTCGCGCAGCTCCGGGCTGAAGCTCTTGCTGATCGTGAACGTTCCGTGGTCGGCCTTCTTGATCGCGTCGGCCTTGACGTGCCCGGTGAGCCCCCACTCGGAGGCGAGCTTGTCCGCCGCGGCGTCCAGCCCCTTGTACAGGGTGTTCGTGCGCATGCTCGGCACGTCGACCATGACGACGCGGTCCCGCTCGATGCCGGTGGAGAGGTAGAACGCCTCGATCTCGCGCGACTTGTCCTTGACGTCGTGCCCGGGCTGCCCGTCCCCCGGCCCCCGCGCGATCAGGACGTGCAGTTTCGGGTCGTGGAGCATCGCCGCCGCGATGCCGAACTGGTCACCGCTCGCGTACCCGGGCTGCTTGATGACCGTGTTGGTCCGGGCGAACCTCAGGTCGTCGGGCAGCTGCGTGACGACCTGGTCGTGCTCGACCGGGAGGTAGCTGCCCGGAATCTCGGTGATGGAATCCTCCCTGAAACCGCCGTCCGTGTCGGAGTGGGGATGGATCTCGCGCCATCTACTGCTGTCCTTGGCGATCACCGGGTAACCCTGGGCGTCGTACCCCAGCTTGGCCGCCGCCACGAAGGCGCGGCCGCCGCCGGCCGGGGGCTGGTCCGTGGCGTGCTGCCCCGGTACGGGCGCGAACCAGACGTCGTGCTCGGCGGCCCGGATCTTGACGTTCAGGCCCCCCTCGTGGAGCTTCTCCTGCAGGATCCGCAGGTAACTGCCCTGGCCCGTCCGTGCGAGGCCGCACGCGTCGAACTCGAGGTTCGTGGTGCCGTTCCAGCGGCCCTCCCTCCAGAGCCTGTGGATCACGTCGCGCATGCCCTCCGGCTCGAGCCGGTGTCCGCCGACCGTGGGGTACCCATCGGCATCGGTGTGCACGACGATCCGGTACCAGCTGTCCGACCCGTCGAGGAACCCGAACTCCGGCAGTGTGCTGCCGTCCAGCACCCAGCCGTGCGAACGGTTCGCCTCGTCGACGAGCGGCCGGCCGAGATCCGACCAGGTCACCTCCGGTACGACGGGCGGGCCCGCGTTCTGCTGGGCCGGGTTCTGCTCGGCCGGGTTCTGCTGGGTCGTGACCTGCTGCGGGTCCGCCCCGGTCTGTTCCAGTCCGGCGTGCTCGAGCCAGAACTGCTCCGGGGTGTCGGCGCTGCCGACCGGCACGGTGTGCGGCGCCGGGCCGATGATGTCGGCGGCGGCCACCGTTTCGACGAGATCCGCGGTGATCTCGCTGGCGAAGTAGGAGTTCGTGGTCTCCGGGGGCGCGTCGTACTTCAGCCGGATCCACGTGCCGGGGTCGGCGTACACCGTCTCCCCGGCAGCGTTGCGCCCTGCCTTCTCGGCGGCCACGACGTGCCAGGTCTCGTAGGCCGTCTGGAGGAGCCAGACCTTGCCCCTCGCCGCGTAGGCCTCGACCCGGTGGTCCATCCGCCACAGGTGCTCGAGGACCTGTTCGGCGAACGACCGGTAGGCGCCGTCGTGCAGGTCCGTGGCCAGCAGGCGCAGCGGTGTGCGCGCGGGGTCCCACCCGCCCTCGGTCGTGAGCGCGTACAGGGCGTGGGCGACCTGGTCCGGACTCAGACGGATGCCGTCGCGCTGGGGCCGGCCGTCGACGGTGGGGATCAGGACATCGAAGTAGTCCCCCGCGAAGCGGCTCTCCGTCAGGGCCCGCACGACGACCTCGTGCTCCCGGGGGCGGTCGCCGAGCAGGTGCACCCGCGGTGCGACCTGCTCGGTGCCGGCCCACGTCACGGCGTTCCAGACCGCCTGGAGCCGCTTGATCGTCGGTCCGTGCTCGGTGTACGCGACGTCCTGGACGGCGGCCAGCAGCTGGCGGAGCCCGCGCTCGCGCGGCACTTCGTCCGCGATGGTCATCCGGTCGGTGAAGCGGTGCAGGTCCTCCAGGGAGATCCGGTGGTCGGGCGGGAGGCCGAGCTCCTTGCGGGCCAGCCGCGCGAGCTTCACCGCATTGGCGAGCTCGTCACGGCTGGTACCGGCCGTGCCGTGCAGGGTGGCGACGATCCTCGCCGTGTCCCAGGTGTGCTCGGCCGCCCGGCGAACCAGCTCCGGGTGGGGGGTGGCCGTATCGGCACCGTCGGCGCCGGGCATGTCCAGGTGGGCGCCCACGGACGTCGCCAGCGGCCACAGGTCGTCCGGGTGACTGATGTCGGTCCTGCTGCCAAGACGGGCCAGCTCCGCCCTCACCTGATCGTGGAGCCTCCGTGGCCACCCGGGCGAGCTCCCCGACCACTCGAACGGTCGCGGTGCCCCGCTCTCGACCAGGTCGATTTGCTCGTACGCTCCCCGGCCGACCGCGGTTCCCCGTCCGATGTGGGTGGATGTGAAGACCGCTCCGGGCTTGACCAGGACCTCCTGTTCCGTGGTCGGGAAGCGGGAGAACGGCGTGATGTCGACACCGCTCTGCCCGGCCAGACGGATCCGGCGCAGGACGCGGTGGGCCAGCACGTACTTGTCGAGCTGCCGGTCGTACGGCAGGAACCCCTCCGCCGTCTGTACGAGCCGGCTCGTGCTGAGCAGGATCGAGTTCTCCTCCGTGCTTCCGGGCCCGGCCCGGAGCACGCTCTCCCAGCCGTCCAGCCGACCCACCCCCCATGAACCGCGGTAGACGACCCCGGTCGCGCCCGGGAGCTTGTCCAGCGCCTCCACGATCATCTCGGAGTGGATCCGCAGTTCCGTGATCAGGGCCGGGATCATCCGCTTCGCGATCCGGTACGCCTTCGCGGAGTCCGCAGCCGTCCGATTCTCCGGAAGGTCCTTCGCGAGCAGCGGACCGAGCTCCGGGTGCTCCCGGAAGACCGACGGGACCTTCTCCAGCGGCCCGTTCAGCAGGTTGTCGATCTGCTTGCCGAGCGCCTGGTACAGCACCACGTCGCCCATGCCGTCGTACTGGAGCAGCACATTGATCAGCGGGTACGCCGTCCCGGTGTAGATGTTGATCGCCTCGACGTGGGCCAGGCTCAGCCGTGTACGGAGCTGCTCCTGCGTCAGCCCGACGGTGACCAGCCACTGCTGCTCGTGCGGGAGGAGGGCGCCAACGCTGAGCCCCGCCATGCGCTCCCACACCGCGCGCACCCGGTCCAGGGGGCCCTCGTGGTACCCGCCGTCCCTGCGCGGCCGGGTGACCAGCTGGTGGTAGACCGACTCGTGCGGGAGCATCCCGCCCCCCTCGGTCCGCGTGCCGTCGCGCAGCATGCCCTCGGACAGGCCGGGGACGTGCTGGTACATGACGGACGCCTCGGTCAGCAGATGAGGGGGTGCCGGCGGGAGCTCCCCGGCGAGTTCGGCGCCCTTGAGGATCTCGTAGAGCGTGTGGTCGCGAAGCGGCAGCATCCAGCCGACCAGGGCCACCAGCAGGTCCTCGGACGGCACCCCGGGGACCTTCAGCGCCTTGAACGCGGTGAGCATCTTGGCCGTCGTGGCCGACAGCCCGACCGCCAGGTGCATCCCCTTGTCGTTGCGGTTCGCCCTGTACCAGGGCGACGCCGTGTCGAGTTCGTACCGCGAGCTGCCCGTCACCCAGTGGACGCCGCCGGCCGGATCGGTCACCTGGAAGGTCAGCTCCCGCGGGCTCAGCGGCATGTGCCGGTTGACGTCCGCCATGTCCACCGTGTCCTGGGACGGGCGCTCCTTCCGGGAGCGGCTGCTGGCCATGAAGGTCCGCTGTTCCGAGTAAGGGGCCTTGTGGAAGGTCGCTCCCGTGGCGAAGTAGTCGGTGTCGTAGTAACCGGACTTCGTGATCGCGGCGGGGATCGTCCGGGTCGCGCTGTTCAGGAAGCTCAGCCGGTCCGGCACCTGGGAGGTGTCCAGGCCGAACTTCTTCAGGAGTTCGGTGACCTCCGCCTTCGGGCGGCCGATCTGCCCGTTCAACAGGTGCTTGAGGCTGAGCGGGGCCGTGTCCTCGTTCCGTTGGGCGTAGGAGGCGTTGAAGAACGCGGTCATCAGCTCACGGAGGTTGCCGTTCCTCTCGATCATCGTGTGGAACTCGTCCAGGGTGAGGTTCTCGCCGACCTGCCCCGCCGAGGTCTTGTCCCCGCCCAGGAAGACCTTGTACACCCGTTCACCGGTCGGGTCCTGGTGGACCGTCTTCAGCACGTCGTACAGGTGGCGCACACTGCTGCGCGCGGCCCGCAGGGCCCTCACGTCCGCGTAGGCGAGAAGGCCGACGGCCTTCTCGAACGTGCGCACGGCGCCGTCGTACTCGGGCATGGCGTACAGACCCCGCCGTCCGGGGCCGAACTCGTGGGCCTCCGGGTCCGATGCGACGATCCGGTGCTCGGGCGCGGCCGGGTGCTCGGGCGTCGGATGCCCGGGGTTCGCGGGCACCGGTGCGGACTCCTCGCCGGGGTGGCCCTTCACGTGGGTGACCTGCAGCTCGGCGTGGTCCGGCGAGGCGGACAGCCGCACCCAGGACCCGCCGCCCTCGACCCGCGGGAGCCCCGCCGCGTCGAAGCCGACCGTGCGGGCGACCACCAACTCGTGCGTGCCGTCGGCCTTCTCCCGGTCCGGCCGCGACCAGAGCGAGCCGCCCGGCGCGTCCACCCGGACCTTCAGCTCGGGCCGCAGCTCCCGCAGCGCACCGACGAACCGGGCGGCGTACGAGTCCGCACCGCCCCGGCCCGCGTCGCAGCCGGCCAGCCGCAGCGGACGGCCGTCCCAGACGCCCCGGTCGTACAGGTCGAGGGCGGTCCTGGCCAGCTCGTGCGGCGTGACCGGCCGGCCGTTGAGGCTCGGCGCGCCGTCGGGGCCGGTGCCGTGGAAGGCGAGGGTGAAGTGGTCCGGGTCGGACGGGAGGTGAGCGAGCGCCCGCTCGGTGGCCCGGGGGGCGGGCCCGAGGTCGGCCACCCAGTGCACGCCGGGCCGGACCTCGGTGGTGTGGACGGCGTCGACGGACCCGTGCGGGCCGAACGGACCGTGGACGGCGGTCGACGCCTCGGCAGGTGCGTCGACGTGCTGCGTCGGCGCAGGTGTGCCGTCCGAACCACGGCCGACGGTCCGGACCGGCTCGGCGGGGGCGACGGGCTCCTCGGGCCCCTCGCGCGGGGGCTCCTGTGCCTCGTGCGCCGGTTCCTTCTCCTCCCGCACGAGGTCGTCGTCCCGGCGCGGCTCGGCGTCCTCGCGGGTCTGCGGGCGCTCGCGGCGCCCGGCGCCGGACTCGCGCTGGACGGGGGCCAGGACGTCGAGGATCTCGTCGACGGCGCGCTCGCCGCCGCGGTCCTCCACCTCGTCGGCCCGGGGCTCCTCGGCCGGGGAGACGTCCTCCGGCCGGAGCTCGTCCCGTCGGGCGAAGGCGTCCTCGTGGGTGCGCTCGTGGCTGCGCCAGGAGACCTCGTCCAGGTGGGCGAGCTTCCACAGTTCGCGGTAGCGGTCGAAGAACTCGTCACCGTACTCGCGCTTGAGGGCGGCGGCCCGGTCCTCGGCGAGGACGTGTGGCCGGGCGAGGTCGTCGAAGCCCCGGGCGGCCTCCCGGAGGGCGGGCGCGACCTCCCGTTCGAACGCGGCCTGCTCGGCCAGTTCCTCGGCCAGCCCGTCCTGGCGCCGGTGCCATTCGTCCCGGCGGGCCGTCAGGTCCTCGCGGGTGCGGAACACCTCGTCGAAGGCGCGTCCGGTCCGGTCGGCGTGGCCCTCGGCCAGCCGCTCCGCGGCGTGCTCCGACAGGCCGTCACGGCCGCGGGCCGCCACCTCGGCGGTGGTCCGGGCGACGCGGTGGGACGCCTCGCGGACGGCCCGGTACAGCAGCAGGTCGCGGACGTTGCCGGCATCGGTGAGGCCGTCGATCGCGCGCCGCAGGACGTCCGGGCGGTCGGCGTGCTCGGTGACCTCGCGGTCCAGGGCCTCGGCGAGGTCCCGGGCCGTGTCCTCCTTCGCCCGGTGGACGTCCCCGGCGGTGACGCCGAACCGCTCGGCGAGAGCGCTGTCCTCGGGCTGCAGGTGCCAGGACCCGGCGGCCTGCTCCGCCTCGACGAAGGCCCGGCGGATCGCCGCCTCGCGGGCCGCGTGGACGGCGAACTCGTGGGGCAGGCCGCTCACGTGGCCGCCCAGGGCCAGGGTGAACCGCTCGACGGCCTCCGCCCGCCCGCGGCGCGGTCCCGCGGAGGAATCAAGCGGGCCGGCGATCTCGGCGAAGTCCTGGGTGACCCGCTCGCGCAGCTGCTCCTTGACCGCCTTCACGGCGGCGTCGGACAGCTTCACCGGCCCGGTCACCCCGGCGGCCGCGAGCAGTTCCCGGTCGGTCGCCGACAGCCGGTCCTGCCAGCCCGTATCCCGGGCCGCCAGGTCGACCAGCCGGTCGGCCTCGGCGAGGGCGCGTTCCCGGTCGGCGCGCACGGCGAGCTCCTCGCGCAGGCGCTCGGTGAGCCGGTCCAGCGACTCGACCGCCCGTGCCCTGGCCTCCTCGACGACGTCCTCGGCCTGCCGGACCGGCCCGGCGCCCTCCGACGGAACCGCCGTCGGGTCGGCGACGTCCTCCGGCCGGGCGTAGAGCCGGGCCGCCTCGTCCTCCGCCCGCCGGAGGAAGCCGCCCTCGGAGTCCCTCCGGATCGCGTCGCGGCCGGCGTCCGTGATCCGAGAGGGTTCACGGGTGGCCCGGGTTCCGTCGCCGAGGAGCCGCTGCGAGGCCAGGGAGTCCAGGGCGTGGTCGAACCGCTCGCGGGCCATCCGGACGAAGGCCTCGCGCACGGCCGCGACCCGCACCAGCCCGTCGAGCCCGTCGAGGACGCGTTCGCGCTCCTGCGGCCGCTCGGCCAGCTCCTGGTACATCAGGTCCCTGGCCCGGCGGCGCACCGCCGCGGGCAGGTCGGCCGGGGCGTGCTCGGGAAAGCGCACGGAGCCCTCGGCGAACCGCTCGGCCAGCCGCTCCTCCGCGGCCGCGTCGTACGGGCGGCCGCTGTCGTCGGCCTCCCGCCGGGGCTCGGCGGCGGCGTCGGCGAGCTTCTTCCCGTACGCGTCCTGGAGGTCCTCCTGGGTCCGCCGCCACCGCGCCGCGCGCTCGCCGTCCGCCTCGGCGCGGACGTGCTCGGGCGCGTCGGTGTAGTGGTACTCGTGCGCGGGCGCGGATCCGTGCGGCGGCGCCTGCCCGGACGACGGCTCCTCGCCGAACCGCCCGGTGTGCGGCATCGGCCCGGCGACCTCGCCCGGGGCGTAGTTCTCCGGCCGCGTCGACGGCTTCGGTTCCGTGACCAGCAGGGGCTCCGCGGCGGACCCCTCGGTGGACGGCTTCTTCCCGGCGTTCGCGTTGGTGTACTCGTGCCAGTTGCCGCCGCCCTCGACGACCGGGCGACCGTACTTGTCGAAACCGACCTTCTCGGCGACGACGAGGTGTCCGGTGCCGCGGCCCGGCTCCGTCATCGCCTTCGGGCCGCTGAACCCGGGCACCACCCAGACCGGTCCGTCGGCGGCCCTCGCCCTCAGACCGCTGAGCCCCTCCGCCCGCCAGACGTGCTCCATCACGTCGGCGACGAAGTGGACGTGGTCCGCGCCGTTCAGGCCGCAGGCGACGAAGTCGAGGACCCGCACGTCCTGGAGCTGCCCGTGCCTGCCGAGGTCGACAACGGCGTCCGCCACCTGCTTCGGCGTCAGCTCGACGCCGTTGCGGACCGGCAAGCCGCCCTCGTCGGTGTGCATCACCAGGGTGTAGTGGGTACCGTCGTCGGGCCGCTGCACGAGGGCGTCCAGGACCTCCTCGGACGGTCGGCGACCGATCACCCAGCCGCTGCGGTCCCCCTCGGGGAGCGGGCTGCCGTGCGTCGACGCCGCGCCGTAGTCGGGGGTCGGCACGTGCGGGGTGCCAGGGTCCTGTGCGGGCGTGTGGGTGACGGGGATCTCAGCCCCGGGCCGGTCGCCCCGGGTGGGTGGCGGCAGGTCGGTGTCCGACTCGTGCCGCACGACCGGCTGGGGCCGCTGCTCCTGGCCGTCCTGCCTGCCGGTCGTCGGCACCCGGACGGGCGGCGTCTCGCTCGCGCCGCTGGTGGCGTGCGAGGGAGCCGTCACCGGCGGGGTGGTGGTCTCCTCCGCGGACGCGTGCCGCCGCTGCTCCTCGCCGCCGACCACCCGGGTGCCCTGCGTCGGGGCCTTCGACGCCCCGGCCTCGGAGGAATCCGGCGACCTGTCGGAACCCGGCTTCCCGGACGAGGGTCTGGTGTCCTCGCCGCCCGCCGTCCTCGTCCGGTTGCCCGCGGGGGGCTCCGCGGTCGCCCTGTTCCCGCCGGTTCCGTCCTTCCCGGAGGAGGACGGGGACGAACCGTCGGAGTCCAGCTTGATGCCCTTCGGCTTGAGGCCGTCCAGCGGGCCGGTCCCGTGGAGTCCTTCGCCCGCCGCCGTCCCGCCGCCCTCCGGCCGGGAGACCCACAGGGAGGTCGGGTGGCCCATCAGGTTGGAGACCACGGCCAGCGGGAACCGGGCGTAGTTGGGCAGGTGCAGGTCCTGGAGCTTGAGCCGGAGCGGGCCGCCGGCCATGTGGCCGAGGTGGCCGAGCGCCCCCATCGCGACGCCGCCGTAGAAGCTCTCGGGGGTGACGGTGAACGTGTGGTCCTCGCCGAAGGTCAGGTTGTAGCTGCCCTCGGTCAGGATGTTCTGGACGCCGCCCCTGAGGTAGCCGCCGACGCCCTCGCCGAGCCGGAACAGGAACTGCCCCGCGGTCTGCGGGTGCAGACCGTCCATCAGGCCCACCGCGCGCTGGGCGAGGTCCTGGGTGGCCTTGACGGTGTCCTTGAGGTGCTGCTCCTCCGCCCTGAGGAAACCCAGGTCCTTCAGCCCGCTGTCCAGCGAGCTGCCGCTGAGGTGCTTCAGTTCGTTCTGGACCTGGCTGATGTTCTTGACCACGGCGTTCAGGTCCGCCTTGATCGCACCGAACTCGACCTTGCCACTGGCCTCGGCCAGCGTCTTCACCAGCTTGTTGAAGGTGCCGAGGTCGATGGCGTAGCGGGCACCCTCGCTGGCGAGCCGCGAGGCGAGCAGGCGCCCGGCGGCGTTCGAGAGCTGCGGGTCGATGCCCAGCTTCACGAGTTCCTGCTCGAAGGTCTCGCCCATTCGCCTGGTGAGCGTCTCGACCTTGGTGAGCTTCTCCTCGACCTCCTTGGCGACGTCCTTGCCGACGTTCTCCGTGACGTCCTTCGCCGCGTTCTTCTCGACGTCCTTGGCGACGTCCTTGGCGACGGTCTTCTCGACGTCCTTGGCGACGTCCTTGACGACGTTCTTCTCCAGGTCCTTCGCCACGTTCTTCGTGACGTTCTTCCCGAGGTCCTTGACGGCGTTCTTCTCGACCTGCGCGATGGCCTGCTTGAGGGTGAGGGTGGCGTCGTTGCGCAGCAGCGTGACGACCTGCCTCAGCTCGGCCGTCCCGAGCGACTTCAGCTCGTTCTCCGCCAGGTTCTTGAACTCGGCGCCGGCCAGTGCCTTGAGGTCGGCCTGCAGGTCCTTGCCGAGGCCGCGGCCGAAGACCCGGCCGAAGGCCTTGCCGAGGCCGAAGGTGAGCAGTTCCAGCGGGCCGGTGAGCAGGCCGTTGATCGCGCCCATCTCGATGGCCTGGAGGAAGGATTCCTTCTCCCAGTGGTCCTTGTGGCCCTTGCCGATCTGGATGCCCTGGATGATCCCGTCCATCACCATGCCGGTGGTGATGGAGAGGAACTCGTGCAGCAGGAGCTGCTTGAACAGCCAGATGAAGACCTGCTTGACCAGCTCGCCGGTGACCTTGTAGGCGACGAAGATCTCCGCGAGCGAGCCGCCGAAGGTGATCGGCGCCATCGCGATGGCCCAGGCGATCTGGGCCACGAGTTGGATCAGCTGGGCGATGATCATCCACTTGGCGTACTCGACCTGGTTGGCGACCTTGTGGGCGAAGTCCCCGAGCTGCTTGGCGACTTGACCGGCCGAGGTGATGTAGTCGTCACCGCCGGTGCCGCCGATCAGCTGGTTCATCTGGGCCACGAAGGCATCGGCCGCCTCGCCCTCGAAGCTGTCCCGACAGACGGCGACGAGCTCCACCAGGTAGGCGCGCAGCTCGGGGACCTTGCCGGCGATCACCAGGTAGTCGTCGCCCGCGGTGCGCAGCCTGTCCTCGTCCGCCTCCGGCCACTTCATACCGGTCACGATCCCGAAGAACTTCGCCAGGCCGGGCGGCAGCATGATCGACACGGGTGGTGACTCCTGGCGATGGTTGATCGGGGGGATCGGGAGGATCGGAGGTGCGCCGCGGCGACCTGGACTGACGGGACGTCAGCTTTGGCCACCGGCCTCGTGGTCGGCGTCGTTCATCATCTGGGAGGTGTTCTTCCCGCCCTGACCGGCGGCGTCGATGGTGTGCTGGACCTTCGCGAACAGCTCGGTGATGGTGGCGGTCGGCTCGTCCACGTTGTCGTGGTAGGTCTTGCCGAGTTCATCGTGGCCGGCCGAGTTCGTGTTGAACTCGTTGATCTCGGTGGTCTTGGCCTGGATCTCCTTGAACAGGTCGGCCAGTTCGGGGTACTTGGCGAACTTGTGGATCAGGTCCGACAGCGCGGTGAGCTTCTCAGCCACGGAACTCCTCCTGCCGGTCCCGCTTGCGGCGTTCCTCGGCGGCGGCCTTGTCGGCGAAGCCGGGGCGCATCTGCCGCAGCGGGGTGAAGAGGTCCTCGAGTTCACTGCCTCCGGTCATCGAGGCGGCCAGGGTTTCGCCGAGTCCCTTGAACTCGGCCATGGCGCCCGCCACACGGTCGCCGAGGTCGGCCCGGGCGGTGTTCAGCAGGTCGGTGAGCACCTTGCCCAGCTCGCTGGGGGCCATCGTGCGGTAGGCGTTGGTGTGGAAGGTCAGCGACACCACCTGGCCCTGCGCTCCCACCACGGCGGTGACCATCCGGTCCTTGGAGGTCACCGAGGCGGTCGCCGCCTCCAGCTCCTTGGCGGTCCTGGCCATCCTGGCCTGCTGCTCCTCCAGCGCGGCCATCGCCTGCTCGATCTGTTCGGCGAACGACAGGTCCATCCGTCCGCACCTCCGTCTCCTGCCGAGGGTGCGTTCCGGGCCTGAGGTGTCGGGCCCGGAACGACACCGGTCCATGGGGTCGTACGGTCCTCTCTACGGCCGTACCGGGCCCCGGGGTTCGACGGCGGCGGAACGTCCGCTCAGCGACCGATGACGCCCGTCACTCCGCCCGCGTCGGTGCCCCAGACCTCCTCGTCCTCGGACAGCCAGGTGGTGCGCTGCCGCTCCTTCTCGCCCTGGCCCGCTCCCGCACCGGCGCCCGCCCCCGCGCCCATCGGAGGCATCATCGGACCGCCCATGCCGCCGGTGGTCGGGATGCCCCGGCCCATCAGCTGGGACTCCTCGGCGGCCGCGGCCCCCGCCCGCCCGGCGGCCGCGCGGGCCGCGGCGGCCTCCTCGGCGGCCGCCTGGGCCGTCGGCTTGACGCCCAGGGCATCGGCCAGCCTGCCGCCGACACCGACGGTCGGCGGCCCTGACGCCGCCAGGCCGCCGACGGTCTTGGCGGAGATGCCGTTCTTCCCCGCGTAGGGCTCGCCGAACAGATCGGTGCCGCCCTTGGTCGAGCCCACCCCACCGGAGCCGCCCGACCCGAAGGAGAAGTCACCGCCGCCTCCGAACGAGCCCGGCAGTCCGATCGTGCCGCCACTGCCCCGGCCTCCGGTTCCGATGCTCCCGGAACCGCCGGCGTAGGCGTGCTCGGCATCGGTCAGCAGTTGCTCGAACTGCGAGACGGGGCGGCCGTTCGCGTCGCGGACGGTGCCGTCGGTGTCGATGGTCCGGTCCTTGCCGAGGACGACCGGGTAGCCGTTGGCGTCCTTCAGCAGGTTCCCGTCGGGGCCGGTGACGGTGCCGTCCTCGTTCTTCTTGGAGCCGACCGGCACCTTGAACGGCGCACTGGAGCCCGTGTTCCCGGTGTTCCCGGAGGTGCCACCGCCGGTCGAGGGCTGTCCGACCACGGTGCCCAGGGGCACGTGCCGGGGCTTGCCGTCCTTGTCGAGCAACGGCTTGCCGTCCTTGCCGATCAGCTCGCCCTTGCTGTTGACGGTCGTCCCGGCGGGGACGTACATCGGCTTGCCGTCCTTGTCCAGGAGCGGCTTGCCGTCCTTGCCGAGCAACGGGACCTGGCCGTTGGTGCCTCCGACGCCCCCGATCCCCCCGATCCCGCCGATCCCGCCGGCGCCCTTGCCGCCGGCGCCCTTGCCGTCACCGCCACCGATGCCGCCCGGGCCGCCCTTGATGGTGGTCGGCGGCGGCGGTCCGCCGGTGCCGCCCCCTCCCTTGCCCCCGGCGCCGCCACCGCCGGGACCGTTCGAGTCGGGGGCGCCCTTGGGAGGGTCGACCTTGTCCTTGGGCAGGTTCATGCTCGGGTTGCCGAACTGGTGCAGCATGTCGCCGGCCGCCTGGTAGGCCCCCATCACGAGGTTGCCCGCCGCGGTGGCCGCGGCGTCCAGGACCTGGACCACGTGGCCGGTCCAGATCTCCGTCGCCTTGGTGTTGACGTTGTCGGTGAAGGACTGGACGGCCGAGGCGATCGGACCGGACTCCTTCGACGAGAGGACGTAGCCCGCCCCGCCGACGTCCGCCTGGTGCTTGGTCGTGTCGAGCACCACGGTGGTGATCTTCTCGACCTCCCGCTGGAAGGCGTCCCGGACGCAGGCGTACGGCCAGGCCCACGAGTTGTTGTGCTCGTCCGACGGAGCACGCGCGATGTCCTCGGCGTAGTCCTTGTAGTTCCAGTCGGACGTCTTCGTCTCCCGGACGGCCACCCCCCGCCAGGGGTTGTAGCCGAGGTTGTACATGTTCTGCTGCGCCAGGAGCAGCTGCTCCCCGGCCTTCTTCAGCTTCTCGGCGATGCTGCTGCCCACGGCGGGCGGGGTGGCGCCCTCGGCGTCGTCCCGCCAGGACGCGACCGTCCCGTTCAGGCGGTAGTGCAGCTCCCGGACCTCGTTCTTCAGCCCGATCAGCACCTCCTTGAACCGGCCGGCGGCGCTGCCCTGGAAGTCGCTGCCGGCGCCGTCCACCCGGTCGGCGAACGCCTGGATGCGGGACCGCAGCTCCCCGACGGCCTTCTCCACCTGGGCGAGCTTGTCCCCGGCGTCCACCAGGGACTTCGGTGAGGTGTTCTCGTTGCCCGGCCCACCGTTCCAGATGGACGGCCCGAGGACGTCACCGGGGTCGGTGTGGAAGCGGTGCAGCACGGAGCCGCTCTGGTTCCCCGCCTTGTCGTCCCAGAACGGCCAGTTCAGGGTGATGCCCAGGATGGTGGTGTAGGTGACGCTGCCCGCCGCGGCGTAGGTCCACTCCGCCCACAGGTCGTAGCCGGAGTTGCCGCCGGCGCGGCCGTCCTTCTTCTTGCGCTGGTTGTTGTTGTCCTGGGTGTCCGTCGCGAGCTCCCGGCCGGTGATCCACGGCGTGCCGGTGACGTCGGTCCGGTGCACGACGGTCGTGTGCCCCTCCCCCGCGAACGCCTCCAGCATCTGTTCCCAGGTGAACTTCATGGTGGGCTGCGGATCGGACATGGTTCCCTCCGGGCGGGACGTGACGGGTCGATTCGGGCAGGGGGCACCGTCGGACCGGGGTGGTGTCCACGGTCCGACGGCGGGTGGGCGGACGGCGCGACGTGCCGTCAGGCGGCGGGCGGCTTGGCCGGACCGCCACCGTTCAGGACGTCACCGATGATGTCCATCATCTGGGCCTCGGTCAGGGCTTCGCCGTTGCCGAGGTGCAGCCGGTCCCGGGCGCGCAGGAGGTCCAGCGAGATCTTGTCGACCTCGTTCCAGAGGAAATCCAGGGAGCTGATGACGCTACCGGAGAACGCGTTGAAGTTGGCCTTCAGCGTCTTCGCCGGGGAGAACACGTCGCGGCCGGGTTTGATACCCGCACCATGCACGTCCTGCCAGGTGTTCTTCTGGCTGCTGACGCTCTCGTCGAGCTTGACGAGCTCGGAGACGAAGCCCTCGATCCCCTCGACCGTCATCTTGATCTGCTCGGCCATGCGTGGGGCCCCCGCCTCAGTGGATGAACTGCTTGCTGGCGTCCTGGTCGGCCTGGGTCATGGTGTGGTGCATGCTGGTGAGCGTGGCGCCCGCGGCGATGATGTCCTGGTTCATCTGCCCCGCGTTGGCCGTCACGGCCGTCTTGAACTCCGCGAAGGCGATGGCGGCGGCGCCCTGGAAGTCGCCGCTCTCCTCCAGGGTCTTCAGCTTCTGCTCCACCTCCCACAGGGCCTCGTCCATCAGGCTGCCCGCCCGGCCCAGTTCGCTCGCCGCCTGGGCGACGGTCTCGTGGTGGAGCTGGATGCTCCCGAAGTTGTCCATCGGCTGTGCCATGTGTCCGCTTCCTTCCCGTTGGTGACGCGCCGTCAGGCGCCGTTCAGCACGCCCTCGATGAACCCGTCCGCGGCGTGCAGACGGGCCTCCTCCTCGGCGTGCGTGATGACCTGGTCGGCGACCTTGGTGGCCTCGGCGAAGCGCTCGAACGCCCCGATGACCTGGTGGTAGCGCTGCATCCAGTCGTCGACCTTCTGCTGGAACGTCGAGCTCGCACCGGAGATGTAGCCGGAGGCCAACTCCTGCTTGATCCGCTCGACCGTGCGGCCGGCCGTGATCATCCCTTCGATCTGCTGCTCGATGTCGGACAGCGCCTTGCGGATCGCCTCGTCCTGTTTGGTCAAGTTCGCCGGCGTGGTCACCGGGGGCTCCCTTCTCACCGCACGGGGGTCGCGCGGGTTCTGATCGACTCAACGGGGCTGCCCGGAGCGGTGGTTCAGCCACAGGCCGACGAGCCCGTCGCCGGTTCGACGGCCGCCGCGACGGCTGCGGCGGGCACCCCGGGCACGGCCGTCCCTGCGGCGGGCACCCCGGGCACCACGGCCCCCACCGCGGGCACCCCGGGCACCGCGGTGGCCGTCCCGGCCGTCGGGCCGGCGTCGGCCGCCGACACCGCCGCCGGATCGAGGAGCGGCCCGGACGGCAGCAGTCCCAGCACCGGCGCGGGCACCGCGACCGGTGTGGTGCCGCCGTAGCCGAGTTGCTTGGCCGCCGCCGCGGAGGGCAGCGGGTAGCGGACCCCGGCCTCGGTCACCAGGTACTCGGTGCTGCCCGCCCCGGCACCGGAGAGCGTCCGCACCAGGGCGCCCCCGCCCGGCCGCACGGCGATCCGGTCGGCCACCGCGCAGACGGCCTGGGGCGCGCCCGCCGGGGCGACCGGCGGGCGGCCCGCCTCGGCCCGGTCATTGGGCAGCACGGTGACGGAGGTCACCGGGGCGCCGGTGCCGGTGCCGGTGCCGGTGCGCAGGTCGGCGCAGACGCCCTCGCCGCGCAGCAGCGGGACGAGGACCGGTGGCGACTCCGGGAGTCCGGCGCCCGGCGGGCCGCCGGGTGCCTTGTGTCCGGCGAGGTCCATCGCGCCGATCGGCGCGGCGGCCGGCGCGGCGCCGCCGTACGCCTCCTGCTGGGTGCGCGGGTCACCGAGCAGCAGGGCGTACAGGGTCGGGCTGAGCGGGACGAGACCGTCCTTGGTGAGCAGGTAGTGCGCTCCGCCGGGGGCCTCGAAGAGCTGACCGATCCGGGTCGGCTTGCCGCCCAGCGCCGGACCGGCCTCACCCCGCCCGGGCACCGCGGGTGCGGCCAGGTCGGGGCCGGCGGGCAGCGCGTTCAGCACGCCGGCCGGGACGGGGAAGGGGGTCGCGCCGCCGTAGCCGAGCGCCTGGAGGGCCTGGTCGGCGGTGTCCACGCGCAACCGCTGGCCCTGCCAGAGCAGGTGGACCGAGCCGTCCGGCAGCGTGACCAGCACGCCCTGGGCGGCGGTGAGCGCCCGGCCCTCCGTGGCCGGGTCCATCAGCAGGCCGAGCCGGGGCACGGGTGCGCCGGTCGGGCCGGGCTGGACGGTGCCGCAGACCAGCCAGGTCGCGCCGCCGAGCTCGGTGACCGGCGGCAGTCCGTCGGGGGCGCCGACGATGCCGACCGGCGCGCCGCGCGGCGCGTCGGCGATCGATGCCCGGCTCACCTGCCGGACCGTCATCCGGTCGCCGGCCACCAGCCGGGCGCTGGTGTCGTTCAGCACCGGGTGAAGCTGCCCGCCCATCGACAGGTAGCGGGCCCCGGTCTCCTCGACCACCACCAGCGTGCCGGGCTTGGCCCAGCCGTCGCTGCCGCCGGGGCTGATCACCCCGTACACCGTCACGCCGAGGCCGATCAGCACCGCCACCGCGAGCCCGGTCACGGTGCCCCGGGTGGTCCGCCCGGTGGGGGTGTCCGGCGCGTCGGGCTCCGCGCGCAGCATGCCCGAGGCCAGCCTGCTCATCACGAACAGGTGCGCCTGCACCTGGTCGCGTCGGGACTGCATCCGGTTCCTCCCCGCCTCGTGGGGCGCACTGGTCCACCGGGGGCGGACGCCCCCGTGCCACGCCTTCCTTCGAGCTACGGGCGGTGGGTCGGGCCGGGTTCACGGTCCGTCCGGAGGTGGCGCGGGAGGTGGGTGCGCCGGGCCGCCGAGGCGGTCCAGGCGGGCCCGGACGGCCTCGGCGTCGCGGTGCTGCAGGTCGTCGAGGATGACCAGGCCGCGCGTCCAGGAGGCCCGGGCGGCCTCGGTGTCGCCGAGGGCGAGGTGGGTGTCCCCGATGTGGGTGTGGATGTCGGCCTGGAGGAAGTAGTCGCCGACCGCCCGGCGCAGCCGCAGGGACTCCTGGTAGGCCGGGAGGGCCTCGTGGTACTCGCCGAGCTGGTGGTGGACGTAGCCGATGCTGTCCCAGATGGACGCCTGGCCGGGGAGGTTGCCGGTGTGGCGGGCCAGGTCGAGGGCGCGCCGGCAGTAGGGCAGTGCCTGCCGGGGTTCGCCCTGGAGCACCAGGTACCACCCGATGCTGTTGAGCGCGAGGGCCTGCCCGGAGGGGTCGTCGATGGCCCGGAACAGCTCCAGCGCCCGGCGGGACTCGGCGACCGCGTCGGGGTAGGCGTGCACCTCGCCGTACGCGATGGCGAGGTCCAGCTGGGTCTTGCCCTGGCGCGGCCGGTCCCCGAGCGTCTCGAACAGGTCGTGGGCCAGGCGCAGTTCGCGCTGGGCCTGGGGCTGGCGGCCCTGGGAGCGGTGCACCTGGCCGAGCCAGCGGTGCGCGTGGGCCCGTCGGCCGAGGTCCCCGGTGCGTTCGGCGGCGGCGAGCGCGGTCTCGCTCGCCCGCTGCCACTGCTGCCACAGCCCGGACTTGAGCAGGTACGGGACCTGGGCGCCGACGAGCTGCCAGGCGTGGACGTCCGCCCCGGCCCGGTGCGCCGTGTCGACGATCCGTTCCAGCACCGGCTGCTCGTCCCGGTACCAGGCGAGCGCCCTCCGGCGGTCGGGGAGGTCCTCGGGCGTCGCCCCGTCCACCGGTCCGGCGAGGTCGAGCGGGTACCAGGAGGCGTCGTCGGCGTAGGCGAGGCAGCCGGCCCGGTGCGCGGTGTGCAGGTAGTGGTCGAGCATTCGCAGGGTGGCCCGCTCCGGTCCGTCCGGGCCTTCGACGGCGGCGGCCAGCTCGGCGGCGTAGGCGCGCAGCAGGTCGTGGAAGCCGTACCGGCCCGGCTCGGGCTCGGTGATCAGGTGGGCGCGGCACAGGTCCTCCAGCAGCGCGCGGGTCTCCGAGCGGGGCAGGCCGGCGAGGCTCGCGGCAGCGGCCGCCCCGGTGGACGGGCCCGGGTGCAGGCCGAGCAGCCGGAACAGCCGGGCGGCGCGCGGGGCCAGGGCGCGGTAGGACCAGGAGAACACCGCCCGGACGTCGGCGTGGTCGTCGCCGGCCGACAGCAGGTCCAGGCGGGCGCGGGAGTCGCGCAGTTCGCGCGCCCAGACGGCGAGCGGGGTGCCGGGCTGCTCGGCCGCCCGGGCGACGGCGATGTTCAGGGCCAGCGGCAGCCGGGCGCACAGCTCGATCAACTCCTCGGTCGCGTCCGGCCGTTCCTCGACGGCCCCGGGGCCGAGGCGGCGGGCGAGCAGTTCGCGGGCCTCGGCGGGGGTGAGCACGTCGAGGGCGAGCGGGACGGCGCCGTCCAGGGCGACCAGGCCGGGCAGCCGGTTGCGGCTGGTGACCACCACCAGGCAGCTGTCGGTGCCCGGCAGCAGCGGGCGGACCTGCTCCGCCTCGCGGGCGTTGTCGAGCACGATCAGCGTCCGGGTGCCGGCCAGGCGGCTGCGGAGCAGGGCGAGTCGGCCGTCCGGGTCGGCGGGGATCCGGGGCGCGGGGACGCCGAGCGCGTCCAGGAAGCCGCGGGCCACGTCGGCGGCGCCGACCGGGGTCCGGTCCGGGTCGAAGCCGCGCAGGTTGGCGAACAGCTGGCCGTCGGGGAAGCGGTCCGCCACCCGGTGGGCGAAGTGCACGGCCAGCGAGGTCTTGCCCACCCCGGCCGTGCCGGCGATCGCCGAGATCACGACCGCGCCGCAGCCGGGTGCCCGGTCCGACAGCAGTCCGTCCAGGGTCCGGAGCTCCGCGGTACGTCCGGTGAAGTGCCGCACCGCCATGGGGAGTTGCCGGGGAACGGCGGGCTCCGCAGGCGCCGCGGGCCGACCGGGGGCGCGGGGCGGGGCGTCGGCCCCGGCAGCGCCGGATTCCCGGACGCCGGGCGGCTCCTGCGCCGCTCCCGGCTGCTCCCGGTCCTCGCCCCGGACGGCGGCCAGCCACCCGGCCCGGGTGTCCGGATCGACGCCGAGGGCCTCGGCGAGCCGGACCACCGAGGACATCCTCGGCCGTCGCCCGCCCGCCTCCAGTGCGCTGATCGACCGGGCCGACACCCCGGAGCGCTCCGCGAGTTCGTCCTGGCTCCACCCCGCCGACAGGCGTCGCTCCCGCAGCAGCGCGGCGAACACAGCAGCCCCCACACATCCCCCCGGTGCCCCGGCCCCACCTGCCACCGCCCGCCCGTCCGGTGCGGACCGCGAACGAGCGTAGCCCCGGACGGGCCGGGTGTCAGGTCAACGTCAGGTCAACGTCGGGCCGCGGCGGGACCACGTCGGGCCCGGGGCGGGTCTGCGGCGGGACCACGTCGGGCCCGGGCCGGGTCTGCGGGGGTCCGGGGTCGCGACCGGACGGCAGCACGGTCCTCGAAGCGGAGCCGCCCCCCGAGCGATGACCGAACGTGTTCAGACAACTCGAGGCGTTCGCCCGGCGTACAGCGGGCAGTCATGAATGGTCCGCCGGGAGGTACCCCTCAGGCGCTGTCCTTGGGGCACCGTCCCGTCCGCCGCCCCCATGACACCCAGAGGTCATCCCACCCATGGCAGAGCTGAACCGCCGTCGTTTCCTCCGACTCGCCGGCGCCACCGCCGCGTTCACCACGCTGTCGCAGAGCATCGCCCGGGCCGCGGCGATCGCCCCGCAGGGCTCCACCGGCACCCTCCAGGACATCGAGCACATCGTCGTCCTGATGCAGGAGAACCGTTCCTTCGACCACTACTTCGGCGCGATGAAGGGCGTCCGCGGCTTCGGCGACCCCCGCCCGGTCACCCTGCCCAGCGGCAAGTCCGTGTGGCACCAGACGGACAGCAGCAAGAAGGAGGTGCTGCCCTTCCGCCCCCAGGTGAACGACCTCGGGATGCAGTTCGTCCAGGACCTCAACCACGACTGGGCCGGCGGCCACAAGGCGTTCAACAACGGCAAGTACGACCAGTGGGTGCCCGCCAAGACGGCCACCACCATGGCCTACCTGACCCGCCAGGACATCCCGTTCCACTACGCGCTCGCCGACGCCTTCACCCTCTGCGACGCCTACCACTGCTCGTTCATCGGCTCGACCGACCCGAACCGCTACTACATGTGGACCGGCTTCACCGGCAACAACGGCACCGGCGGCGGCCCCGTCCTCGGCAACCAGGAGGCCGGCTACGGCTGGACCACCTACCCCGAGCGGCTGGAGCAGGCCGGGGTCTCCTGGAAGATCTACCAGGACATCGGCGACGGCCTGGACGCGGCCGGCTCCTGGGGCTGGATCGGTGACGCCTACCGCGGCAACTACGGCGACAACTCGCTGCTCTACTTCACCAACTACCGCAACGCCCAGCCCGGCCAGCCGCTCTACGACAAGGCCCGCACCGGGACCGACGCCAAGGCGGGCGACGGCCTGTTCGACGTCCTGCGCCGTGACGTCCAGGCCGGCACCCTGCCGCAGATCTCCTGGATCGCCGCCCCCGAGGCCTTCACCGAGCACCCCAACTGGCCCGCCAACTACGGCGCCTGGTACGTCTCCCAGGTGCTCGACGCGCTCACCTCCAACCCCGACGTGTGGGCCCGCACCGCGCTGTTCATCACGTACGACGAGAACGACGGCTTCTTCGACCACGTCGTGCCGCCGTTCCCGCCCTCCTCGGCCTCCCAGGGCCTGTCCACCGTGTCCACCACGGCCGACTACTTCGCCGGCAACGCGAGCTACGCGGCCGGGCCGTACGGCCTCGGCCAGCGGGTGCCGATGCTGGTGGTCTCGCCCTGGAGCACCGGCGGCTACACCTGCTCCGAGACCTTCGACCACACCTCGATCATCCGCTTCATGGAGCGCCGCTTCGGCGTGCTGGAGCCCGACATCTCGCCCTGGCGGCGCGCCATCTGCGGCGACCTCACCTCCGCCTTCGACTTCACCGCCTCGAACACCACCCCGGCCGCGCTGCCCTCCACGGCCGGCTACCTCCCGCCGGACCGCAACCGGCACCCCGACTACGTGCCCGCTCCGCCCGCCACCGGCACCATGCCGAAGCAGGAGCCGGGCGCCAAGCCCACCCGCCCGCTGAAGTACGCCCCGGTCGTGGACGGCGCCGCGGACACCGCCACCGGCAAGTACCGCCTCACCTTCGGCGGCGGCGCGGCGGCCGGCGCCCAGTTCCTGGTGACCTCGGCCAACCGCACCGACGGCCCGTGGACGTACACCGCCGAGGCGGGCAAGACGATCACGGACACCTGGAACACCACCTACTCCAAGGGCGTCACCGACCTGACCGTGCACGGCCCCAACGGCTTCCTGCGCCGCTTCCGCAACCCCGGCAGGACCGCCGGTCCCGAGGTCGCCGCCCGGCACGACGCGACCACCGGCAGCCTGGACCTCACCCTCACCAACGCCGGCACCTCGGACGTCGTCCTCACCGTGAGCAACGCCTACGCCGGCACCCCGCAGACCGTCACCGTCCGCCGCGGCGCCACCGTCTCCCACACCGTCGACCTGCGCACCTGCCGCAACTGGTACGACGTGACCGTCACCTCCAACTCCAGCGCCGACTTCGTCCGCCGCCTGGCCGGCCACGTCGAGACCGGCGCCCCGGGCCTCTCCGACCCGGGCATCCTCACCTACTGACACCACCCGCACCCGCACCGCCGGTACCCGCACCACTGACACCCGCAGCACTGACACCGGCGACCCGCCCCGGGCCCCTCACCTGCCCGGGGCGGGTCGCCGGGCCCTCCCGGCCCGCCGGAAGGGGCCCCGCCATTCGGCCCAGCGCACCCCCGCACGGCACCGGCCCGGCCCGGAGCCGCGCCTATCGTGGGCGGATGACCGACCGTCGGACCGCCCGGCCGGCCACGGGCAGCCCCGGCTACCTCGTGGCCGCCGCCGCCTTCGCCGTCTGCATGACGGGCACCACCCTGCCCACCCCCCTCTACGGGCTGTACCAGGACGAGCTCGGCTTCTCCGAACTGACCGTGACGGTCGTCTTCGCCGTCTACGCCTTCGGGGTCATCGGCGTCCTGCTGCTCGTCGGCAACGTCTCCGACACCGTCGGACGCCGCCCCGTCCTGCTCGGCGGACTGGCCTTCGCGGCCGGCAGCGACGCCGTCTTCCTCGGCGCGGACTCCGTACCGCTGCTCCTCCTCGGCCGGCTGCTCTCCGGCCTCTCGGCGGGCCTGTTCACCGGCACCGGCACCGCGTACGTGCTGGAGCTCGCCGCGCCCGGGCAACGGGCCCGCGCCGGCTTCGTCGCGACCGCCGCCAACATGGGCGGGCTCGGCTGCGGGCCACTGCTCGCCGGCGTGCTCGCCGAGTACGCGCCCGCCCCGCTGGTCCTGCCGTTCGTCGTGCACCTGGTGCTGCTCGCCGTCTCCTTCGCCCTCACCCGGCGCCTGCCGGAGACGGTCGCCGGCGCCCGCCCGCTGCGCACCGCGCGACCGAACCTGCCGTCCCTGCCGCCGGAGGTCCGCCCGGTGTTCGTCCCGGCCGGGATCGCCGCCTTCGCGGGCTTCTCCCTGCTGGGCGTGTTCACCTCGGTCAGCCCGGCGTTCCTGGCCGGCGAGCTCGGCGTCGACAACCACGCCGTGGTCGGCCTGATCGTCTTCACCGCCTTCTTCGCCTCCACCCTCGGCCAGCTGCTGGTGCCCCGGCTGGGCACCGCGCGGGCGATCCCGCTGGGCTGTCTGGTACTGATCGCCGGGCTCGCCCTGCTGGCCGCCTCGCTCGCCTGGACGGTCCTCCCACCGCTGGTGCTCAGCGCCCTGGTGGGCGGGGCGGGCCAGGGCATGGCGCTGCGCGGCGCGGTCGGCGAGGTGGCCGCCGCGAGCCCCGCCGAGCACCGCGGCGGGGCCCTCTCCGCCCTGTTCGTGGTCGCCTACTTCGGGATCTCGATCCCGGTCATCGGCGTCGGCCTGCTCACCGGCCCGGTCGGCCTGGCCCACGCCGGTCTGGTCTTCGCCGCCTGCATGGCCGTCCTGGCCGCCGCCTCCGGCACCTACCTGCTGCGCCGGGCGACCACCGGGGGCTGAGGCTGCGGCGCTGCGGCCGCCTGCTCGCAGCCGGGTGGCGGTGCTTGCCGCCCGGGCCCCGGTACCGGTAGACACGACCCGGACACTGTGCGTGATACCCGGAGGTCAACCGCCATGAGCGTGACGAGTCGGTACAGGGACGCCTGGGAGGGCTTCTGGCGCGAGGCGCCGGAGGAGCCGGGCGCGGTGATCTGGGACGCGGAGCCGGCCCTCACCGCCGAACGCCACCTCACGCTGTTCGCCCCGCACCTCACCGACCCCGGACTGCCGCTCGTCGACCTCGGCTGCGGCAACGGCACCCAGACCCGCTTCCTGGCCGAGCGGTTCGACCGGGTCCTCGGGGTCGACCTGTCCGCCGCCGCCCTGGAGCTCGCCCGGCGCCGGGATCCCACCGGGCCGGCCGAGTTCGCCCGGCTGGACGCGACCGACACCGAAGCCGTCCGGGCCCTCCACGACCGTCTCGGCGACGCCAACGTGTACGTGCGCGGGGTGATCCACCAGAGCGAGCCGGCCGACCGCCGACCGGTCGCCGAGGCCGTCGCCACCCTGCTCGGCGCGCGCGGCCGGGCCTTCGTGGTCGAGCTCTCCGAGACCGCCAAGCAGGTCCTGGCCGACCTCGCCCAGGACCCGTCCGGGCCACCGCCGAAGCTGCGCCCGGTGTTCGCCCACGGCCTCGCCCCCGCCGAGGTCGCCGACGCGGACTTCGGCGGCTTCTTCCGCGCGGCCGGCCTCACCGTCCTCGCCTCCGGCGACCTGCCGCTGGCCACCACGGAGTCCACCCCGGACGGCGCCCGGATCGAACTCCCGGCCCAGTGGCTCGTCGTGGGCGCCTGAGCCCCGATGAGGCGTGTCCGACGAACAGCGCGGAACGGCCGTTCTCGACATCGAGAACGGCCGTTCCGGTGAAGCGGGACGCTCCGGTGAAGCGGGCCGCTCAGCCGCGGCCGAGGACGCGGTCCACGGCGATCTCGATGACCACCCGGTCCGGGTTGACCCGCGGCTGGCGGTAGCGCTCGGCGTAGCGCCGCTCCGCGTCCGCGACCTGCTCGGGCTCGTCGCGGACGACCGCCACGCCCTCCAGGGTCGCCCAGCGGGCCCGGTCGACCTGGCAGACGGCGACCCGCAGTCCCCGCGCCCCGGCGGCCGCGACGTTGAGCGCCTTGCGGCTGGTGCGGCTGGTGATCACCCGGGCGGTCGCCGTCCGCGGCTCGAACGTCACACCGACCGGCACCACGTGCGGCGTGCCGTCCGGCCGGGTGGTGGTCAGGGTGGAGATGTGCCGCTCGCGCCAGAAGGCGAGCATGGCGTCGTCGAGGTCGCGCGGGTCATGGGCCATGGTCGGGATCGTACGGCCCCCGGGGAACGACCGGTCCCCGGGGGCCGTACGGACGCGACGTCACGGTCCGCGGGACCGTCAGTGGCCGCGGGCGATCCACTCCGGCAGGGCCGGGGCCTCGGCGCCGATGGTGGTCGGGTCGCCGTGGCCGGTGCGCACCACCGTGTCGGCCGGGAGGGTCAGCAGGCGCTCCCGGATCGAGTCGATGATGGTCGGGAAGTGCGAGAAGGACCGGCCGGTCGCGCCCGGGCCGCCCTGGAAGAGGGTGTCGCCGGTGAAGACGGTGCCCAGCGCGGGGGCGTACAGGCAGACCGAGCCGGGGGCGTGGCCCGGGGTGTGCAGGACGGTCAGTTCGACGCCGGCCACCTCGATCCGCTGGCCGTCCGCCAGTTCGCCGTCCGGGAGGCGGTCGGGGTGGGTCTGCTTCCACAGCGGCAGGTCGTCCGGGTGCAGCAGGATCGGCGCGCCGGTCCTGGCGGCGAGGGCCGGGGCGGCGTCGATGTGGTCGTTGTGCGCGTGGGTGGAGACGATGGCCCGCAGCCGGCGGCCGCCGAGCGCCGCCTCGATCGCCTCGGCGTCGTGGGCGGCGTCGATCACCACCGCCTCCCGGTCGTCGCCGACGATCCAGACGTTGTTCTCCACCTCCCAGCTGCCGCCGTCGAGTTCGAAGGTCCCGGCGGTCACCAGCCGGTCGACACGGGCGGAGGTGCTCACAGGACCACCACCGAACGCAGGACGTCGCCGCGGTGCATGCGCTCGAAGGCCTTCTCCACCGCGTCGAGTTCGATGGTCTCGGTGACGAAGGCGCGCAGGTCCAGGCGGCCCTGGAGGTAGAGGTCGATGAGCATCGGGAAGTCCCGCGAGGGCAGGCAGTCGCCGTACCAGGAGGACTTGAGGGCGCCGCCGCGGCCGAACACGTCGAGCAGCGGGAGTTCCAGCCGCATCTCGGGGGTGGGCACGCCGACCAGGACGACGGTGCCGGCCAGGTCGCGGGCGTAGAAGGCCTGCCGGTAGGTCTCGGGCCGGCCGACCGCCTCGACCACCACGTCGGCGCCGTTGCCGCCGGTGAGCTCGCGGATGGCCTCGACCGGGTCGGTGGTGGTGGAGTTGACGGTGTGGGTGGCGCCGAGGGCGCGGGCGGTCTCCAGCTTGCGGTCGTCGATGTCGACGGCGATGATCTTCGCCGCGCCCGCCAGCCGGGAGCCCATCACGGCCGCGCCGCCGACGCCGCCGCACCCGATGACGGCGACCGAGTCGCCGCGGCCCACGTTGCCGGTGTTGATGGCCGCGCCGATGCCCGCCATCACGCCGCAGCCGAGCAGGCCGGCCACGGCCGGCTCGGCGGCCGGGTCGACCTTGGTGCACTGGCCGGCCGCGACCAGGGTCTTCTCGGCGAACGCGCCGATGCCCAGCGCCGGGGACAGCTCGGTGCCGTCCAGCAGCGTCATCCGCTGCTTCGCGTTGTGGGTGGCGAAGCAGTACTGCGGGCGCCCGCGCCGACAGGCCCGGCACTGCCCGCACACCGCACGCCAGTTGAGGATCACGAAGTCACCGGGCTCGACCTCGGTGACGCCCTCGCCGACCGACTCCACGACGCCCGCGGCCTCGTGGCCGAGCAGGAACGGGAACTCGTCGTTGATGCCGCCCTCGCGGTAGTGGAGGTCGGTGTGGCAGACGCCGCAAGCCTGGATCCGGACCACCGCCTCACCCGGACCCGGGTCCGGCACCACGATCGTGGTCACCTCCACGGGCGCGCCCTTGGCGCGCGCGATCACTGCCTTGACCTGCTGGGGCATCCGATTCCACCTCCGACGGCCGGTGCCGCTCTGCACCGGCGTGACCTGCGACGAAACGACTGCGGTAACACCGCCCACGAAGCGTAACGCCCGTTCCGCCGGCCGCCACCGGCCCGGGCGCGGCGATCGGGGCCGCCCCCGGTCCGCCCGGCGGTGGTCCGCCCGCGGCACGTGTCGGCGGCATATCCCACGGTGGGCCGCGCCCGACCAGGCGATTGCCCGGAGCGGGCCCCGCCGCGGGGGCGCACGGACGGCGCTGAGCGCCCGTCAACGCGCCTCGAACTGCCCGGAAAGCACCGGTGTTGGCTGGAAGTGCCGCTGACGGGCGCACGGCGGCCCACGTACGGTCGTAGCAGAGACGGTCCACGCGACCACGCTCAGCACACCCGCCCCACCTGACGGCGCGCCACCGCACGCCGCCCGTGCCAGGCGCGTACCGACCGTACGCCCCCGCACATTTCGCGCCACCCCGCAGCAGCCGCTCGAAGCCCCGGCCCGTGTCGAGCCGCCAGCCGGCCGTACCACCCGTCCCCGCACCATCCTCGGATCCACCCCCGTCGGGCCGCCCCCGCGGCCCATCGCCCTGGAGTCTGGAGTACGGATGTCCACCGAGAACAGTGCGACCGGTGCCGGCACCGGCACCGCCCCGCTCCCCCCGCTGCACTGCCTGCGCCACCTGGAACCCGGCCCGCCCCGGCTGGCCGCGCTGCCCACCGGCACGCCGGTCTGGCTGGTCAGCCGGCACGCCGACGTGCGCCAGGTGCTGACGGACCCGCGCCTGGGCCGCGCCCCGCTCTACGCGCCGGACGCGCCGCCGATCACGGTCACTCCCAACATCCTGGACAACCCGCAGAGCATGCTGAACATCGACGGCACCGAGCACCAGCGGCTGCGCCGCACCGTGCAGCGGGCCTTCACCCCGCGCGCGATCGCCCGCTGGAAGCCGTGGGTGGCCTCGGTCGTCGAGTCCCTGATCGACGAACTGATGGACCACGGCTCCCCCGCCGACATCGTCGCCGCCTACACCCGGCCGCTGCCGGTCACGGTGATCAGCCGGCTGATGGGCCTGGACAACCTGGACACCAAGCGCCTCGCGCACTGGAGCGACCACGCGCTCTCGGCCACCGCCTACTCCGCCGAGGCGATCGTCACGGCCATGGACGAGTTCGCCGCCTTCGGCGCCGGGGTGATCGCCGAGCGTCGCGCCGAGCCCGGCGACGACCTGGTCAGCAGCCTGCTGGCGGCCGCCGCCGAGGACGGCTCGATCACCGAGGCGCAGCTGGTCTCGCTGGTCATCGGCCTGGTCGTGGCCGGCCACGAGACCACCATGACCAGCCTCGGCAACGCTCTGGTCTACCTGCTCGCCGACGGCCGGGAGGCCTGGCAGCAGCTCGCCTCCGACGAGGCCAGCGCCGCCGCCGCGACCGAGCAGCTGCTGCGCGCCGTGCCGCTCGGCGACGCCCACGAGCACATGCCCGGGCTGATGCGCCGCACCGTCGAGGACGTGGAGATCGGCGGGGTGGTCATCCCGGCCGGCAGCGTGGTCGCCGCCGACACCGCCGCCGCCAACCGGGACCCGGAGGTGTTCACCGGCGACCTGCTCACCGAGCTGTTCTCCCCGCCGGCCGCACCGATGATGACCTTCGGCGCCGGGCCGCACCACTGCCTGGGAGCCTGGCTGGCCCGGATGGAGCTGGAACTCGCCCTGCACCGCCTCGCCCGCCGGCTGCCCGCCCTGCGGCTGACCGAGCCGGTCGAGCGGATCGACTGGCGGCGGGGCCTGCTCACCCGCAGCCCGAACTCCCTCCAGGTGGCCTGGTGACGGGCCGGGCGGACACCGAGCCGGTGATCGTCCGGGTCGACCGGGACCGCTGCATCGGCTCCGGGATGTGCGCCCGCAGCGCCCCCGACTCGCTGGCGCTCGGCGCCGACGGACTCGCCGCTCCGCTGGCCGAGTACGCCCACGGCGGGGCGGAGTTGACGGACCGGCTGACCGAGGCGGTGGACTTCTGCCCGGTCGAGGCGCTCACCCTCCACTCGGCCCGCGGCGGCCACCGGATCGACCCGGCGGAGTGACCCTTCTCTCCCGGTGGTGCCCGACGACCCCGACCACATTGGCGGGCACCACCGGGGCAGCCCAATCGATGAGCCGGGCTCATCGGTCGATGAGCTGATCGATCTTGTTCGGCCCTCCGGACGGCTGGTCAGCTGGCCGTATGACGCACACGGAAACGACGAACGCGGATCCGACGCACGCGGATCCGGCGAACCCGCAGACGTCGGCCGCGGAACCGACCGCCCCGCCCGCCGCCCACCGCTGGTCACCGGTGCTCGCCGTGGCCCTCGCCACCTTCACCCTGGTCTCCTCGGAGATGATGCCGGTCGGCCTGCTCACCCCCATGTCCGACAGCCTCGGCATCTCCGACGGCGCCACCGGGCTCTCCCTCACCATCACCGGCCTCATCGCGGCCGTCCTCTCCCCCCTCACCCCCGCGCTGATCGGGCCGCGCGACCGCCGTACCGTCCTGGTCGCCTTCCTGCTGCTGCTCGGCGCCGCCGACGCGCTGACCGCCCTCGCGCCCGATCTCGCGGTGCTGGCCGTCGGCCGCGTGCTGCTCGGCGTCGCGATGGGCGTCGTCTGGGGCCTCGCGGCGAGCCTCGGCCCGCGCCTGGCCGACGGCCGGCGCCTCGCGACGGCGATGACGCTGATCTTCTCCGGCGTCTCCATCGCCTCCGTCCTCGGCGTCCCGCTGGGCACCTACCTCGCCGCGCTGCTCGACTGGCGCGCCGCGTTCTGGGCGCTCGCCCTGCTCGGCGCCGCCTCCGCCGCCGTCCTCGCCGCCACCCTGCCGGCGCTGCCGCCGCTGCCCGTCCCGCCGGGACCGGAGCGCGGGCGGCTGGGCGGCCTGGGCGGCGCGCTGCGCGACCGGGGCGTCGCCACCGGAGCCGCGGTCACCGCCCTGGTCGTGCTCGGCCACTTCGCCGGCTACACCTACGTCCGCCCGCTCCTCGAAGCCGACGCCGGCCTGAGCAGCGGCGTCATCGCCGGCTGCCTGCTGGTGTACGGGCTGGCGGGCGTGGCCGGGAACTTCACCCTCGGGCCGCTCTCCGGGCGCCGCCCGAGGACCGCCGTCGGCCTCGCCCTCGCCGGTGTCACCCTGGCCACCGTCCTGCTGCCGGGCGCCACCGGCGGCGTCGGCACCGTCCTGCTCGTCCTGGTGGTCTGGGGCGTCTCGTACGGCGGGGTGTCGGTCTCCACCCAGACCTGGATCCGCACCGCCGCCCCAGCCCGGATCGAGGCCTCGGCGGCCCTGTGGGCGGGCGTGTTCAACGCGAGCATCGCGCTGGGCTCGCTGGCCGGCGGGCTGGTCGTCGACCGGGCCGGCCACCACGCCGTCCTGTTCACCGCGGCGGCGCTGGCGGGCACCGGACTGCTGCTCACCCTGCTCTCCCGGCCGGCCCCGCGCACCTGAGCGGCTTCAGTCGACGTGCCGGACCAGCAGCTCGACGAAGTCCGCCGCCATCCGGTGCGGCCGCCGCTCGTGCTGCACCACCGCCAGCGAGGTCGAGGCCAGTTCGGGCACCGGCAGGAAGCGGATGTCCGGCCGCTGGAGGTACGCGGTGCTGCGCTCGCACAGCAGCAGCCCCCGGCCGGTGCCGGCCACCATGGACAGGCCCTCCTGGATGGTGGCGGCGCCCGCCGGGTACACCAGCTCCCGCCCGTCCGGCGTCCACCGGGGCGCGTTGACCTCGCGCCAGTACGCGGGCGCCGGGCCGCGCGGCTCGATCAGCGGCAGCGCGGCCAGCTCGTCGGCGCCGACACCGGCCGCCCCGCCCACGCGCCGCGCGGCGGAGACGGCCACGCACACGGGCTGCCGGGAGAACTCCAGCAGCACCTCGAGCCCCGGCTCCCGGCAGGGGGCGAGCACGATCACCAGGTCGACGTCACCCCGGGCGAGCTGCGAGAACGGGTCCGCCCAGGGCAGTTCGACCAGACGGGCGGCACCCTCCGGCAGGCACCCGATCGCCCGGGCGACCGGCTCGTACACGGCGCACTGGAAGCCCAGCCGCAGCGGGCGGGCGGTCCCGGCACGGGCCCGGGCGGCGGCGTAGCCGTCCCGGAGCCGCTCGAAGGCGGGCACGGTCTGCTCGGCGAGGGCGCGCCCCAGGTCGGTCAACTCGACGCGGCGGCTGGTGCGTCGGAACAGCGGTGCGCCGACCCGGGCCTCCAGCCGCTTGATCAGCTGGGAGACCCGGCTCTGGGAGAGGCCCAGGCGCTCCGCCGTCCGCCCGAAGTGCAGCTGGTGGACGAGGACGGAGAAGCACTCCAGCTCCTGCAATGGCAGCTCGGGGAGCACGGCGGGCCCGGTCGCCGTCGTCGGTCGTTCCACTCCGGCAGTCTACGATCCGTCGTCAGACGACCGCCCGTACGGCCGGCAGCCGGCGCAGCTCACCCGCCGGATCGCCTTCGTGGTACGGGCGTTCGCTCGGCTCGATGTGGTCGAGGAACTCCTGGTACCGCAGCGCGTACGCGAGGTGGTGGAACGGCTCGGCCAGCTCCAGGGCGCGCGCCGGGTCCGAGCCGGGGGCGTGCCGCAGCCAGGCCTCGGTCCAGACCCGGACGTGGTGCTGCCAGGCCTCGGGCGAGACGAAGTCGCGCGGGCGCAGCCCGTCCAGGGCGGGGTGGCCGAAGCAGGCGTCGGCGAAGTCGATCACGGTGGCCGGGTCGCCGTCCTCGGCGCGCCAGTTGCCGGGGTGGAAGTCGCCGTGCAGCACGGTCTCCGGCAGTCCGCAGGCCGTCAACTCGATCACTCTGCCGGGGAGTTCGTCGAGCAGTGCGCGCAGGGCGGCCAGTTCGGCGGGGGTCAGGTCGGTCTCCTCGGGGAGCCGGTCCAGCCGGGCCTCCAGCTGGGCCAGCAGGGCCCGCGGCGTGCGGTCGCGCAGTCCGGCCGCGGCGGCCCGGCCGTCCGCCAGGGCCGCCTGGGCGGCCACCAGGCGGGGCACCAGATCGGCGACGGTCTCGGGCTCGGGGCCCCAGCAGTCCTCCCCGGGCACGTGGTCGAGCAGCACCCGGCCGCCGTCCCGGTCGGCGGCGAGGACGGTCGGGACGAGCGTCGGATCGACGCCGCCGAGCAGGGCGACGACCTCGCCCTCGGCGGCGTTGAACGCGGGCGTGGTGGTCTTCAGCCAGACGTCGACGCCGGTCGCGGTGGGGATCCGGAACAGGCCGGACAGGTTCCAGGTCCGGATCTGCCGGGCGGGCCCGGACCGCGGGCGCCCGATCCGGGCGAGCTCCGCCTCCGCCCAGGCCAGCGCCTGCCGCAGCCCGTCGGGCGTGGCCCAGGCGGCACGGCGCTCGGCGGGCCCGATCCGGGCCGCGGTGTCGCCGGCCGGCGGGCGGGGGTCGAGCCCCTCCGGCCGCTCCAGCGCCTCGGCGTGGTAGCGCACCCGCCCGCCGCTCCCGGTCTCCTCGCCCTCGCCCCCGATCAACCGCAGCACCAGCACCGGCACCCCGGCGAGCCGGGTGGCACCCGCCACGACCTCGTCCACGGAGGACCACCACGGGCTCTCCACCTCGAAGGGGCCCAAGGCCCCGAAGTACTCGTCGCCGTGGGTGAGATCGACCGTGACGGTCCGGTGGTTCGCGTGTCGCATCCGGGCAGCTTCGTCCACCGGCGCGGCCGGGCGCCACCGGTTTTCGCGGCGGACCGAACGCCGCCCCACCGCCCGGACCACCACCGCCCGGGCGCGCGCCCGCGCCGCCTCCGCCGCGGCCTGCTCCCGGTCGGACGCGAACACCAGGCGGACGGACAACTCGGCCGGCGCGTCGCCCAGCGCGTCGCACCAGTCGGCGAGGCGGCCCGGATCGCCGCCGTCGGGCCTGCCGGACCGCACCGAACGGAACCGCCGCAGCGCCTGTTTCAGCGCGAGGTCGGGCGTGGCACCGGGCGTGGCGTCGGGCGCGGGATCGGGCAACCGGGGCCTTCTGCCGTCGAGGCGTTCCCACCGGGCACGATACCGGGCGCCTAACCTGACGGCATGACAGAGCGATCGAGCACCGTGGTGCTGATGTGCGGTCTGCCCGGGGCGGGCAAGACCACCTATGCGATGGGCCTGGTGCGGCGCGGCTACGTCCGGCTGTCGATCGACGAGGCGGTGTGGCGGCGCCTGGGCGGGCAGGACGCCGGGGTGGCGCTCGCGGAGGCGGCCTTCGACCGGCTGAAGGACGAGGTGCGCGCCGAACAGCGCCTGGAGCTGGTCGAATTGATGCGAGCCGGGCGCGACGTGGTGGTCGACTACAGCTTCTGGAGCCGGGCCGCCCGCGACGACTACAAGGCGTTGGTGGAGAGCCACGGGGGCCGCTGGGAGCTGGTCCACCTCAAGGCCGACCGGGCGACGCTGGAGCGCCGCCTCGCCGTGCGGAACGGGGAGCGGGGCGCCGACGCCGTGACCGTCGGCGAGGCACTGTTCGCCCGCTACCTGGCCGACTTCGAGGAGCCGCGGGGCGAGGGCGAGCAGGTCCTCCTGCAGCCCTCGCCCGCCCGGGACTGATCCGCTCCGGGCCGTCGGGCCCGCCTACCGGATCGCCACCGCCGCACCCGAGACGCGCACCCGCGCGTCCTCCGCCCGCAGTCCGACCGTCAGCACGCCCGGGCGGCCCAGGTCCTCGCCCTGGTGCAGCGTGAGCACCGTCGGGGCCGTCACCGCTCCCAGCTCCCGCAGGTACGCACCGAAGGCGGCCGCGGCGGCGCCGGTGGCCGGGTCCTCGACCACGCCGCCGACCGGGAAGGGGTCGCGGACGTGGAAGACCTCGGGGGCCTCGCGCCAGACGAGCTGGAGGGTCGTCAGGTCACGGGCCCGCATGAACGCCGCCAGGCCGTCGAAGTCGTAGTCGAGACGGGCCAGTCGGGCGCGGGTGCCGGCGGCCAGGACGAGGTGCCGGGCACCGGCGTAGCCGAACCGCGGCGGCAGGGCCGGGTCCAGGTCGGCGGCGGACCAGCCGAGCAGCGCGAGCGCCTCCTCGACGTCGGCGGCCGGGACCTCCTCGACCTTCGGCTCGACGCTGGTGAGGGTGGCCCGCAGCTGCCCGTCGGCGCCGAGCGCGACCTCGACCGGGACGTCCCCGGCCGCCGTCGCGAAGACGTACCGCCCGGGTCCGGTGCGCTCGGCGAGGGCGACGGCGGAGGCCACCGTCGCGTGCCCGCAGAACGACACCTCGGCGAGCGGGCTGAAGTACCGGACGCGGTAAGCCCCTTCACCCTGGCCGGCGGCCAGGAAGGCGGTCTCGGAGTAGCCCAACTCGGCGGCGATGGCGAGCATCCGCCGGTCGGTCAGCCCGCCGGCGTCGAGCACCACGCCCGCCGGGTTTCCGCCCTCGGGGCGGGTGGTGAACGCGGCGTAGCGGAGCACCTCGGGCTCGGACGAGGGCGAGGCAGCGGAGGCGGCGGGGGCACCGGAGGCGGGAGCGGCGGTGGCGGCGGTAACGGCGGCGTCGTCGGTCATGCCCGGACGAACGCGTTCCGCCCGCCCACTGTTCCCACCCTCGGCGCCGCTCACCGCAGCACCGCCTCCAGGAAGTCCGAGCCCAGCCGGGCACTGCCCGACAGGTCGAGCTGGTAGAGCATGTACCGCCCGCGGCGCTGGGTGGTGAGCAGCCCGGCCTTGCGCAGCACGGCGAGGTGGCGCGACACCTCGGGCGCGCTGAGCTCCCAGGCGGAGGCCAGTTCGCCGGTGGTGTGCGGGCCGCGGGCCATCGTCCGGGCCAGCCGCAGCCGGACGGGGTGGGCGAGCGCCTCCAGGCGCTGCTGGACGAGGGCGAGCGAGACCGGCTCGGGCAGTCCGGCCTCGGCGACCGGGTACTGGAGGACGGGCCGCCAGCCGGGGGCGTACACGACCAGCAGGTGCGGGCGGCCGAAGGCGGTGGGGATGAAGGTGACGCCCCCGTTGTCGACGGCGCTGGTGGTGCTGTCCTGCAGCTTGTCGATGACGATCCGCCGCCGGCCGCCGCCCTGGTCGAGCGACACGGACGGCGAGACGGCGGACAGCGTCTCGCCGAGGCCCCGGCGGGCCAGCAGGTCGGTCTTGCGCCGGGCGTCGGCGGCCAGGTCGGGCAGCACGCGCTGCCAGGCGTCGGCGAAGAACGCGGACACGCAGTCCTCCAGCATCCGCCGCACCAGCGCCCGGACGGCGGGCGGGTCGGCGAGCAGCCGGTCGGCGAAGGCGGCCTGCCGGGGGCCGCGGGCCAGGGCGAGTTCCCGGGCGCGCTCGTTGGCGACGGGGTCGGTCAGCGGGGAGGCCGTGCGAGGGGTGAGCCGGGAGGAGCCGCAGGTGGTGATGAGGGCTCCGGCGACGAACAGCTCGTCGTCGATCCGGTCGACGGCGTCGAGTTCCTCGGCGAGGGTCGCCCCGGGCAGGCCGGGGACCAGGAAGTCGGCGCGCGAGGAGCGCCAGAGGAAGTCGGCCTCCAGCAGCCGCTCGGCAAGCTCGGGCGGGATCGACGCCGTGGTGCTGCTCGCCCAGCCGTGCAGCGCCGGGTGGTGCTCGGGCTCGGCGAGGACGTGCAGCATGGCGTTCAGCTCGGCCAGCGGGGAGGGCGTGAAGAGCAGACGCTCGTCGGACAGCCCGGTGATGTCGATGGTCACACTCATGCGCCCGCCTCTCCCCCGGCCTCCGGCCGGGGGTACCCCCACCGCTCGACAGGGGCGTGCGCCCGCACGCGGCGCTTGACGGTTCGCTCGCTTCGCTCACTCACGCCGGAGATCCTTTCACCCGTTCCGCCGCACGCTCCCGTCGATTGACGGGAACCGTCAATCGACGTGCTCAAGGCCCCGACCAGGGCGGACGGTACCGGTCATGAGCCTCGTCCAGGAGAAGTCCGTCCATGACCACGCCGCCGTCCGCGCCGACCAGCCGCCCGCCCTGCCGGTCGGCGTCGGCCGCCGCGGCCCGTCCGCCCTCCTGAGCCTGCTGACCGCCGCCGGCGGGCCCCGGTACGCCGTCGCGCTGGCGGTGGACGCGGTGGGCGGCGGTCTGCTGCGGCCGTTCCTGCTGCTGTACGGGATCGGGCTGCTGCACCTGGGCGCGGGCGCGGTCGGGCTGGCGCTGTCGGCCGGGATGGTGGCGGGCCTGCTGGTGGTGCCACTGACCGGCCGGTGGATCGACCGCGGCGCCCGGACCCTGCCCGCCGCCGTCACCCTGCTGCTGCGGGCGGCGGGCGCGCTGGCACTGCTGCTCGCGGACGGCCTGCCGGGGTTCACGGCGGCGGCGGTGCTGTTCGGGGTGGGCAGCCAGTCCTGGCCGACCACGCACGCCGCGGTGGTGAGCACGCTCACCGGGGGACGGCTGCGGGACGCGGCGCTCGCCGCCGGGCGGTCGGTGCGCAACGCCGGGCTGGGCCTGGGCGCGCTGCTGGCGACCGTGGCGGTGAGCGGCGGGGCGGGCGCGATCCGGCTGCTGGCCGGGGTGACGGGTGTGGCCTGCCTGGGCGCGGCGGTGCTGGTGGGCTCGCTGCGGGTGCGGGCCGACCGGGACGCGCCGCGCGAGGACCCGCAGGGCCGCCCGCAGGTGCGGCGCGAGCCGCTGCGCCGGATCACCCTGCTGAGCTTCGCGAACCTGCCGTACGCGTTCTGCTTCGACGTGCTGGAGGTGGCGCTGCCCGCGCTGCTGGTGCTCCGGCTGCACGCCTCGGCGGCCTGGTCCTCGGGCCTGTTCGTCGGCAACACGGTGCTCGTGATCGCCCTGCAGCTGGCCCTGGTGCTGCGGCTGGCGCACCGGTCCCGGCGCGCCGTCCTCGCCGCCTCGGGAGCGCTGCTGGCGGTCTCGTACCTGGGCTTCTGGGGCGCCGGGGCGCTCGGCGGCACGCCGGGCGCGGTGGGCGTCACGGTGGTCTCGGCGGTGTACACGCTGGGCGAGATCCTCTACACCGGTTCGGGAACGGCTCTGGTGGCGGCCGTGGCCCCGCCGCACCTGCTCGGGCGGGCCCTGGCGCGCTGGGAGCTGTCGATGGGCGTGGGCCGGGCGGCGGCGCCGGCCGTGGTGACGGCGCTGCTGGCGACCGGGCCCGGCGCGCTGTGGGTGCCGCTCGCCGCGGCGACCGCGCTGGGGGCACTGGCGGTGCTGCGGCTGGGCCCGGCGCAGTAGGGCCCGGTCCGCCCGGCACCGACGGCCCCCGGGCCTCGCCCCCGACCCGGTGGGATGATCGGCCTCATGGCCCTGACCCCGCACCAGCAGCGCCTCCGCGACCGGATCCTGGCCGCCCCGGTGACCGCCCCGCCGGAGCCGTGGCGGCCCGTCGGCCGGGGGACGATCGCCGTCGGCGGGCTGCTCGGCATCGGTTTCGCCGTCCACCCGGAGAGCGGGCACGACCTGGTGCTGACGGTCTCGACCGGCGGGCACGGCCTGTTCGACGCGGTGACGGGCCTCAAGCTGGCCCGCGACCACGACCCGGCGGAGGACCCGGACGGCCCGGACCTCTGCTGCCCCGGCCTCGGCCAGGTCGCGGACGTGCGGATCCCGGTGGCCGGGTCCTGGGGCGGCGGTCTGCACACCGACGCCGAGGGCGGTTGGCACGTCGAGGTCGCCGCGCCGGAGTGGCCGCACCACCGGGTGCTGCTGGCGACCGGCCGGGGACCGTGGCAGGGCGAGCACGGCGAGAACTGGTGGCAGGTCTTCGACTCCAGCCGGTCCACCCTGCGCGCGGCCGGCTTCTCCCCCACCGGTCGTACCCTCGCGGTGGCCACCAGCAGCGACCTCGCGCTCTGGACGCGGGCCGGCTGACGCCTTCCGGACTCGGGGGGCTTTCCGGACGCGGGCCGGCTGACCCCTCCCGGACGCGGGCGGCGCCTTCCGGACCCGAGCCGGCTGCCCCCTTCCGGACGCGGGCGGCGCCTTCCGGATGCGGGCGCCGCGCCCAACCCCGATGCTGACGGCGAGGCGTGCCCGGCCCGAGGAAGGACACCGATCGTGAGTGCTCTCGACTTCGAGATCATCGACAGCCCCGACAGCTCGCTCAACAAGACGTCCGTCCTGGTCACCGGCCCGCACGACGCCCTGCTGGTGGACGCCGGGTTCACCCGCTCCGACGGCCGCCGCCTGGTCGAGCGGATCGCGGCCACCGGCAAGCGGCTGACGACCGTCTTCGTCAGCCACGGGGACCCGGACTTCTACTTCGGCGCCCAGGAGGTCCAGGACGCCTTCCCGCAGGCCCGGTTCCTGGCCACCGCCTCCACCGTCGAGCACATCCAGGACACCTACGAGGACAAGCTGCACGCCTGGTCCCACCTGGGCCCCGAACTGCCCACCCGGCTGGTGCGGCCCGAGGTACTGCCCGGCGACGAGATCGTCTTCGAGGGCCACCGCTTCGAGGTGCGCGGCGCCGACTTCCACCTGCCGGACCGGCACTACCTGTGGCAGCACCACCACCGCGCCGTGCTCGGCGGGGTGCTGCTCTTCGAGGGCCTGCACGTGTGGACCGCCGACACCCCGACCCCCGCCCAACGGGCCGCCTGGATCGACCTGCTGGACGGCATCGAGGCCCTCCACCCGGCCTGGGTGGCGGCCGGCCACCGGGTCGCGGACGCACCCACGGACCTGAACGCCGTCGACCACACCCGCGCCTACCTGCGCGCCTTCGAGACCGAGATCGGCCGCGCCGCCGACGCCGCCGCCGCCAAGGAGGCCCTGGAGCGGCGCTTCCCCGAACTGGGGCTGCGGATCGCGGTGGACATCGGCACCAAGGTCGTCATGGGCGAGATGGCCTGGGGGTGAGCGGGCGGTGATCGAGATCCCCAGGGACGTCTCCGGCTTCGCCGAGTCCGCCGCCCCCGCCGACGTGGTCCGCCGCCAGTACCTGGCCTCCGCCCGGGGCGACCTGGCCGCGCTGCGCGCCACGCTCGCCGACGACGTCGAGTGGACCGAGATGGCCGGCTTCCCGCTGGCCGGCACCTACCGCACCCCCAAGGGCGTCACCAGCCACGTGATGGAGCGGCTGGCCGCCGAGTGGGAGGACTGGACGGCGCACGACGACACCTACGTGGTGGACGGCGAGGACGTCGTGGTGCTGGCCCGCTACACGGCCGTCCACAAGAGCACTGGAAAACCGCTCGCGGTCCGGGTCGCCCACCACTTCACCGTGCGCGGCGGCCGGATCGTCCGCTTCGAGCAGTTCACCGACACCGCGCTGGTCAGGGACGCGATGACGCCGTAGCGCCGCCGGTCCGCCCGGACCCGCGCCCGCCCCGGCGTTCACCCGTACGGGCGAGCGCGGCGCGGCGCGCCCGGCACGGCCTCGACACACCACCCGGACGGCGGCAGGCTGGCCCCGATTCACGGCCGGAGAACGAGGAGTCGGGACATGGCGGGCACGGACAGCGGCACCACCGGAGCGGGCGGCGGCCAGGACCGCCCGATCGTGATCGTCGGGGCGTCCCTCGGCGGCGCGAAGGCGGCCGAGGCGCTACGCGAGGCCGGGTACCGGGGCGGCATCGTCCTGATCGGCGAGGAGCACGAGCGGCCGTACGAGCGGCCGCCGCTGTCCAAGGGCTACCTGCTGGGCAAGACGCCCCGGGAGAAGATCTACGTCCACCCGCCGCAGTGGTACGCCGAGCACGACGTCACGCTGCGCCTGGGCACGGCGGTGTCCTCGATCGACCCGGCCGCGCACACCGTCACGCTCGCCGACGACGGCCGGGTGGAGTACGCCAAGCTGCTGCTGACCACCGGCTCGGTGCCGCGCCGGCTGCCGGTGCCGGGCGCGGACCAGGGCGGCGTGCTCTACCTGCGCCGGGTCGAGGACAGCGAGCGGATCAAGGCGGCGCTGCGGCCGGGCGCCCGGATCGCGGTGGTCGGCGCGGGCTGGATCGGGCTGGAGGTGGCGGCCGCGGCCCGTGCGGCCGGCGCCGAGGTGACGGTGCTGGAGGCGCTCGAACTGCCGCTGCTGCGGGTGCTCGGCCGGGAGGTCGCCCAGGTCTTCGCCGACCTGCACCGGGAGCACGGCGTGGACCTGCGCTTCGGCGCCGAGGTGGCCGAACTGACCGGCGACGGCGGCACGGTGAGCGGCGTGCGGCTCGGCGACGGGACGACGGTGGCGGCCGACGCGGTGGTCGTCGGGATCGGCATCTCCCCCGCCACCGGCCTCGCCGAGGCCGCCGGGCTGGAGGTCGACAACGGCATCAAGACCGACCGGCACCTGCGCACCTCCGACCCGGACGTCTACGCGGCCGGCGACGTCGCCAACGCCTACCACCCGCTGTTCGGCAAGCACGTCCGGGTCGAGCACTGGGCCAACGCCGTCAACCAGCCGCAGACCGCCGCCCGCGCCCTGCTCGGAGAGCCGGACGCGGTGTACGACCGGGTCCCGTACTTCTTCACCGATGCCGAGTGGACACCCCGGCATCCTGACGAGCCGGTGGCCTCACGGGACAAGCTGAGCATGGAATACCTCGGCTACGTCGAGCCCGACGGCTACGACCGGGTCGTGTTCCGCGGGGACGTGAAGGCCAACGAGTTCATCGCGTTCTGGCTCAAGGACGGCCGGGTGCTCGCCGGGATGAACATGAACATCTGGGACGTCACCGACCCGATCCGCAACCTGATCGTCTCCAAGCGCGTAGTGGACGCCGACCGCCTGGCCGACCCGAACGTCCCCCTCGGCGAGGTCTGAGACACAGCAAGAGCGCTGGTCGGCGAGCAGCCAACCAAGGCCCCGTCCGTTCACCGCTGAGGGATGCATACGGACGAGGCCGGTTCGGCGGTCAGGGCTCCATCCGGCGGGACCGCGCGGACCGGAGTTGGACAGCACGCGGTCGACACCGACCGGTCAGCGGACGGGCAGCCTCTCTCAACCAACATGCGCCGGAGTCAGGGGCTCCCGGGGCTCGCCCCGGAAGACCTGCTCGGCGTGCCACTGCCGGTGCCGGCCCGCGACCGACAGAATCCCCGCCTGCGGGCCGATGACCTGCCGTCCGGCCAACGTGAGCACATACTGCCTGCTGGCCTCGCCGCGTCCGACGAAGCGCTGGGAGACGAGTATCCGCCGCCCCTCCCCCAGGCCCAGGACGCCCTTGTCGAAGAGCTTGTGGTGCAGGGAACACAGAACTCGACGACCCCCGCTCCCTCGCCCTCGCCGACTGGGAAGCCCTCGACGAAGTCGCCAACGCCCTGGTCGAACGCTCCCACAACCACTACCGCGGCTGGGGCGACAGTCCGCCCAGTCGATGCCCGTTGAGGCCGCTTACTGGACGAGACGCCCTCGTGGCGCCTGCCGCCATTCGGTCGATAGACGACAGGCGCGGGGGCGAGCGGTCAGGGTGTGGCGGTGAGGGCGGGCCAGAGGGTGGCGGCGGTGACGGACCGGGCCAGGGCGGGCGCCCAGGCGGCTTCGTCGCCGTCCTCGTCACGCCAGGACCACAGACGGGTGGTGGCGAGGTGGAGCGGGTTGAGCCGGGTGATGCCTATGGCGCCGTGCAGTTGGTGGGCGATGCGGGCGATCTCGGCGGCCGAGGCGGATGCCTGGGTCTTGGCGGCGGCGACGGCGAAGTGGGCGGCCATCCCGCCGGTGTCCAGGGGGGTGGCGGCGGCCTGGACCACGGCGCGGACCAGGGCGACCTCCTCGATGAGCCGTGCCTCCTCCTGCTTGACGGCCTGGAAGCGGCTGAGCGGACGGCCGAACTGGGTACGGGCGGTGGTGTGGGCGACCGTCAGTTCCACGCAGCGTTCGGCGGCCCCGGCGATCAGGGCGGCCCGGGCCAGGGCCGCGCGGAGCCGGGCCTCGTCGAGCAGTTCCGGGGAGATCCGACGGACCTGCGAGGCGGGGATCTTGAGGGCGGCGAGGTGCAGGTCGTCGCGGGGTTCCTCGGCGAGGTTGCCGCCGGGGGTGAGGACGGCCTGGTCCGGGGTGAGGGAGAACACGACAGGGCCGGAGGGGGCGGTGGCCAGGACGACGACGGCGGTGGCGGTGCGGGCCCAGGGGACGCGGCGCAGGGTGCCGGTGACCAGCATGGTGTCGTCGTCGCCCAGACAGCCGGCCGAACCGACGTGGGAGGCAGCTGGACGGACGTAGCGGACCGTCAGCTCAGGGGCGATGGCATAGCTGAGCGGGCCGCCGGGGACGGGGAGGCCGACGCGGCGCAGCAGCGGGCGGGCGACCAGGGCGGTCTCGGCAAGAGGTGTGGGGACGGCGCGGCGTCCTGCCTCCTGGGCGGCGGCGAGGAGTTCGGCGGTCGAGGCGTCCGGGGAGGGGAGGGCCACGGCGTCCGGGTCGGTCGTGTTGGTGACGACGGCGATGGAGTCCGCATCGGCGTAGAAGGCGGTGGTGTCGTAGGCGTCGGCGGAGATGACGGGGGCGCTGGTGTCGATCGTGTGGGTGTTCATCGGTGCTGCTCCAGACCGCGAGTGATGATGCCGCGAAGGATTTCGTTGGTGCCGCCGCGCAGCGTGTAGCCGGGGCTGTGCAGCAGGGCGAAGGCGAGCAGTTCCGGGTGGGTACCGGGGGTGGCGTGCGGGTCGGCGGGGGTCGGCAGGACGCTGCGGACGGTGTCGACCAGGGTGCCCTCCAGACGGGTGCCGAGGTCCTTGACCAGGGCGGCCTGGGTGTCGGGCGAGGCTTCGGCGTCCAGGGCGGCGGCCACACCGAGGGACAGTTGGCGGATGCCGTGCAGACGCGCCGCCAGAAGGCCGACCTGGGTGAGCTGTTCGGCTGTCGCGCAGCGCTGCTCCAGTTCGCGGAGCAGGGAGACCAGCAGGGGGAAGGTGGACAGATAGCGTTCGGGGCCGCTGCGTTCGAAGGCGAGTTCGCCGGTGACCTGCTTCCAGCCGTCGCCCCGCTGCCCGAGCATCATGCCGTCAGGGACGTCGACTCCTTCGAGGTGGAGGGCGTTGAAGCGGTGCTCGCCGCTCATAAGCCGGATCGGCTCGACCCGCACGCCCGGGGCACGCAGGTCGACGATGAACTGGCTGAGGCCGGTGTGCCTGTCCTCGGCCTCATCGGTGCGGGCGAGGACGATGGCGTAGTCGTTGACGTGAGCGCCGCCGGTCCACATCTTGGTGCCGGTCAACCGCCAGCCGTCGGCAATCCGTTCGGCGCGGGTGGCGACCGAGGCGAGATCGGAGCCGCTGCTCTTCTCACTCATGCCGATGGAGAAGAAGCACTGCCCGGCGACGATCCGGGGGAGGAAGAGGCGGCGTTGCTCCTCGGTGCCGTGCTGGAGGATGGAGGGGCCGGCCTGCCGGTCGGAGACCCAGTGGGCGCTGACCGGGGCGCCGGCGGCGAGCAGTTCCTCGATCACGACGTAGCGCTCCAGGAAGCCGCGGCCGGCTCCGCCGTACTCGACGGGCAGGGCCATGCCGACCCAGCCGCGTTCCGCCAGGCGGCGGCTGAAGTCGGGGTCCCAGCCGGCCAGCCAGGAGTCGGGGCGGCCGAGTACGGTGCCGCGGGCGCGCTCCTCGTCGAGGAAGGCGCGGACCTCGGTACGGAGTCGGCAGGCCGATTCGGGAAGGACGACGTCGGGGAATGCCATCGGTGAAAGCGTTGAAGGCGCCATGGTTCATTCGCTCCTGGGCTGGTGGATGAGCGTTCTCTTCGGTAGGGGAATCCGGTCAGCCGGTGGGGTGCAGTAGAGAAGGGTCGAAGCCGGCTTCGCGGAGGACCTCGTCGGTGTGCTGGCCGATGGCCGGGCAGGGCCGTAGCTCCGGATCCGGGTCGGCCGAGTAGCGCACCGGGAGGCCGATGACCTGGTAGCGGCCCTCGGTGGGGTGGTGGGCCTCGCGCAGCAGGCCGCCCTCGCGGGCGTAGGCGGTAGTGGCGGCGGAGGCCAGGTCGAGCACGGGGGCGGCTGCGATGCCCGCCCGGTCGCAGAACTCCTGCCACTTGGCGCTGGTGTGCTGCGGTGTCAGCTCCGCGAGCAGCGGATAGAACGCGTCGGCGTTGCGGGCCCGGTCGGGGCCGGTGGCGAAGCGCGGGTCGGCGGCCAGTTCGGGGCGGCCCACGAAGGCGGTGAAGTCCCGCCAGTTGCGGTCGCTCTGCGGCAGGATGCACATCCAGCCGTCGGCGGTGCGCAGGGCGCGGCGCTGCGGGCTGAGCGAGCGCGGTGAGCCGAACGCCCCGTCGGTCTCCAGGCTGGCCGCGCCCAGGTGCTCGACCAGGTTGAAGGCGAGCATGGTGTCGGCCATCGGGACCTCGATGTGTTGTCCGGTGCCGCCGTGCTCCCGGTAGTGCAGCGCGGCCAGTACCGACTGGGCGATCTGCATGCCGCAGATCTTGTCGGCCAGCACGGTGGGAACGTAGTGGGGTTGGCCGGAGACCTGGTGGTTGAGCCAGACCAGGCCGCTGGCCGCCTGGATGATGTCGTCGTACGCGGCGCGGGCACCGTAGCGGCTGTCGCTGCGGAAGCCCTGGGCGTTGGCGTAGATCAGGCCGGGGTTGACGGCCGCGACGTCGTGGTAGCCGAGGCGGAGCTTCTCCAGGGCCTGCGGGCGCAGGTTGGTGATGAGGACATCGGCGGTGCGCAGCAGGGCGAGCAGGGCGTCGCGGCCGTGCGGGGCCTTGAGGTCGATGGCGGCGCTGCGCTTGTTGCGGTTCAGGTTGAGTGCCGCGCCGCCCATGCCGGGGTGGCGCTGTGGCGGGTAGTGGCGAGTCATGTCACCGGTGGGCGGCTCGACTTTGATCACGTCGGCGCCCAGGTCTCCGAGTTGCTGGGCGGCGTACGGAGCCATGATCACGCTGGCCAGTTCGATGACGCGGACTCCGGCGAGGAGTCCTCGGCCGGACGGGCCGCTCGGCTTCTCGGACATCTTCCTGTACCTCCTGGGGTATCGGGTGGGGTGGATGAACAGTGGCGCGGTACGGGCGGCGGCGGGCACGTGGTGCCGAGAGGCAGATGCGGTAGAACTCGCTGCATTGGTCGGCGTGGGGCAGCGGTTTCAGTTGCCAGGGCTGGTTGCCTGGAAGTGGCCTAGCTCCACTGGAGCGCAGCAGACCCGAGCGGGGACCGCCAGCCAGGCTGGGGGACCGTACGCCCGCTGTACGCGAACGGTGTCGCCGGTTCGGTGAGCGGGCCGAAGTCGGTCCCCGTGGTCGACAGCGCGGCGAACGGCGCGCGCCCCGGCCGGGGCAGGCCGAGTACGTCCTCCCGGGCAAGCAGACCGAGTTCCTGCACCCAGTGACACACCCCGGCCAAGGTCACGCGGATCCGCCACGAGCCGCCCTCCGCCGCACGTCGGCGCAGGACCGTTGCGACGGCGGCAGCCCCGAGGTAGGCGGCGAGGTAGTCATTGAGCAGGTACGTCGGCGGCAGCGACGGCCGGTCGGTCCACTCCTCGATGGCGAATCCGGTCGCCGAGCAGGCGAGTTGGTCGAACCCGCCGCGTTCGCCCCAGGGGCCGTCGGCGCCCCAGGCGTGGTATTCGAGGGTGATGAGTCCGGGGCGGCGCCGGACGAGCTCCTCGGTCGACGCCCCGTGCCGGGCAAGTCCCCGGTAGGCGTGGACGAAGACGTCCGCGTCCTTGAGCGCGTCGTGGAAGGCCGCACGGTCGTGATCGTCGCGCAGGTCGCAGTAGGCGTTGCGCTTGCCGCCGCCGGTCATCGCGATCATCGGGATCGGGTCGGGGCGGTCGGGACGCGACAGGTGCAGCACGTCGGCGCCGAACTGGGCGAGGAGCCGCGTCGCGACGGGACCTGCGATGACATGGGTGAGATCGAGCACCCGTACGCCCGCAAGCGCCTCATCGGCCGCGCCGATCGGCTGCAGTGGCAGGGCCGGTCCGTCCCCGACGCGTTCGATCTCGACGACCGGACGCTGGGCCACGTACCGCCCGGCGGGGTGCGCGAGCCACTCGTCCCGGCTGCGCACCACGCAGGCGACACCGCCCCGAGCGCAGACGGCCTCCTCCAGCGTGAAGGCGTCCCAGCCGGCCGCGGCCTGCGCGATCCCCACCTTGTCGAGGCCGCACCTCAGCACGGAGTGGACCGCGTCCCGCAGATGCGGATAGGTGGTGATGATGAAAATCCACCGGCCGTCGCGGGCTCGGTAGAAGTCGCTGTTGCCGAGCAGGGTCGGATCGTCGAGGAGAGCAGCGAGCGGGCGTCCCGAGAGCGTCGTGTGATACGTCGCCATGAGCTGGTCGATCGCGGCCCCGGCCTGCACCTGAACCCTCTCGTGCGGGTGGCCGCGCTGTTCGCCGACCGCCGCTGTCTGCCGCCCGAAGACACCGATCGCGGCGGACATGGCATCGGCGAGGCGGTGCACCGAGGGCACCAGGGGATCCGCCCCGACGACGGTGATGTCCGCGGCTCCCCGAGCCGGATCGGGGTCGCCGAGAGTGTGCAGCAGCCGGGAGACCATCTCGCCGGTGGACGGCGGAGGCGTCGGCCCGGTCATGCCGAGCGTGTTCGAAGTCATGCCGGGATGTTCGTTCCCCGCACCGTACGAGCGCCCGCATTCACGGATATCCGTGAACCGATGCGGACGTCACATCCGCCCCTCCTGGAGGTGCGCGAGGAGCCGGGCCGCCGCCCGGTCCAGACTCAGCCGCTCCGAGCGGCCACGACGCCGGTGCGTCAGAACGAGGGCACCCGTGACGACGGGACCGTCGGTGACGGGGATCGCGAGCGCGCTGACCTCGGGATCGGCCAGACCCTCGCTGCGGCTGATCCGCGACGCACGGATCCCCGGAAGAGCGCGGCGGAACTCGGCGACCGCCTCGGAGTCGCGGCGGGCGAGCTCGTCGAGCAGCCCGCTGCGCTCCGCCTCGTCGGTGAAGGCCAGCAGCAGGCGGCCCGCGGCGGTACGCAGGAGCGGCCGGGCCATGTGCTCGTCGGCGAGCGGCAGGAGGCGGGGTATCTCGTCCTCGCCGCCGCGAGCGAGGTGCACGGCGTCGAGCCCGACCCGCACCGTGAGCAACACGGGGGTGCCCGCGACGCGGCTCAGCTCGTTGAGCTCGGGCTGGCTGATCCGCGGGACGACCCGGCCGGCGATGAGGTTGAGGACGTGCGGGGCGGGCCCGAGCCGGAACCGCCGGTGCTGTTCCAGCAGAAAACCGGTCGCGACAAGTCCGTTGACCAGATCCTGCACCGAACTCGCCGGGGCCTCGGCCGCCCGCGCCAACTCGGCCACGGTCACCCCGCCCGGCGCCCGCGCGGCGGCCTCCAGGATCCATACGACCCGGTCCACCGTACGGTGACGCCGCCGTCGGCCGTGCTCGCTCATCCCGCCCGCCTTGTCCCCGTCGAACGTCGCCGGCCCATCGCGCCGGCACGACCCGCCGATTCTCCCCCACCACCCGACGAGCCTGAACCCGCTCCTGGTCCACGCCGTCACGTCCAGGATCGTGCGAACGCACGGGGCCGCGCCAAGCTCTACCGTGCCGCGAAGGCTCCGACCTTGAAGTCGGTGCCGCAGACGCTGAAGACGCCGCCCGGCGAGCCGTTCGCCTTCATCACGTTCACCGTGGTGCCCACGTCCTTGGACAGCGCGACCTTGACGTGGGATGCCTGCACCGGGCAGGTGTAACGGGCCGACGTGGTGCCCTCGCTGTTCACGTCGTTGTACAGCACGTCCGCCACCACCGCAGCCCCCGCCGGGACGTCGACCGCTCCCGAGCCGTCCTTGGAGTTGTCCCCCGAGACAGGGCTCGCCTTGCCCTGGTCGTCGTCGGCGACCACGGTCGTCGGGCCGACGATGGTGCAGGGGGCACCCGAGCTGTTGGTGATCTTGAGGGTAGCTGCGGCGGCCTGCGCGTCACTGGCGTGACCCGAGGACTGGAGGAACGTCACCGAGGTGTTCTTGGTCGTACAGGCCGCGGTGACGCCGCCCCCGCCGGTGCGGGAGGACGGGCTGCCTCCACCGCTCGTGCTCGTCCTGTTCCCGGACGGCGCCGAGGCCGAGGCCGAGGTGGGGGCCGAGGCGGAGGCGGAGGTGGGGGCCGAGGCGGAGGCGGAGGTGGCCCCCGACGGGGCGGCTGATGATGCGCTGGTGCCGGCGGCGCCGCTGTCCTGTGTGCCGCTGCCGTCGTTGCAGGCGGTCAGGGACAGGGCGAGCGTGGCGACGGCGCCGACGGCGAGCAAGGCGGGACGGGTGGTGGTGCGCATGGCTGGTTCCCCCGGTTCTCTCGTTCGTGGGTCGCGATCCTGCGAGTTCGTTTCCCCTTACCCGAACGAGGGTGTTGCGGCGCGCTGGCAGATCACTAACGAGCGCGGCGGCGGCGCTAATGCCCCGCTAACGCTCCCGGATCCTGGCATGTGCCGCCGCGTGCCGGCGCCGCAGTGCGGGCAGTGCGTCCTGGTCGGCGATGTGCAGCAGGGCATCGAGCGCGGTGACGGCGCCCGCGTCGTAGCCGGTCTGCTCGGCCTCAAGCGCGGCCTGCGCGAGGCAGCGCCGCCCGGCCATGGTGTCGCCGAGCCCGGCCAGCGCCTCGCCCTGCCAGGTACGCAGGAGCACGCGCCGGGCGACCGCCTCGTGCTCGGGTCCGAGGCCGAGCGCCACCTCGGCCGCCTCGTACGCCTGCCGGTGGCGCCCCGCGCCGAGGTGGATTCGGGCCAGGTGCTGGAGCGCGAGCATCCGGGTGTGCGCGTCGTCGGCCTCGGTGGCGAGGGCGAGGGCTCGGGTGCAGGCTGACTCGGCGGCGCCGGGTTCGTCGTCGGGGAGGGCTGCGGCGAGGTTGACCAGGGCGGTGGCCTCGCCGAGTATGTCGCCTGCGCGGGCCGCGAGTTCGGGCGCGACGCGCAGGTGCCGGAGGGCCTCGGCGGTGCGGCCCTCCTCGGCGAGCACCCAGCCGAGCAGGGTCAGGACGCGGGCCTCCGCATAGGGGTCGGCGCAGGCGCGGGCGTCGGCGAGGGCGGCCTCCAGGGTGGGCGCCCAGTCGGCGAGGACCCGCCAGACCACGAACGGCCACTGGGTCACGGCGATCCGCCAGGCCCGCTCGGGCCGGTCCTCGGCGCGGGCCGCAGCTGCGATCAGGGCGAGGTCGTCGCGTTCGGCGGCGAACCAGCCGAGCGCCTCCTCGCGGCTGGTGAAGTCCCGCACGGCGGGCGGCTGCCGAAAATCGTCGGGTTGTAGGAAGGCGGGCTCCCCGCCGGGTTCCGCGGCCTCGGATGCGGACAGCGCGGTCGCCACGCAGTGGTCGTACAGGCGCAGCCGGGCCGCGGTACGGGCGGTCGGGTCCTGGCTCTGGCCACGCGCGTAGAGCCGGACCAGATCGTGCAGGACGTAGCAGCCGGGGGCGGTCTCGGTGAGTAGGTGCGCGGCGACCAGGCGATCGAGGGCGCGGGCCGCATCCGGCGGGGTCGTGCCAGCGAGCGCAGCGGCGCTGAACCGGTCGACGTGTGTGCCGGGGTGATGGCCGAGCGCAGTGAACAGCCGCGCTGCGTCAGCGGGGAGGGGGCGGTGGTGAGCCGCAGCGCCGAGGCGACGCCGATGTCCTCGGCGGCGAGCAGCGCGAGCCGCTGGCGCTCGTCGGTGAGCCGGTCGGCGAGGGAGGCGAGGCCGAGGGCGGGGAGCTCCACGAGCCGAGCGGCGGCGACCCGCAGCGCGAGGGGCAGCCCGCCGCACAACTCGGCTGTACGGCGGGCCGCTTGGGGCTCGGCGGCGGTGCGGTGCTCGCCGAGGACACGGGCGAGCAGGGCCACGCTGTCGTCGGTGGCGAGGACGTCGAGGGCGACGACGCGGGCGGCGTCGGAGGCGACGAGACCGGTGAGGCGGGCACGGCTGGTGACTACGGTGACGCAGCCGGGTCCCGTGGGCAGCAGCGGGCGCACCTGGGCGGAGGTACGGGCGTTGTCGAGGACGACGAGCAGGTGCAGTTCGGCGGTGAGCGAGCGGAACAGGGCACCGGCAGCGTCCGCCGACTCGGGCATCCGGCACGGTGGAACGTCGAGAGCGACGAGGAACTCCCGCAGCAGCTCGGCCGGTTCGGGGTCCGAGGTGTCGCTGAACCCGCGCAGATCGGCGTAGAGCGTCCCATCGGGGAAGTCTGAGCGCCGACCGGCCGCCCAGTGCACGGCCAGTGCGGTCTTGCCGACCCCGGCCGGCCCGGTGACCACGACGACCGGCCCGTCAGGCCCGGCCGCAGCTGCGGTCAGCGCGGCGCTCTCAACGGTGCGGCCGTGGAATCCACGCGGGGTACGAGGCAGCAGATTAGGCCGGCCCTGCATCGGTTCCAGGGCGGGTCGGGGCGCATCGGCCCGGACCTCGGGGGCGCTGTCGGAGCCGAGGGCCAGGGTGAAGGCAGCGGTCAGCTCGGCGCCCGGACGGACACCGAGCTCGTCGGCGAGGACGTGGCGGGCGCGGTGGTAGGCGTCCAGGGCCTCCGAGGAACGCCCCGCGTGGTGCAGCGCCTCGACCAGCCGGGCGGCCAGCGGCTCGCGCAGCGGATGGGCCCCGGTCTCCGGCCGCAACAGCTGGACGGCGCGCTCGTGTTCACCGCCCACGACGTACGTGTCGGCGAGCAGCTCGACCGCGGCGAGCCGCGCCTCGTCCAAGGTGTGCGCGGCGGAGCGCAGCAGCGGCGACGGATAGGCGCCGGCCAGCGCGGGGCCCTGCCACAGGGCGAGCGCCTCGGTGAGCAGCGCGGCCCTGTCCCCGGGGTCGGTGGCGCGGCGGGCAAGCGCCACAAGACCCTCGAAGCGGTGGGCGTCGAGCAGCGTCTCCGGCAGTTCCAGGTGGTAGGCGGCGCCGCGCGTGCTCAGCTCGACGCCGTACGCCGACGCGTCGACGCCCGCCAACAGCGCCCGCAGGCGCGAGACATGCCCTTGGATGACAGTGCGTGCGCGCAACGGGGGTTCATCGTCCCACAGCGCCTCGGTGAGCGTGTCCACGGAGACCGCCACATTGGCCCGCAGCAACAGCATCGCGAGCAGGCTGCGCCGCTTGGCGGGCCCGAGCGGCAACGGCCCGTCGTTCCCGCTGACACCGAGGGCACCAGGAGATCCACCCGACGACGGTGACGTCCTCGGCCCCGGGCCGGACCGGGGTCGCCGAGAGTGCGCAGCAGCCGGAAGGCTGTCCCGCCGGTGGACGACCGAGGCATCGGCTCGGCCATGGTCAGCGTGCTCGAAGTCATCCCGGGATGCTCGTTCCCCGCACCGCACGAGCGCCCGCGTTCACGGATATCCGTGAACCGATGCGGACGTCACGTCCACCCCTCCTGCTCGAAGAGACAGAGCCCGACCTGGCAAGGGCCCGTGCCGCTATCGCACCAATGGTGCGACAGCGGAACACGTAGACGGCGAGTAGCGGCGGCTGCCATCTTTGGGGGCGGCTGGCACATGGGACTGTCTCAGCCCGCTTCCGTAGACAGCAACGCCCTTCCGAGCGATCGGGGCCGGGAATCCGCGACGGCCATCGAACGTGTTCATCCGGGCGCTGCACGTGAGCCCGGCAAGACGCGCTAGCCCGCCAGTACCGGGACTCCCCGGCCAAGACGGCACACGACGGTTGGATCGTTACTATGCGTCCTCGTCCTCCCCCGCCTCGCCCCGCCAGCGGGCGAGGTTGGAGCGGGTGGTGAGCGTGTCCGGGTGATCGGGGCCCAACACCCGAAGCTGGTCGGACAGCAGCTCCGCAAAGGCGGCCGCTGCCCGGCCGTACCTCCGGCCTCGCCCCGCCGGCCGGCGAGATCGTTGAGGGAGGTGGCGAGGTCGGGCAGGTAGGCGTCGGGGTTCGCGTCCGCCAGCGTGCGGCGGATCACAGTGGCCTCCTGGATCGCCGCCAGGGCCTCCATGCGACGGCCCACCTCACCCAACTGGGTGGCGAGGTTGTTGAGGGATGCCGAGTGGACACCCCGGCATCCTGACGAGCCGGTGGCTTCCCGGGACAAGCTGAGCATGGAATACCTCGGCTACGTCGAGCCCGACGGCTACGACCGGGTCGTGTCCCGCGGGGACGTGAAGGCCAACGAGTTCATCGCGTTCTGGCTCAAGGACGGCCGGGTGCTCGCCGGGATGAACATGAACATCTGGGACGTCACCGACCCGATCCGCAACCTGATCGTCTCCAAGCGCATGGTGGACGCCGACCGGCTGGCGAACCCGAACATCCCCCTCGGCGAGGTCTGACTGATCGTTTCAGAATGAGTCGAACTGCACTCTTGGGCTCGACGATCTTGGTCGGCAGGCTGGTCCCGGGCGGTGATCGACTCCAGCCACGTCCGGGCCGCCCGACGCGGCCCCAAGCGGACCGAGCCCGGTCGACAGAGCACTCCCACGGCCGCAGCCCCGGCGAGCGGGACCTGGGCCCGGACGGGCGGATTCGCGCAGGCCATGCCGATGAGCGGCCAGGTACTACGCGCGGCGTGCGCGTCGGCGGACGAGCAGGGACGCCAGGAGGACCGTTGCGAGGGCCGCCGTGCCGGCGCCGGCGGGACCGACGGCGCCGACGGGCGCTGGAGAGGCGGTGGCGAAGCGCGCGGCCGGTCGGTCGTCGGGTGAGAACCCGCCCCCTATGCCCGCCCGGTCGTAGGCCGAGCCAGGGAGCTTGTCGGCATACCGGTGCCGGACCAAGCGCTGGTAGAAGGCCAGGGTGGTGCCGTCGGCGCCGATTGACCGGGCGGCTTCGGCGTTCAACGGCAGGACGTGGTCGCCGTGGACGGCGTACGTGGCGTGGATCTGCGGTTCGGTGAACACCGTTGCGCCGTCGGCGCGGGCGGCGTAGTCCTCCTCCTCGCTTCCGGAAGCAATGTTGACGACGCGCCAGCTGCCGTCGCGCGGTGCCGTCCAGACGGTGGCGGCCTGCCCGTCGGCCGAGACGGCCTTGGTGGCGAGATACACCAGCTTCGCCGGCTGGGTGCCGGGTGTTCCGGTGACGAACGCCGGGTCCAGGTGGTAGACCGGGATGGTGGCTCCGGTCAGAGCCGGGGCTGCGGCCTTGGCGGCGAGGACTTCCTCGTCGGTGGCGGGGCCGGTGGGCGGCACGCCTTTGCGGGCGAAGAACCGGCCGAGGGTGTCGAGGAGTTGCGGGTCCTGGGCGGCTTGGCGGGCTGCGCTCAGATCCGCGGCCGATGCTGTGGCCGGGACGGGGGTGCTCTGGGCGTGGGCTGGGGCGGCCGCCGCGAGCGCGAAGGCGGGCGCGAGGATGGGCAGGACCAGGGGGGCGAGGGTGCGGGCCGCGCCCGAGGGCGACATCGTCATGGCGGATCAGGCTCCGATCCGGTAGAGCGACTCGGTCCACCGGAAGTCGTCGTTGGACCGGTAGTAGTCGTAGGGCTGCCAGTTGTACCGGTAGGGGGCGGTGGGCCACGGGTCAGCCCAGTACACCCAGTTCTTCTCCCGGTCATAGCCGTACAGCAGCTGCATGTGGCCGCCTCCGGCCGCCCACTGGATCCGGGTCTCGACGGGACGGTTGGCGTCGACCTCCTGCGCCAGCGTCTCGTAGGGAAGCTGGCCGTCGACGCGGCGGCCTGGGTTGAGACCGATGGTGTTCAAAGCCGTCTGGACGTTGCCGAGATTGGCCTGCCGGTTGGGGCAGTCGGCGGTGAGCGGCTGGCGGAACGCCATGTTGCAGAACTGGTTCTGCGTGTAGCTGTAGCCGTACCAGGCGGCGATCGTGTTGCCGGAGGCGGCCCAGCACCACTGGTCGTGCTCCTGGACCTGCATCTCGATACCGAGCGTACGGGGCTGCGCCGCGGCCGGGGCGGCGGCTGCGAACGTCAGCACCGGTATGAGGCATGCCGCGGATGCGGCACGGGCGGCCTTCGCCAGCCAGGCGTGGCTGGGCAAGGAAGTGAACACGGGAACGCTCCAGAACGGATGCGGGACAGATGAGAGGAGAGGCGGGTGTGCCGAGCGGGGGGCCGGCTCACCCGCGTGCGCGGACCCGGGGGGGTGAAGTCCGCGAACATTCACAGCATCCAGCTGGTGATCCCTCATCAGCAACGGCGGCCGAGCCGGGTGGGCGAAGCGATGTGAAAACCGCTTCGGCTAGCGTGAACGCCTCCGCCGGACCGGACTCCGGCTGCCCGCCGGGCCCAGGCGGCCACTGGATCAGCGGGCAGGAGCCCGAGTCCTTTCCGCTCGCTTGGGATGTGGAATTCCACACGGCCGCGTCCATGGCAGCTATGGACCAGCGCCGGGTCACGCCTCGTGGCGGCGCGCAGCCCCAGGCGTCGGTCGCGGGGATCTGCGGGACGTGGCGAGCCGGCAGTGAGCCGGGGCCTCCTCACACCGGGCGGGCCTATTCCCATTGCCAGGCCAGTCCCACGGTTCCCGGCTCGACACCTGACAACGACAGGTGGACGCTGTGGCGGCCGTCGAGCGTCAACTCTTCCGCAGCGCGCGGGGGGACAGAACCGGCGCCCGACACGGTCCGGCACCGGACGGGCAGAGCGGCGTCGTGAAACGTCGCCTGCAGGACGTACTGGTGGACCGGCGTGGGAAAGCGGCGCTGGAAGCCATCGCTGGGTCCGCTGGTTTCCGGCTCGCCGAAGCCGTAGGCGAACAGATGCGTCTCCGCCCGGCGCAGCCGCCGGTCGAACAGCAGCTCGGCGACGAGCAGGCGCGCTACGGGGTCGCGTCGTATGCGGCCGAGCCGGCAGTTCTCCTCGGCTCGCACGGTCACCTGGTCGATGTCGGTGCCGTGTTCGCCCTGGTAGATGGCGAGGTAGCGGTCGGGGCCATCCTGCTGAGCGCGAACGACGTGTTGCGAGTCGCGGCGCACGAGGCCACGTCCGGCACCGACATGCAGCCGTTCCAGATGGCATACGGTCTGCACACCGGAGTCCGGGGGTATGCCGAGGGTTCTGAAGACTGGTACGAGGACGCCGTACCAGGAGTTCAGGCGCCGGCGGGCGGTCAGTGACAGCGGGGGGTCGTCAGTCGGCAGGGGCCTGTGCTGGGGGGTCAGGAGCCTGGTGAGGGATTGCGGGGGCAGTTCGAGGATCTGTTCCAGTGCGTGGACCGCCCGCAGTGACTGAGTGCTGGCGGGGTGCCGCTCGCCTCGCTGCCAGTAGCTGAGGGTGGCGACCGCCACGGGTATCCCGCGGCGTGCCAGGCGGGTCTGCAGATTCTGCAGAGTCAGGCCACGTGCCGCGACAGCCGCCTGCAGGGCTTCGTGGAACGGCCCGGTGCGTAAGGTGGCCTCGAGCTGCGGCGCACCCTGTGCGGGCCGGCGGCCGGCGGTCATCGACGGGTCCTTCCTCTCCTGGTCGGCGGGTCTGGGCCCGCTTGTGGAACGTGTCCCCGGCTGTTCGCGAGCATCGACAGGCTGCGGGGAGCGCCGCCGGGCGGCCACCGACCAGTGGGCGTGGACCGTCAGTGCAAGCGGGGTCAGGGGGCGGGCGGGATGATCTCGCGCTTGAGGATCTTGCCTGTGGGGCCCTTCGGCAGTGCCTGGGACAGCCACACGCGGCGCGGATACTTGTACGGGGCGACGCGGCCTTGGACGAAGGCGATCAGTTCGTCGGCGGTGGCTTCCGCCCCGGGGCGGAGGACGACGCAGGCTGCCACTTCCTCACCGAGGTAGTCGTCCGGTATGCCGATGACTGCGGCTTCGGCGACCGCGGGGTGTTCGTAGAGGACTTCTTCGATCTCGCGGGGGTAGATGTTGTAGCCGCCACGGATGATCATGTCTTTCTTGCGGTCGACGATGTAGTAGTAGCCGTCCTCGTCCTTGCGTGCGAGGTCGCCGGTACGCAGCCAGCCGTCAGGGATCGCGGCCTTCGTCTCCTCGGGGAGGTTCCAGTAGCCCTTCATGAGGTTCGGGCCGCGGACGGCGAGTTCGCCCACCTCGCCGTCGGGGGCGTCGTTTCCGTCGGTGGCGAGCACTCGCATCTCGACGTGGCGGACGGGGGTGCCGATGGAGCCGGGCTTGGCGGGCCGGTCGGGGTGGTTGAAGGAGACCACCGGTGAGGTCTCCGACATGCCGAAACCTTCCAGGATCGGGCACCCCAGGGCCTTCTCGGCGCCACGGAGGATTTCGACCGGCAGGGCCGCGCCGCCGGTGACGGCCAAGCGCAGGGTGTTGGGGCCGCCGGTCGAGAGGTGGGGGCGGTGCAGTAGCGCCGCGTACATGGTGGGCACGCCCTCGAAAACGGTGACGTCTTCGGTCGTGAGGACGTCAAGGATGTGGTCCGGTGCGAAGCGCGGTACGAGGCGCAGGGTGGCGCCGGTGAAGACGGCGGCGTTCATGGCGCAGGACTGGCCGAAGATGTGGAACAGCGGCAAGCAGCCCAGGACCACGTCGTCGGGTGTGAGGCGCAGCAGCGTCTCGGCGACGGTGACCACGTTGGAAGCCAGTGCCGTGTGGCTGAGTTCAGCGCCCTTGGGACGGCCGCTGGTCCCGGAGGTGTAGATGATGACGGCGGTGTCGTCGCCCTTCCGGGCGTCGGGTTCGGCCAAGGGTTCGGAGATGGTGGCGGGCAGCACAGCGGGGTCGGCGTCCAGGGCGATATGGCGGGTGCCGCAGGCCGCGGCGGCCGCGGCGGCTTCCTCGCCGGGCCCCCAGGTGTAGACGAGGGCGGCGCCCGAGTCGTTCAGGTAGTGGCGGACCTCGCGTTCCTTCAGCAGGGGATTGACCGGGACCACGATGCCGCCCGCGCGCAGGACGCCGTAGTAGAGCGCGACGAAAGCCGGGGTGTTGGGCAGCATGAGGGCGATGCGCTGCCCGGGCTGGAGGCCTGCGGCCCGCAGGTCTCCGGCGATGCGGGCCGAGACGTCGTCCAGTTGCCCGTACGTCACCGTGCTGGATCCCAGGGAAAGGGCGACCTGATGCGGATCTCTCCGGGCGGAGCGGGTCAGGAAGTGCGTCAGATTCGTCATGCGGTCGTCCTTCGTCGGGGTGCGTTCCGGCGGGGTGTTCGTGGTGGCGTGCTGCGCGTGGCGCTGGCGCCCCCACCGGTCTGCGGACAGAGGGGGCCGCCGCGGTACTCGGCATCTGCCGGCCGCCCACGGCAAGAGGAGGGCCAGGGACGGGCAGGGCTTCGCCCCGTAGAGTCGGCCGACCCGCGACGCCTTCTGCACTCGGCGGTCCGGGCAGAGCGAGGGGCGCTTGCCGCAGCGTCTCATCGCCGCCACACCGGAGTCAACGGCGTTGACAACTACGTTTTCCCACTTCGGCTCCTCCGGCGGGAAGTGCAGGCCGACCGCGTCACAATGGACTGATCCACACAAGGGGAGGCACGATGGCGCCAGGAACGGCCGGCGGAAGGCAGGACACAGGGGTGAGGCGGGGGAAGGGCGGCGTGTCAAAGCGGCCAAGGCCCTCGCTCAGCGCGGCGGCGATCATCGATTCCTGCTTGGAGCTGCTGGACACCGAGGGCGCGAACGCCCTGACGTTCCGCCGTATCGGTGGCCACCTGGGCGCGGACCCGACAGCGCTCTACCGGCACTTCCGCAACAAGGACGAGCTGCTGCTCGCGGTGGCCGACCGCCTGCTGGAGGAAAGCATCGAGGGATTCGAGCCGACCGGCGACTGGCGCCACACCCTGCGCACCCTGGCCGTGCGCCATCGCAAGGTCTATCTCGCCCACCCGCACGCCGCCGTTCTGGCCGCCATCCGCGTCACCAGGCGGCCGGCGGAGATGAGAGTGATCGAGATCATCCTCGCCGCACTCGGCGAAGCCGGCTTCGCTCCCGATGAGGCCGTCCGCCACTACCGCGCCCTGGCCGACTTCGTCCTGGCCTGGTCGTGCATGGACGCCACCTACCGCACCCTCGACGAGCGGATGCGGCAGAAGGACCAGTCCGCCTGGGCCGACGCGTACGCGGCGGTCCCGGCCGCCAGCTACCCGCACCTGGCCGCCGCCGCGCCGTACCTGGTCGCAGTCGACAACGAAGCGAGCTTCCTGTTCGCCCTGGACCTGATGCTCGACGCCGTCGCCGCGCAGGCACCCTCCCCGTCATAGCGAACGGCCACCAGCAGGCGGTCTGCGGCACGGGGAGCCTGTCGCGCCGCCGATGATCTCCATCACGGCGCCGACGATCCGTCCACCCTTCGGCGGTGCGGCACGGGCCGCACCGCCTCCCCTGAACAGTTCGCCGCACGACCGGACCGACGCCCCGGCGGGCCCCCGGGGCACGGTCGCCCGCTCGACCGTTCGGCACCTGTCCGTTCTCGCAGCGGCGGAGTGCGCCTGTCGCCAGGGCGGCTCCGGGCCGGGGAACCGCCAACAGCCGAACCAGGCCTCGAAGCCACCACAGGTGTCAACACCGTTGACTTCGGAGTGGTCGCAGTGCGACGCTGCTGCCGCGCAGGGCCGGGGCAGTGCCGGATCCGCTGCTCCTGCGGCACCGGCGCTCCCGGTTTCCGATACCGGCGGGCCGCTCCCGGGGCGGCTCTCCTCCGACCGAGGAGAGCCGCGGAACGCAAGGGCCCGCGCCGCCCTCGCCGGCAGGCCGCCTTCCGCGAACCGCCGCCAAGCGATTCCCCGTCGCGTCTCCTTCGATTCCTGTGAGTTCTCATGCCCTCCCGCCTCTCCGCCGACAGGAGTGCACCGGCCCATGCGGAGCCGGTCACCGTAGCGAAGGTCCTCGGCGTCGGCGACGGTGTCGCCATCGCCCTGTCCAACATCAGCCCCTCCCTGTCGATCGGGGTGGGTCTGGGCATCATCGGGTCGGCGATCGCCGCTCCCGGACTGCCCGCCGCGTTCCTCCTGGCGTTCCTGCCGATCATCGGCATCGCCGTGGCCTATGCCCGGCTCAACGAGTACGAACCGAACTGCGGAGCGGCCTACATCTGGGTCGGCAGGGTGCTGGGGCCGTGGTGGGGCTACCTCATCGGCTGGGTGATCGTCGCCTCCAACGTGATCCTGCTGTCCTACACCACCTCTCTGCTGGGGACCTACGGCATGCGGGCGTTGGACGCGCTGGGCCTCGCGAGTGCCGCGGGGGCTTCCCGCGCAGCGGCGGTCACCTTCGGCGTCCTCGCGCTGGGTGCTCTCGCGTGGCTGGCGGCGTACGGGGTGGAGGCCGCAGCTCGGTTCCAGAAGGTGCTCGTGGTGGTCGAGGCCGCTACCGTCACGCTGTTCTGCGGCTGGGCCCTCGTAGCGGCGGACACGACGCCGTTCAGCTGGACCTGGTTCTCCCCGGCCGTCTTCGGATCGCCGGCCGCACTGGCCACCGGCGTCGTCCTCTCGGTCTTCCTTTACTGGGGCTGGGAGGCCGCCTTCCTCGTCACCGAGGAGACCGTCGACCGGCGCACCTCCTCGCGGGTGGGCTTCATCGCGCTGCTGGTGGTCCTGGCGATGTTCCTGCTGGCGTCCGTGGCCTTCCAGAAGGCCACCACTCCGCAGGAACTGGTGGAGCACGGCGGCGCCGCCCTGCCCTACATCGGTGGTCAGCTGGCCGGTACGACGGGCAAGGTGGTCGCCAGCGTGGTGCTGTTCCTCTGCACGGTTTCCGTCATCCTGGCGGTACTCATCGCCACAGCGCGCCAGACGCTGGCGATGGCACGCGAGGGTGTGCTGAGCCCGGTGTGGGCGAAGCTGCACCCCACGCACCTGACCCCTGCGCACGGCACCGCGCTGATCACCGCGTTCGCGGCCGCCCTGACCGTGCTCTCCCTGGCGCTGGGGCCCGTAGCCACCGTCGTCGTCGGTGCGGTGACAGCCGTGGGCATCCTGATTTCCGGTTACTACGCGCTGACCGGGATCGCGTGCGCCGTCCTCTTCGCGCGCGCCGGGCGACGGGACCTGCGCACGCTGCTGGGCTCGGTCGCCGTACCGCTGCTGTCAGGGCTCGTCCTCGCAGCGCTCGGCGTCTACCTGGCCTATCTCAACTGGACCAGCACCCCGAGTTTCGCCTTCGACGCCTCCAACGGCCGCTTCCGCACCCTGCTGCCGGTCGCCATCATCCTTCTCGGCCTCCCCCTGGGCGTGTGGAGGCAACACATCCGCAAAGCCCCCCGGTTGACCGCCGGGTAAGGCGCCGGCCGGTACGGATACCGCAAACACGCCGTGGTCGCCCTCACTCGGCGGCGAGGCCCACGCACCGGCCGAGAAGCAGGCGAAAGCCGATCCGGCACTGCCCGATCCGGGCACACCAAGCACCGGCTCGCCCATCAGGGCGGTCCAGGACCTCTCCTCCACCGCCCCGGTGCCGGCGGTCGAACCGGCAGCTCATTCGAGGCCCTGCCTGTCCCAGGACTGCAAGGAAGAAGGAAGAAGGCGACCCACCCATGCCCCTGTTCACATCCCGGGTGAGGCCTCGGCTGGCGCCCGAGCTCGACGACAGAGCCCTCGGAGTCGTCCTGCAGCGGCTGTCCGGTGTGCAGGCCCGCACCCAGCACGATCTCGTGGTGCCCCTCCTGGAGCACGTGATCCACGGCGCCCGCCAGGACTGGGACCGCAAGATGCACCGCATCAAGGTCCTGGCCGAAACCCTGGGCCAGGGCGCCACGAGGACCTGGATGCGGTACCGGCCCGACGACCCGGGAGCGCTGCTCCTGCAGGGCTGGTCGGATCTCGTCACCCTGCAGGCGGCCCCCTCGTTCACCGACAGCACCGGCATCCGCGCACTGGGCCGCCGCGCGGCCGAACTCCTCCCTGAGGACCCCCTGCCCTGGGTCCTGCTGCTCGGCGTCCTGCGGCTGGAGCGCCGCCCTCCCCGGGAGGTGGACGTCGTGTGGCGCGAGATCAGGGCGAGGGATCCGTGGAACCGCGAAGCCCACCTCCAGATCCTGGCCTACTCGTCACCGCAGGAGTGCGGATCGACCGCCCGGATGATGGACCTTCTCGACGAGATGCGCGCGGCCATGCCCGCCGGGGCGCCCACCACCGGTCTGGAGGTGACCGTTCTGGTCCAGCGCTACCAGCGCGCCCTGGCCGCCGAGGGGCTCACCGCGCTCAGCAGCCGCGACCTCCTCAACCAACCGGCCGCCGCCCGGGCCCTCGCCCGGTCAGCCGCGCTCTGGCCCCAGAAGGGCTTCCTCACCCACGCAGCCGCTCTGGCCGATCTCAACACTCTGGCCTACGCGCTCGTCAAAGCGGCCCGAGCTGAGGAGGCCGCAGCCGTCGTGCGCGCCACCAAAGGCCTTGCGACCCGGTGGCCCTGGCACCTCGACGGCGACCCACTGGAACGCTTCACCCGCGCCTACCGCACCTCGACCTGAGCACCGCCCCCGGCTCCCCGAGCGCGTGACGTTCGCACAGGCTCGGACGGCACACCGGGGGTAGGCTCCCGGCGGCGGATCAATCGTGTCTCCGCCCCGGACGAGCGCGCAGCCGTACCCGGCCGAGCGAAGACGGCGCGCATCACCTCATGTCCCTGCTTCGCCCTGCCGCCCCTCACGGACGGCGGGCCTTCCTCACGATTGCCGCGGCTGCCGCGTCACGTCCCGTTGCGGGAACGGCGCCTGCCGGCCAGGACCTCTGGCCCGATCGCCGCTGACTGCGGCTGTCCGCCTGTCCCTCACCGCTGCGGTGGCGGCCGATCGCGTCGCGTGCCGGCGTCCGGCCCCGCGAACGCACGGTCACACCCTTCTCGAACCGATGGAGAATACCCATGTCCGGAGAGACCGACCTGCACGCCCTACTGAGGGGCATGCGGCCTGAACTGCACAGTGGCGCATACGTGTTCAGCACGGTCGCCGACCACGTCGTGCCCGCGGGAGTCGTCCCGGTGGTGACGGCCGTGGAGGACGAGGGGCTGACGATCGTCGCCCGCCAGGAGGAGGCGGACCGCAGCGGTCTGGCATACGACTACGTCGCCGGGTGGATCACCCTGCGCATCCACTCCTCGCTCGCCGCGGTGGGGCTCACGGCAGCCGTCTCGCGGGCGCTGGCCGACGCGGGGATCAGCTGCAACGTGGTCGCGGCCTTCCACCACGACCACCTGTTCGTGCCGTACGAGAACGCCGAGCGGGCCGTCGAGGTCCTCGAGCAGCTCACCCGGCCCGCCTAGGATCCCTCCAGCCGCCGTGCCGGAGGCCCCCAGGGGCTCCGGCACGGCGGAGCCCCTGGGGCCCGCCCGGGCGGGCCCCAGGGACGATGGGAAGCCGTGCGGGTGCGGGTGCCTTCCCCTGCGGGAGTCCCGGGCGTCAGGCGAGCCGCACCGGGAGCGTAAGGGGACCACGGACGAGCAGGCCGGGCCGCCACGGCAGGACGGCGGGGGCGGTGGCCAGGCGCAGGGAGGGCAGAGCGGCGAAGAGCCGCGGCAGGGCGATGCCGGCCTCCAGACGGGCCAGGCGCGCGCCCAGGCACACGTGGGGGCCGTGTCCGAAGGCCAGATGCGCAGGAGCCGTCCGGTTGCCCGGAGCGTAGCGGCGGGGCCGGAAGGTGTGAGGGGCGGCGAACACGCGCGGGTCGCGGTTGGCGGCGGCCAGCACCGCCAGGACGGAGGCGCCGGCGGGGATGACGGTCCCGCCGAGGTCCACCGGCTCCGTGGTCCTTCGCCAGGTCGCGCCCTCCAGGGGGCTGGCGTGGCGCAGTGTCTCCTCGATCACGGCGCTCCAGCCGGGGTCGCCCGCGGTGCGGGCGGCGAGGAGTTCCTCGGAGTGGGTGAGCAGGAGCAGCGTGGCCGAGGCGAGGAGGTTCATGGTCGTCTCGTAGCCGGCGAACAGCAGGAGGAAGGCCATGGCGAGCAGTTCGCCGTCGTCGGGCGCCTGGGGGGTGCGGTCGTGGGTGAGCAGGCTGAGCAGGTCGTCGCCGGGGTGGCGTCGTTTGCGGGCGATGAGGTGGGTGAAGTAGCCGTGCAGGCTCTGCCAGGCGCGGGCGGCCTGGCCGGAGGGCAGGGTCGCGGCGGGTGAGCCCACCCGGTAGGTCCAGGCGCGCAGGTCGAGGCGGTCCGCTTCGGGCACGCCCAGGATGTCGCTGATCACCAGGACGGGCAGTGGGAAGGCGAAGTCGTCGACGAGGTCGGCGTCGGCCTTTTGGCGCAGCTTGGCGGTGAGGCCGCCGATCACGGTGTCGGCGAGGTGGCCGATCCGTGCAGCGACGGCATCGACGCGCCGGGGTGTGAAGGCGGGCGCGGCCAGACGGCGCAGGCGGCGGTGCTCGTCGGCGTCGGCGTTGAGCATGTGGCGCTCCAGCACGGACCGCTGCGCGGAGCGTGCCTGCGGCGGGCTTTCCGTCGACGGGGCCGCGGATGTGTGCCGGGCCGTCTGCGGAGCCGGGACATTGGACAACCGCGGGTCGGTGAGGACGGCGCGCGCCTGGTGGTAGCCGGTCACCAGCCAGGCGTCGGTCCCGTTGGCCAGGGTCACCCGGGTAGCGGGGCCGAGCTCGCGCACGGCGGCGTAGAAGGCATGGGGGTCGCGGGCGAACGCGGGGTCGGCGGGGTCCAGGTGGAGCGTCACCCGGCCATCGTCCCCGCCAGTACCGGCAGGAAGGGCTCGGCGGTGCGCGCGGTGGCGGGCGGCCGGGCCTGGGTGTAGGTGCGGGAGGGTCCGTCGCCCGGCCAGATGTGAATGAGCACGCCCTGTTCCTGCAGGGCCGCGGCGATGGTGGCGGCCCGCTGGTCGTCGAGGTCGAAGACGAACAGGCCGGGCACCAGGACGTGGCGGATCCAGCCCAGGCGGGCCGCCTCCAGCAGGTCGCGCAGGCGCGGCTTGGCGCTGCGGGAGGGGACGCCGTTGTCGCAGAAGTACGCCGGCTCGGCCAGACCGTCCTCCAGCGCCCAGGCGCGCAGGCGGCGCTGCTGCGTGTCCAAGGTCCAGTGGTCGGCCGGGTAGCAGCGCAGGTACACCGCGCAGGGAGCGGGGCCGGTGGTGTGCATGGCGCGTCCTTCGGGTGCGGTGCGGTGAAGCGGGGTCGCGGTCCGAGGTGAGGTGCCTCGGAGGGCGGACGGTGGGCTCCGGGACTCGCTACTGGCTCGCGGAGCGCCTTCCCTTCCACGGTGCACAAACGTTTAAGCGCTGTCAATAGCCTCGCCTAAACGTTTGTGCGTTAGCCTGTATCCATCCGATCCGGACCGGCAGGCAGCGAGGGGACCGATGGTGGGGCGACGGCCGACATTGAAGGACGTGGCAGCCGCGTGCGGGGTTTCCGTGGGCACGGTGTCCTACGCGCTCAACGGCAAGGGCCGCGTCGACGCCACCACACGTGCGCGGATCCGCGAGACCGCCGACCGCCTCGGCTACACGGCCAATCAGGCCGCCCGCCGCCTGAAGTCCGGCCGCAGCGCCACCCTGGGCCTGCTCATGCCGAGTCCACCGCAGACCTCACCCGGCGAACTGCTGTCCCTCGACTGGCACAGTCAGGTCGCCATCGCCGCCGCCGACGCCGCCTTCCGCGCCGACCACGCCCTGCTGCTGCTCCCGGCCCCGAGCGACCCGGCCCAGCTGGCCAAGCTGCCGGTCGACGGGATCATCGTCATGGACCCGGAAGGCGGCGACCCCCGGCTCCCGGTCCTCGCCTCACTCGGCATCCCCCTGGTCGCCCTGGGCCAGAGCACCGGCGGGCTCGTGCCGCACTACGTCGCACCCGACCCCGGCAGCACCGTGCGGCAGCTGCTGGACCACCTCGCCCACCAGGGCGCCACCCGCATCCACCTCCTGGTCCCTGACGCCGCGTGGGAATGGACCCGGTTGTCCGTCGACGCCTACCGGCACTGGTGCGCCGAACACGGCATGACCCCCGGCACCGCCCAGGTCCCCCTGGCGGGCGCCAGCACGGCGGCGGGCCTCGCCGACGCCGCCTGCCGGGTCGCCCGCCGCGAGCTCACCGCCCCGGACCGGCCCGACGCGATCCTCGGCCTCGGCCTCGGCTTCGGCGCCGGCACCCGGCGCGCCGCCCGCGACCTCGGCCTGCGCACCCCCGAGGACCTGCTCATCGCCCAAGACCTCGACGAACCGTCCCTCCAGGCGATCGACCCGCCGATCACGGCCGTCGAGATGTACCCGCGCCTGCAGGCCAGGGCCGCCGTGGAACTGCTCCTCGCGCTCCTGGGCGGCGAACAGCCGCAAGCGCCCGTCATCACCCCGGTCGACCTGCGCATCCGCGCCAGCACCCAGCGCACGCCCGCACAGCAGGAAGCGTGATCCACACCCGCCCGCAGCCCGGGTCGGCACCCGGGGCCCAGCGTGGCGCGGGCCGAGCCGCACTACCGCGGCTCGTACGGGCGGACGACGGGGTGCCGAGCAGTTGCTGACCGGCCGCACAGCCCCAATGCGGCACCGCCGGACCCTGCTCGAAGCCAGGCGCCCGCCCTCCCCGCCAGGCCTGGCCTAACGCGGCCAGCGGGCCTCGGGACCGCCCCGCAGTGCCGCGCGCCCCTCCGCCACAGCGCTGCGGAACGCTGCCCTTCCCGCCCCGAGTCCGCAGCCCCGCCCACGGAGGGAAATCCGGCACACGGCCGAAGGTCGCCTTCTTCCAGCGGCCACGCCGCCGCCCGGGATCGGCCGCGCGCCGGCAATGCGGCGCTGGTCGGCGGCCCAGCACCGGAACACGCACCCGACAACTTCCACCGCCGGCGCACGCGCCCCCGCTTGCCGGACGAGCGAGCGCCAGGCCCGGCCAGGGCGCCAGCGCGGGGAGTCAAGGCCTAACTCTCGACCCTTTCAGGCCACGGATGGATACACCGCGGACGCGGTGCGCAAACGTTTAGGCAACGGTCTATTGACGCTGCTTAAACGTTTGTGCATTGTGGGGGGACAGGCATTTCCGGCACGTCGCCCCGCCGCGGGGCCGCCCCCCGCCTGATGCTCGCTCGGGAAGAGCCCAGTCGTGCTTCCTGGATCTCTTCCGCGCCTCGACAGGGAGAACAGCGTGAATCCTCCGAACCCGCCCACCGGGCCCTCCGTCCCGCCGGGCCCCGCCGGCGGCCACCGCGACACCGCGTTGCGCGCGGACGCGGTCGGCGTGCGGGACCTGGTGTTCTTCGTCCTGTCGGCCGCCGCCCCACTGACGGTGATGGCCGGGTTCTCCGCGCTGGCGTTCCTGCTGGGCGGGGTCGCCGCCCCTACCGGGTATCTGATCGCCGGGGCGGTGTTCGCCCTGTTCGCCGTGGGGTTCACCGCCATGAGCAGACACATGCGCAACAGCGGAGCGTTCTACGCCTACATCAGCCGCGGCCTGGGCCCCGTCGCCGGTGCGGGCGCGGCGCTGATCGCCTACCTGGCCTACGCGCTCGGGCAGATCGGCTTCGGCGCGGTGGCCGGGCTGTTCGCGGCCGACGTGCTGCGCGTTCTGACCGGGTTCACCGTGCCCTGGCAGATGTGCGCGGTCGCGCTGCTGCTGCTGATCGCCCTGCTTTCCTACCTGAAGGTCGACATCGGTGCGCGGGTCCTGGCCCTGCTGCTGGTCGCCGAGATCGGGGTGCTGCTCGTCCTGGCAGTCGCCGTGCTCGCCCAAGGCGGCCACGAGGGCCTGACCGCGCAGAGCTTCAACCCCGCCCACCTGATGACGCCGGGCGTCGCCGGCCTGTTCGTGATCACGTTCGTGGTCTACATCGGCTTCGAGCAGACCGCGATCTACAGCGAGGAGGCCCGCGACGCGCCCCGCACCGTCCCGCGCGCCACCTATCTCGCGGTCGCAATCCTGGCCGTGCTCTACACCTTCGTCTCCTGGATCATCCTGATGGCCGCCGGCCCGCACCGCCTGACCGCACTGCTGGCCCAGGATCCCGCCGACCTGGTGTTCGACCTCAACACCGAATACGTCGGCGGCGCGATGACCTCCGTCATGCGGCTGCTCATCGTGACCAGCTTCCTCGCCGGAGTCCTCGCACTGCAGAACGCCGGCTGCCGCTACCTGTTCTCACTGGGGCGTGACGGCATCCTGCCCGCCGCCTTCGCCCGCACCAACCCGCGCACCCGGACCCCCAGCACCGCCGGCCTCGTCCACACCGGCCTGGTGGTCGCCGCGGTGACCGGCTTCGGCCTGACCTCACTCGACCCCTACACCCAGATCGTGGTGTGGACCAACACCCCGACCCTGGTGGGCGTCCTGCTCCTGGAGATCGCCACCAGCATCGCGGTCATCCGCTACCTGGGACGGCTGCGCTCCGGCGAGTCGCTGTGGCAGCGCCTGGTGGCGCCGGCCCTGTCCGCCGTCCTGCTCACCGCCGTCGCCGTGCTGGTCGTCACGAAGATGTCCCTGCTCACCGGCCTGACCGGGGCCGGTGGCAACGCCCTGGTCCTCAGCCCGCTGATGGCCGGCCTGATCGCCGGCTGCGCCCGAGCGCTGTGGCTGCGCGCCAACCGCCCGGACGTCTACCGAAGACTGAGCGACCCCGACCCACAGTCCGACGCCGGGCCGGTCGCGCCCGCGTAGACACACGTGCCCTGCGCCCCGTCGGATCCACGACAGCCCCGACAGCCCCGACCACAAGAGGACCCGATGCCCCCCGCACCCCGAGCCGCCTGGTCGATCCCCGGCTGGCAGCCCGAACGGCCGCTGAACGACCCCGCCCTCACGGAGATCTGGTGTTACACCGACCGCTTCTCCTACGACCCCGGCCAGGAGGTGGCCCTGCACGTCCACACCACCGCCGACCACTACGACCTGCGCGTCGTGCGCGACGGCGCCGAACCGACGACCGTCCTGCACCTCGACAACCTGCCCGGGAAGGCGCACCCCACCCCCGCCGACGCCTATGCGGCCGGCTGCGGCTGGCCCGTCGCCCTCACCATCCCGGTCGGCCCCGCCTGGTCCTCCGGCTTCTACCTCGTCATCGTCGGCATCACGGACGAGCAGGGCCGCCGCCACGAACGCGAGCACTTCTTCGTCGTCCGCTCCCCGCAGCCGAGCGCCCGCACCGCACTGATCCTCACCACCAGCACCATGCTCGCCTACAACGACTGGGGCGGTGCCAACGCCTACCGGGGCCTGGGTGACGACCCGTACACCGACCTCCCCACCCCCCGCCAGTCCGCGCTGCGCCCGATCGCCCGGGGCATGCTCCGCAAGCCCGAAGGAGCCCCCCGCAACCGCCACACCGGCCGCCCGCCCATCGGCTGGCAGCCGCGCCACCAGTCCTACGAATGGGCCCACGCCCAGGGCTACTCACGCCACCACGCCGACGCCCTGTGGGCGACCTACGAACGGCCGTTCGTCGTCTGGGCCGAGCAGCACGGCCACCGACTCGACTACCTCACCCAGCACGACGTGCACTTCGAGCCCGAACGACTGGACGGCTACGACTGCCTCGTCATCGTCGGCCACGACGAGTACTGGACCCGCCCGATGCGCGACGCCGTCGACGCCTTCGTGGACCGCGGCGGCAACCTGGCCCGTTTCGGCGGCAACTACATCTGGCAGGTCCGCCTGGAGGACGACGGCGCCACCCAGGTCTGCTACAAGATCCCCGGCGTCGACCCCGTCAGCGCCACCGAACCACACCTGGACACCACCGCCTGGGACCACCCCAAGCTCGACCGCCCCGCCGCGGCGACCATGGGCCTGACCGGCCTCGGCGGCGTCTACGCCCGCTACGGCTCGGCCACCCCCCGCTCCAGCGGCGGCTACACCGTCTACCGCCCCGACCACTGGGCCTTCGAGGGCACCGACCTCTACTACGGCGACGTGTTCGGCGACGGAGACGCCTGCATCGTCGCCTTCGAGGTCGACGGCGTCGACTACACCTTCCGCAAGGGCCTGCCCTACCCCACCGGCGAGGACGGCGCCCCCGACACCCTGGAGATCCTCGCCATGGCGCCCGCCGTGGCCGGCGAGACCGACCGCTGGGGCGGCCACGTCCCCCTCGGCGCCTCCGAAACCGAAGCGAAGCTGCTGCTGGAGGCCATGTACGACGGCAACCCTCCGGAGTTCCGCCGCGACGCCCGCTACGGCGCCGCGATGATCGGCGTCTTCACCCGCGGCGCCGGCACCGTCTTCAACGCCGGCACCTGCGAATGGGTCAGCGGCCTCATCCACCGCGACCCCTTCACCGAACGCATCACCCACAACGTCCTGCACCGCTTCCAGAAGGAGAGCCGATGACCACCATCGACACCGTCACCACCATCGAACTCGGCGCGGGTGACCCCGTCCGCCCCCAGTGGCCCGACGGCACCGCCTCGCCCGGCTGGACCGAGACCGAATGGCGCGCCTTCGCCGACGACACCGGCACCTTCTTCGGCGGCAGCTGGGAAGGCGAACCCGGCGAACTGCTCCTCGACCCCTACCCCTACGACGAGATCTGCGTCATGGTCTCCGGCCGCGTCGCCCTCACCGACCTCCACGGCGGCCGCAAGGAATTCGGCCCCGGCCAGGTCTTCCACGTCCCCAAAGGCTTCCGCGGCACCTGGACCACCCTCGAACCCTCCAAGAAGTTCTTCTTCGCCAGCACCCCCTGACCCGACACCTCGAAGGCGGCGCCGCTCACCTCCGCCACCGTGCGGCACGCGCGGTGCCAGCCCCCACCCATCCCCACACACGATCGAGGAACAGCCACCATGACCGAGCCCCGAGGCCCCGTGGACTCCTCGCGGATCCCGCGCTTCGCCGGCCCCGCCACCTTCGCCCGCCTGCCCCGCCTCGACGAGGTCGGCCGCTGCGACGTCGCCGTGGTCGGGGTCCCCTTCGACAGCGGCGTCTCCTACCGGCCCGGCGCCCGGTTCGGGCCCTCCGCCGTCCGCGAGGCCAGCCGCCTGCTGCGCCCCTACCACCCGGCCCTGGACGTCTCGCCCTTCGCCGAGCAACAAGTCGCCGACGCCGGCGACATCGCCGTCAACCCCTTCGACATCCACGAGGCGATCGAGACCATCGAGCACGCCGCCGGGGAACTGATCACCGCCGGCGCCCGGCCCGTCACCATCGGCGGCGACCACACCATCGCCCTGCCCCTGCTACGCGCACTGGCCAGGAAGCACGGACCGATCGCCGTCCTGCACTTCGACGCGCACCTGGACACCTGGGACACCTACTTCGGTGCCGAATACACCCACGGCACACCGTTCCGCCGCGCCGTGGAGGAAGGCATCGTCGACACCGAGGCGCTCAGCCACGTCGGCACCCGGGGCCCGCTCTACGGCAAACGCGACCTGGAGGAGGACCGCCGCCTCGGGTTCGGCATCGTCACCGCCGGGGACGTCCTGCGCCGGGGCGTGGCCGAGCGGTCGAAGCGCTCCGCCAGCGCATCGGCGACCGCCCGCTCTACGTGTCCGTCGACATCGACGTGCTCGACCCCGCACACGCCCCCGGCACCGGCACCCCCGAGGCCGGCGGCCTGACCTCCCGCGAACTGCTGGAGATCCTGCGCGGCCTGGCCGGCAGCGACCTCGTCGGCGCGGACGTCGTCGAGGTAGCCCCCGCCTACGACCACGCCGAGATCACCTCCGTCGCAGCCTCCCACGTCGCCTACGACCTGGTCAGCCTGCTCGCCCTGAACAAAAGCGCCTGACCCCGCCCACGCACCCACCGCGACCGCCAGAGGCGAAAGCCCGGCGAAGCCCACCATCGAAGGGCCATGCGCGAGCGCGAGACCACCGTGGTCGGGCGCAACGAGGACGGGCACCGGCTCGCCCTCCACCCACACCTGTCCATCACCAGCGCGTGAGAGCTGAGGAAACCGTGACACCCGTGCTTCGCACACTGCGCAACCACATCAACGGTGAGTTCGTCGACGCGGCCGACGGCCGCACCCTCGACATCGTCGACCCGACCACCGGCGAGGTGTACGCGACGTCGCCGCTGTCC